>DATMBJ010000187.1:0-23538 GCA_035559315.1 Actinomycetota bacterium
CCGCACGCCATCCGCATCCTCGGCCGTGCCTGGCTGCGTGTGATCTGGCGCATGTGGCAGGACCGAACGCCCTACGACCCGGCCCAGCACGGAAGCCTCCAGCGCCTCCTCGCGCAGGGGGGTTGACACAGGGCGTCTCACCCCGCGCGGGGGACCCGAGCGGCAGCTCAACCTCCTCTACTCGGTGGCGGCCGCCACCCTCGAGCGGGCGCTGACGCCGGAGGAGAAGCGCGCCGGCCAGGAGGCGCTCCGCGTCCTCGAGCGTCGAGCCGAGGGCGAGCCCACACTGCCCGCGGTCGTCGACGTGCTCCTCCACCCGCCGGCGGAGATGGCCGAGGCGCTCGCGATGGAAGTCGAGGAGATCGCCGCCTGTGTCCGGCCGATGGCCTTCGCGCTCGACCAGCTCTGCACCGGAAACCTGCACGGCATGTTCGACGGCCCCACGACCCCCGGGCTCGACCTCGACGCGCCCCTCGTCGTCCTGAACCTCCGCGCGGTGCTGAACACGCACACCTCGGCGCTCGGCATCCTCATGACTTGCGCCACCGCCTGGCTCCAGGCGATGATCGAGGCGGAGACGGACGAGCGCAGCCAGAAGCGGATCGTGGTCGTCGACGAGGGCTGGCGGATCCTCTCCAGCATCGGCATCGGCGAGTGGCTCCAGCAGTCGTTCAAGCTCTCGCGCGCCCTCGGCGTCCAGAACATCGTCGTCCTCCACCGGCTCTCCGACCTCCACGCCGCCGGTGCCGAAGGCAGCCGTGAGCTCCGGCTCGCCGAGGGTCTGCTCGCCGACGCCGAGACGAAGGTCTGCTACGCGCAGCCGCCCGACCAGCTGCCGCAGGCGCGCGAGCTGCTCGGCCTCACCGACACCGAGGCGGAGCTCCTTCCCCACCTGCGGCGCGGCTGGGCGCTCTGGAAGGTCGGTCAGCGTTCCTTCCTCGTTCAGCATCGTCTCTCGGCGCTCGAGCGCGCGATCGTGGACACCGACGCGCGGATGGCGACAAAAGCCGCGGCGTGACAGCCCGGCCGAACACGCCGGCGAGAGGCGGCGTCTCGGACCTGCATCCCCTGGAGGCGCTCGCTCTGCGTCTCTTCGGCGGCCTCCTCGCCGCCGGAGCGCTCGTCTGGCTGACCGGGCAGCTCTCCGCCCTCCTCTTTCGCGGCGGCTGGCCCCGCGTCGCCCCCTCCGAGATCGGCGCGGTCGCGATCCGATACCCGGATCACCTCGGCGACCCAGCCCGCGCCTGGCCCGCCGGTGCCCGCGAGCTCGTGCCGGGGCCGCTCGCCTTCTACGTAACGGCGGCGGCGCTCGTCCTGCCGGCGATCGCGGCAGCCGCATGGTGGTCGCTCCGCCGCGCCGGCCGCGCCGAAGCGCACGACGCCCGCTGGGCGCGCCTCCGCGACCTCCGGTCGCTACGGGCGCGCCGCCGCCGGCGCGGCCGCCTCAGCCTCGGACGCGTCGACGGCCGCCTCGTCTCCGCCGAGCCGCGGCAATCGGTGATCGTCATCGGCCCCACCCAGACCGGCAAGACGACCGGCTTCGCCATCCCGGCCATCCTCGAATGGCAGGGGCCGGTCGTCGCCACCTCCGTCAAGACCGACCTCGTCCACGAGACACTCGCCGCGCGCGCCTCGCTGCCGGGCGCGAAGACCTGGATCTACGACCCGACCTCTAGCACCGGGCTCCCCCCAGCCGGCTGGACGCCGCTCCGCGAGGCCCTCACCTGGCAAGGCGCCCAACGCGTCGCCGACTGGCTCGTCCGCACCGCCCGCCCCGCCCGACCCGACATCGAAGGCGCCGCCTTCTGGTACGCCGCCGCGGCCAAGGTCCTCGCCCCCATCCTCCTCGCCGCCGCCTGCAGCGGCGGCACCATGGCCCAAGTCGTCGAGTGGCTCGACAGCCAAGACCCCGAGCCCGTCCACCTCGCGCTCGAGGCGAACGACGAAGAAGAGGCGATCAACGCCTACGACGCGATCTCGATGTGGGACGAGCGCACCCGCGGCAGCGTCTACGCCACCGCCCAAACCGTCCTCCTCGCCTACAGCGACCCCGGCGTGCTCGCCTCCGCCATGACCGCCGAGCTCCGCGCCGACCACCTGCTCGACGGCGGCCGCCACACCGCCTACCTCTGCGCCCCCGCCCACGAGCAACGCCGCCTGCAGCCGCTCTTCGCCACCCTCGTCCACGAGATCGTCGCCCACGCCTACGAGCGCTCCGCCGAGACCGGGAAGCCGCTCGACCCGCCGCTGCTGCTCGTCCTCGACGAGTGCGCCAACATCGCGCCCCTGCGCGACCTCGCCACCCTCGCCTCCACCGGCGCCGGGCAGGGCATCCAGCTCGTCTCCATCTTCCAGGACATGGCCCAGATCGGCAGCGCCTACGGTCCCGACCGCGCCGCCACCATCCTCGCCAACCACCGCGCCAAGATCATCCTCTCCGGCATCTCCGACATGCCCACCCTCCGCTACATCACGCAGCTCCTCGGCCGCCATAAGGTCCGACGACACCTCACCAGCATCGACGCCGACGGCCGCCGCACCACCACCGAATCGATCGCCGAGCGCGAGCTCGCCCCCGAGAACCTCCTCCGCCAGCTCACCCCCGGCCACGGCATCCTCGTCTACGGCCACCTCCCGCCCGCCCGCATCGCGCTTCGGCCCTGGTTCAAGGAACGCCGCCTGCGCCGGCTCGCCGGGCGGGGCGTGTTCCGACCGGAGGCCGCGCTACGGTGAGGGTCATGCTCGAGGACCTGAGCACGCTGCCGCCCAGGCGGCTCGAGAAGAAGCTCGAGCGGCTCGCCGACGAGGCGCTCCCCTGCCGCGCCGTCACCGTCTTCGACGGCAACCCCGACGACGGACTCACCGTCGCACTCCACGTCGACTCGCGGCGGCGGGGCGACGTCCTCGACCTCGCCCGCGTCATCGAGGACGACCCGGTAGTCCGCGCCTCCTGCGGCTGGTCGCTCCTCCCGCCCACCAGGCGACGCGACTACTGGCGCCTGCTCCTCCGCGTCGAGCTCGAGCGACCAGTGACCTGCCGCTTCACAGTCGGCTTCGAGATCCGGGTGCACCAGGCCGACCCGTTACGCGCGGCGCTTCCGCTTCTCCTCGCCGCCACCCGTCTCGCCTTCGCCCTCGACGGCCGGCTCGATCCCGAGCGGCCGCTCGTCTGGCTCGAAGCTCCGACTGCGCGCGAGCCGGTCCTCGAGCTGCTCACGGCCGTCTCGGCGTAGCAGAGGCCTCGCAGTCGGAGTCGCGGCGCGTGGTTACGATCACAGTCTACTGCCAGCCGTAGGCCTCCACGTGCCGCTCGGGCTCGGGCTCCCCGGCGGCTTGTAGGGCGCGGCGTAGCCGGCTACGAGGCAGAGCCGCTTCTGGCGCGTGTTGAGGCCGTGCCGGCGCAGGAAGCGCCAGACGCCGTTGCGGAACGACGATCCCGCCCCAGTGCTCTCGCGTAGCCCGCTCGCGCGGGCCGTAGCCCGGGTGCCCGAGCGCGAAGGCGACGATCCGCTCTTCGAGGAAGCGCGAGAGCTGGTTGGACAGGCGCGGGCGCCGGTGCGCGCGGACGCAGGATCCCGAGCCCGTGGCGCTCGCGCGCGCCGCTTCCACACGTAGGTCCGCCGGGCGTTCACCTGAACGGGAAGGTTGAGGCGGATCGTTAGAGGACCCGGACGAACTCGGCGATCACGGCGACGCTCTCCTCGTCCGGGGCGAGCTCGATCGGTTCGAAGGACGGGTTCGCAGGCTCGAGCCAGATCCGTGAGTGCCTCCACGTCCCGTCGTCCATCGCCACCTTCTCGCTCCGGTAGCGCTTCACCGTGTAGCGCCCTCCGCCCTCGGGGTCCTCCGCGCCTGCAAGCTGCACGAGCACCACCTTGCGGTCCCGAGAGCCTTCGACGGGTGCTCGGAACAGGCAGAGCGCGCCGTCGGGGATGAGCGGCTCCATCGAGCGACCCCGCATCTGGGCTGCGAAGTACCCTTCCCGGAAGGGACCCCCGGGGATCTCCACCCACCCCACTTCCTCGACGGGGCGGTTCTCGAGGAACGCGCCCGCTGCTGCCTGAAGAGTCATGACCGGAACGTGACGCACGTACGGCTCCGCTTCCTCCCGGCCGACCACACGGAGAGCGGGCGCCCTAGCTGTGCCCTGCTGCGCTCCGCGCTCGATTCGTTCGCCCACCTCGGGGAGGTCGAGGGCCAGGGCGAGGGCGCGCAGGCCCTCGTCCACGCGCTCCGCCCAAATCTCCACGAGCCGGTAGCCGAGGCCCTTGAGCTCCCGGCGGAGCCGCTCGTCACGCTGAACCACGTAGCCCTTTCCGTGGGGGGCCCCCTGGACCCACACGACGACGTTGGGCGCGTAGAACAGGTCGGCCTCGGTCACCGGGCTCCCGTCGGCGCGTCGGAGGACGCGGTGCTGGTCGGCGGGTGGCGGGAACCCGAACTCCCGCATCCGGCGGATCACCGCGGGCTCGGCCCCCACGCCGGCCGCCTCGAGCTCCTCCCAGCGATCCTCAGCGCCACGCATCTCGATCTCCGCCCGCATCAGCTCTCTGAGGAAGGGGACCGCCGCCCGCCGGTCCAGGATGGCGTGGTGGAGCTGGTTGTAGAAGGAGAGCAGGCAGTCGTAGCAGGCCCGCTCGCAGGCCCCCTCGAGGTCCCCGCCGCTCGAGGGGTCCACATGGAGGATCTCGAGGGCGCGCTCGGCGACCCGCCGCCACCCCTCGCCCTCGGTGAGGTGGTTGAGGAGGCCCTGGCCGCCCTCGTCGGTCTCGTACAGCAGCACCCGGATCCGCGAGCCGTCCTTGGGGTGGTCGAAGAGGAAGCCGCCGAGCTCGGACTGGTCGGCGCTGTAGGCCACCTCGAAACCTGAGGTCAGCGCGTACAGCAGCGACCAGCCGAAGGAGGCCCGTCCCCCGTCCGGCGGCACCGGCGCATCCAGCAGCACGAGGTCGTGGGTCCCCCTCGTGTACAGGACGATTTCGCTGCGGACGTCGCCGGGCCCCTCGCCGGCGGGGCAGGCCCAGCGCCCGTCCTCGGCCACGTGCCGCTCGGCGCCCTCCTCGCTCGAGAGCCACGCACCGCACCGGTCGCAGAGGCGGAAGCCTCGCTCCTCACCCGTCCGGAACCCGAAGTTCACGAGCAGCAGCTCCCCGTGGCGCACGTAGCGGAACTCCGCGACCGGCGCCCCGCCCACCACGAGCTCCCCCGGTACCGAGCGCGGGCCGGCCCGGTAGTACGGGCGGACGTCGAACCCCAGCCGCCGGCGCTCCTCCTCGTCCGCGGAGATCCTCCCCCGCCGACGGGCCACCGCATCGGGAAGCTCCAGAGCGTGGCGCTCGGAGTGCTCGTCCACGAGCCCGCGCCCGCAGGCGGGGCACCCGCTCGCTCGAGCGACCTCGTCCCCCAGGAAGAAGTTCCCGCAGGGACAGACCTTGAGCGGGGACCAGTACCTCCCCTGTCCGCGCGACCGGGGCTGGGCCCGCTCCACGCGGTAGCGCCTGCCCCGGTAGTAGAGCGCGTTGAGCGGGGCGAACTCCCGGAGGGCGATCGTCGGCGCCCTGGCGACCGACTCCCGGCGGTCGTTGAAGTGGGCGGTCGAGGCCCGCCGGGGGAACGCGTAGTTGGGCAGGAACCCGCGGAGGCCGAGGTAGCGGTAGGTGTAGAAGTCGCCCCTGCCCTCCCGCATGTCGGCGAGGCGGTGGTTGATGGCGTCGCGGCGGACCGCGTCGTCTTGGTCGACCCGGCCGAAGGTCGCCCGGCGGTTGATCTCGCCGACCTCCTCGACGAGCGCCCGATACTCGTCGCGGAACGCGTCGAAGGCGCGGTCGAGGTCCTCGACGAACCCGTCGACCAGCCGCTTGACGTCGGCCCGCCCGAGGCCGGCTCCCCCGAGCTCCTCCCCGAAGGCCGAGACGGCGAAGCCCACCACCGCCTCCCTCGCCTCGGCGACCTTCCCCCTCCAGTCCTCGGCCAGATCCGCGAGGAGGGGGAGGCCCCGGGCCACCCCCTCCTCGTTCGCGTCCAGGAGGTCACGTGCTGCGGAGGGGAGCTTGAGGTCCGCCACCTCCAGCACGCTCGCGCGGACGTGGCTCTCGAGCAGGGCCCGGTTGTCGAGGAGGAAGCGAGGCGGGGCGATGGTCCCGGCGATGATCCGCTCGGGAAACCGGTAGAAGTACTGGTCGTGGGCGCCCCAGCGGCCGAAGGTCCCGCAGAAGGTGGCGACCAGGGCGGGCCGGGACCGCCGCCCGGCCCGGCCCTGCCGCTGGGCGTAGTTCGCTGGGGCCGGCGGGACGTTCCGCATGTAGACGGCCGCGAGGGCCCCGATGTCGATGCCGAGCTCCATCGTGGGCGTGCAGAAGAGCACGTTCAGCGGCTTCTCGGGATCCTGGAACTCCAGCTCGAAGCGGCGCCGGTCGGGGCCCGCCACCTGCGCCGAATGCTCCTCCGCCACGGCCGGGACGCGCTCCTCGAGGGGCGCGGCGTACTCGGCCCGGAAGAAGGTCCCCGAGAGATCCTGCCAGCGGAGGTCGACCTTGAGGCAGGCGGGACACGGCCGCGGGACCGAGAATTCCCAACGCGCGAAGCAGCGGGGGCAGACGAGGGCTCGGGGCTCGTCCCGCGGCGCCAGGTGTACCCTGCCTCCGTCGATCCGGTACCCGGCCCCGCCCTTCGCGGCGGTCGCGATCAGGAGCTTCACCTCGTCGGCGGCGAGCACGCCCACGACGCGCCCGACGACCTCCGCCGCCGCTTCCCGGCTCAGCCCGAGCGCCTTCTGAGTCCAGCGCAGCAACGAGGAGGAGCCCTTCCCCCCCTTTCCGCTCGTGAGCCGGCGCACCGCGAGATCCCACGTATCGGCGGCGAGGTCGTCGCTGAAAACCACCGGACGGTACGGCGGAAGGGACTCGTCGTGGAACTGCGCGGCCTCGTCGATCTTGGCGATCACGTCCCTACGGAAGTCGTCCGGCCGCTCGAACGACTCCTGCTCGATGGCACCGGCGCGTCGGATCAGGTCGAGGAGCCCGCGCAGATAGTCGAGGCGATCCGAAGGATCGAGCCGGCGCACCTCGGGCACCGGCTCCCAGAACCCGTCCTCCCCAGCTACCTCCTCCAACCCATCGTAGACGACCGATACGAGCCCGACCATCTCGAGGCTCGGCTGGATGCGCCGGTGGCGGGCTGCCACTTCGCTCAGGGCACCGAACTCGAGGTACCGAAGGTACGTGGCCCGGGTGGCCGTGGCCGCCGTCCCGACCACGACCGTGGTCTGACTCGAGTAGGCGGGGACCGTGTCGGTCAGCTCCATCTCCTCGTAGGCCGCCTTGGCAGCCTCCCCGAGGGTGACGGCTCCAGCCCGCCGCACGAGCCCCTGGTAGAGGGCCCGCCGGAAGTGGGTCCGGCGATGCAGGTCGTTGAGGTGCGCGGCCTGGAAGGCCGCGTCCTGGCGGTTGTCGGTGAAGCCGATCACCGAGCGCTTGGACTCGGCGGGCAACTCCTGGAGGAGCCGGCCCACCAGAGCGTCGGTCGCCGTGGCTTTCCCCACGACGCCAGCAAGGAAGAACTTGTTGAACTCCACGCTCCGGCGGTCGTAGACGATCCCGCAGGTCGGGCAGAGCAGCAGGGGGCGCCGTACCAGGGCCATCTCGCGATCGGCCCCGTGCTCGCAGGCCCCTCCCAGGCCGCCGCACGCGGTGCACACCGCGACGTTCGCCGGCACTGCGCCCTCGTAGCCCTCTCGGGGCGAGCCGTCCCTGCGCAGCACCGAGGCGTCCGGCGGGCTCGCCTCGGGATCCCACGGCTCGGGGCACAGGTAGGCGGGGTAGCCCGGGCGGCTGGCCCCTCCTTGCGGGAGCCGCCCGACCGCGAGCCCCTCGGGCGCCGACGCTTCCCACCCCTCGAGCGCCTCGAAGTCCCGTGGGACGGCCCGCGGGAAAGGACCCGCTTCGTCGATCCACGCCACGAGGAACTCCTGCCCGCAGGCCGCGCAGAACGCGAGCGGGAAGGTGGGGACATCGACCTCGGGACAGTCGGGGCAGGTGGTCTGGCCGAGGTCCGACAGGTGGAGGCGGAGGCAGGCCGTCACCGTTCGGCCCTGGCTGAAGAAGGCGTGGACCTTCGGCAGGAGAAGCGGCACCTCCTCCCCCTCCTCCGTCCGGACCAGCGTCTGGGCGGCCACGACCAGGGCCGTCTGGAGCTCCCCGTCCGCCTCCTCCCGGCTCGACCCGGGGCGGAGCTCCCGGCGGTAGCGCTCCACCAGCTCGCCCCAGGCCACGGCCGCGGGGCCGGGCCCCCCGCCCTCGGGGATCAAGGTCCGCTCGAGGAAGCGCACGGTCGCCTGCCGGCGGAGGTCGTCCGGGCCGGCGCCAGGGCGGCCGCAGAGCGCCTCCCGCGCCGCGGCCAGCGCCTCCCCCTCCCCCCGCTCGCAGCGGGCGAGGCGCTCGCGGTCCGACACGGGAACGGGCGGGAGGGGATCGGCCTCGTCGGCCGTGAGGTACCCCACGTAGGCCTCCCCCACGACGTCCTGGGGCTCGAAGGGCTCGCCGAAGAGCTGCGCGGCGAATGCAGCGATCTGCTCCGCCGCCCGCTCGGGGGAGGAGGAATCGACCGTCGCGGAGGTGGCCACGCACCGGAGCCGCCCCGTGGTGCGGGTGTGCTCCTTGAGCCTGCGGACGAGGCAGGCCACGTCCGCCCCCTGGCGACCGGTGTGCGTGTGGACCTCGTCGAGCACGAGGAACCGGAGGGCCGACATCTGGCCGAAGGGGAAGACGCTCCGGTCATGGAACCGGGTCAGGACGAGCTCCAGCATCACGTAGTTGGTGATGAGGATGTCGGCACCGCGTTCCCGGAGCTCCTGCCGCGAGATCACCTCGGAGTCCCGGGGTTCGTCCCGGCCCGTGGTCTCCCGGAAGCGGCGGAGGGCCGCCTCCTCGCCCTCCTCGAGGTCCGATGTGTAGTTGCACACCCGCAGGCCGGTCCCGGCCAGGCGGGCCGCCAGGTCGTCGTACTGAGAATTGGCGAGGGCATTCATCGGGTAAACCAGGATCGCCTTCACCCCGCGGACGCCCTCATCCCGGAGGCGGAGGGCCTCGGACACGATGGGGATCGCGAAGCAGAAGGACTTCCCGGAACCGGTCCCGGTCGTGACGACCACGTTGCGCCGCTGCACCAGGAGCCGCTCGATGGCCCGGGCCTGGTGTTCGTGGGGACGGATCGGGGGGCTCGCGAGATCATCGACGACGAGCCTGAAGATCCGGGGGACCTCCGGGTGCAGGACCCCGTGGCTCACGAACTCCTCGAGGGGCGTCCCCGCCCGGTAGGTCCGCCGCAGCGTCAGGTAGGGCTCCCGCCAGAGGAACCCGGCCTGCTCGATGCGCTCGCGCATCCAGGCCGCGATCTCGGGGTTCCTGTAGGCCTGGTGGGTGTGGACGAAGCGATCGTAGGTCTCCGTGAGCGCGCGGAAGACGCTCAGGGGGTTCACGACGACCTCGCGTCAGGGACCATTTGCAGGTCCGGGAGTGCCTCGAAGTCGCGCCGGTTGTACGTGAGGAGCGGCAGATTCCGGCTGAGGCAGCAGGCCGCGATCCAAGCGTCGTTCACGGGGAGCGCCCTCCCGCGTCGCTCACCATCGGCATAGACCCGCCCCCAGGTCCTGGCGACGGCAGCATCGTAGGGAAGGACCAGGACGTTCTTCAGCCACTGCTCGAGCCTGGCGATCCTCTCGGACCCCCAGCCGCCGCGAAAGGCGCCCTTGTAGAGCTCACCCACGGTCACGAAGGTCACGCACAGCGTTTGGCCGGTAAGACGGTTCAGATCATCCGTCGGCAGGCGCCCCTTCTGCGCAGCCTCGACGCCACATCGGTGTCCAGGACCACGTACTGCACCATCCTAACGATCAGGCGGTCTCGGATCGACGCGCTCGGTGGGTCTCATCCAGGAACCGCTCGAGCTCCTCGTCGCTCTCCCAGATGGGCGCCGCGAGGGAACGGGGGTCCGACACGGGCCCAACCCCCTGGATTCTGGCGAGCTCGTCGAGCTCGACCGGTTCCCAGAAGGGGTACACGGCAGCGCCCTGCGGCACGAGGTCCAGGATCTCGAGGTCGGCGATCGCAAGGAGTCGGATTCGACCGGTCGACTCCTCGACCTCGGCCTCCCCGCTCACCCGCACGTAGCGGGTCAGCGCGTCCAGCACCGCCTGCCGGTGGGCCTCGTCGAAGGTGCACTCCACGGGCGGGCCCATGGGCGGATGGATCCGGCACCTAGTCGCGGTCTCTTTGAAGTCCGCCATGAGGAGGCGCCCTTCCACGGTGCGCAGGTTCCGGACTGGTTCGCGGACGAGGCGGCTGATGGCCTCGATGCTCTGGGGTTCCAGGCGGGCCCGGCGCCTGACGCCACCCACCGGGGCCTCCAGATCCACCCGCTCCACGCCTCGGCGGAGCAGGGTCCCCACCTCCTTGACGGCGAGCAGCACGCCCGCGTCCCAGCCCGCGGGCGGCGACTGACCGTCAGCGAGGACCGCAACGCCTTCCAGGAGCCGCTCGATCGCCCTTCGGCCGACGTCCACGGCCTCGAAGGGGCGCTGCGCTTCGGCCAGGTCGAGCTCGAGGGTCACGCTGCCCGGCCGCAGGGCGACGAGCGCGAGACGGGTGAGCTCCTCGACCTCCCTTGGGCGCCGGCCGGGCCGCACCCCCTGCTCCCCGCGCAGCACGAGCGCGATCCGCTCGACGGCCCTCTGAACCTGCCCGACTAGGACGACGAGGTCGTCTACGGCGATCCGCCCCTGTGCCACCGCAGACCCGTTGAGCCTCACGATGATTGACCCATCACCGAGCGCGGAGACCACCTCCCAGCGTCGATCGTACCGTCCGTCAGGGACCCAAGCCCGAACCCCGGTCCTCCAGCTCGTCGAGCCAGGTCTCGAGGCGCGGCTTGAGCAGCTCCTTGCCCGTCAGTTGTTTCGGATGCACCACCACGCTCCAGCCGACCCGCGTCCCCGTACCGGGGCGGCGAGGGAGGAGCGAGACGACCGGCGCACATGTGCGATGCTTCGCCAGTCGCCCTTCATCGAGCCGCTTCCCACGGAGCTCCGCGCAGCGCACGGCGGCGAACAAGGTGAGTCCGCCGACCACGAAGTCGGCCATCTCATGGAGCGGTCCGTGCGCGAGGGTAAGGAGGCTCGCCGTGAAGCCGACCGTCTTCAGTGCGGGCCAAGGCTGCCCCCTCCCGATGGGCCAGGAGCCCTCGTAACAACGGGAGTACACCCCCTCGAGCTGAGGGAAGTCGTCCCTCCGGTCGAAGGCGACGAAGTGGGGCTCCGGAGAGCCCTCCGTGAATTGCTTGCTCAGCCGCTGCAGCGCGTACTCGAAGGCCTGCCGGACAACGTAGATGTCGCGGCGCGAGCTCGTGCCTGGGATCCTCATCCGGGGCGGGCGGAAGTCCTCAAGCAGGCAAACCAGCGCCTGAAGAGGCATCCGCCCGATCGCTTGAAACAGGGTGAGGCACCGATCGGCAGGGGTCTCGGAGAACTTGATGGCCTCGTGCGTGCCTTTGGCCGCGACCCAGGCCGCCTCCACGCCCTGGATCCGCCCGAGGTCGACGACGATGCCACCAACCCCGAAGATGGGGTGGCCCTTCGTGTCCTTGCTCTCGTCGAGCACGGCCAGGCGGGGCACCGCTCAGCTCCGGTCCCGGAGCGCACGGGCCTTCTCGAGGCGCTCGAGCAGCTTCGGCGGGGAGGCTCCAGGCGCGTGCCGCTGACCCGCGAAGCGCTCCAGGATGCGGACCTCGGCGTCGAGGTCCTTCCGCTTCCTGTAGATGATGGCGAGCTGCTCGTAGTACCAGGGCGCGACGCCCCACCCCTCCGCGGCGGCCTCGGCCTCCACCGCATCCACCAGCCGGAGGAGGAGCCGCTCCGCCTCATCCTCCTTCCCCTCCCTCCGGAGCCTCCGCACCTCATCGACGTACTCCGTGAAGTGACGGCCCTCGACCATCCCCGACCCACCAGCGGCCCGGCGCGTCCGGCCCGTGTGCGCCCCGGGCTCCTCCCACCACCCATCCAGCTTCATCCGGATCCACCCCGAGGTCCGCGGGATCGAGGTACAGACGCACCCCGAAGTGTCCCCGGTCGCCGCCGCCACGGTCCCACCCGCCCACGATCCGGGCCCGGCAGGCCACCGCCCGCTGCTCCCGGCGCATCGTGGCGAGGATCCGAGGCTGCAGGACCTCGGCGTTCTCCCGGCTGAGGTACCCGACCACCTTGCCGTCGATCAGGACCTGGACCGCGTTCGGGTCGTAGCGGTTCGTCGGCTCGGGGACCAGGAGGGCGACGGTCTCGAGGTCCGCTCCCTCCTCGGTCCGTCCCCCCACGATCGCCTCGAGCGCCTCCTGGTAGCGGGACTCGCCCACCGCGTCCACGCGGAACCTCCCCTCCGACACGGTGGCGGTGATCTCCACGCCCCCGGGGATCCGCCTGAGCCACGGTGGATCATCCTTCCCGAGCAGGCGTCGGAGGAAGCCCATGGGCCATCACCCTCCTCGTCCGACGCGGTCGTAGGCGCGGAGGCAGTCGGACTTGAAGCGGTAGGAGCCGAAGCGGCGGGTCTGCTCGCGGGCCATGACCTCGAAGGAGTCGAGCACCACCTCGTACTGCTCCCGCGTGAGCTGGTAGGCGTGGGCGACGAGGGCGTCGACGAGGACGTCGAGCTCGTAGCGCTCCTCCGGATTCCAGGGATAGGGATCCTTGCCGAAGATCCTGGCAACGGAGTACGAGGTGAGCGACAGGGGCTCGGCCGCCTCGGGGATGCGGGGGTCCAGCCCGGGCGGCGGCGCGGCGACCTGCGAGAGCATCCAGACGAGACCCACGGAGGCGCCCGGCATGTGGCCCCGGACGAGGAAATCGAACGTCGTCGAGTTAAACACGCCCAGGAATTCGAAGGCTCGGTCGCGGTCCACCGCCAGAACGGGCAGCTTGTGCGTCGCGGGGACGCGGGGGAGGATGGCGCCCTTGGCCGAGCGCTGCTCCCGCCAGGGCCCACTGACGTCCCGGAAGCCAATCATGACCTTCTCGCCCACGGTCTCCGCGAGGCGCGCCTCGGCGTGCTTCGCGAGCATCCAGTAGCGGGGCTCGACCTCGAAGGAGGGGTCGGCCTTCTGCGCGTCGGTGGTCTCCGGGATCCCCGGGGCGCGCTCGTACTTCCTCCCACCCGCGTATCCCTCGTAGGTCCGGGCTCGGTGGTCGTAGCGGTTGGCCAGCTGCCCCTCGTACACGGGGAGCGCCACCTCGTCCCCGCGCCGGAACACCTTGTCCGGCCCGAGAACCCAGCCCTCGGCCTCGAGGCAGTCGCGCTTCAGGAAGAGGTGGGAGTCACCGCTCGAGTGGAACAGGGTGTGGTACGAGAGACCCCAGGGGTTCGACCCACCCTCCTCGAGGTCGAGGGTGGGGAACGCCCGGTGGATGGCCAGGGCCACCTCGAGCTCCTCGGACTCGCGGAACGAGGTGAGGGACCGGGTGCGGGGGTTGAGGACGCGGAGCTCGCGCGGCGTGAAGCGCCGCCGCTCCCGGGTCCTGGCCTCCTCGACGTTCCAGTTCATCACGGTGGCCTGGAACGCGCGCTCGCCCCCCGTGGAACGGAGCCCGAGGACGGCGAACCGCTCCTTCGCATCGACGCCGCTGAACACGAGGTTGGTCCCCGTCGGGCCGCCGTTCACGATGTCGTGGAGCTCCTCCACCCGGCCCCCCTCGAGCAGCCGCTGGAACACCGGCTGGGCCCCCTTGCCGAGGGCGAGGGCGCTCTTCACGAGGATCCCCGCACGGCCGCCGGGGACCAAGAGGTCGGCCGCGAGCTCGGTGAACAGGAGGTACGTGTTGGCCTCCTGGCCGGACGGGGTGAACCGCCCGCAGCGCCGCATGCACTCGGCCACGCGCGCCTCCGCTTGGAGCGCCGTGACCCACTGCCGGTGGAGCCGCCGGTCCTCCTCGTCCTCGCTCTCCGCGAGCGCCGCGATCGCCCGCCGCCGCTCCGCTCCTCGGAGGTCGGCTATCGCCCGCCGCCTGGGCGCCCACCACTCCTCCTCCTTGAGCTTCACCTGCTCCCAGGGCGGGTTGCCGATCACCGCGTCGAAGCCGCCCCGCCTCAAGACCTCGGGGAACCGGAGCGGCCAGTGGAAGGCGGGGAATACCTCGCAGATCTCGACCGCCCTGGCGGCGAGGTCGGGGTCGGCCTGCCCGCGCAGCGCCCTCCAGTAGTCCGCGCTCGTGGGGGCCTCCCCGGACGCGGGGTCCCAGAAGAACGCCGCCGTCCAGATGTCGGCGGCCGCCTTCCACCTCAGGTACTCGTCCGAGGCCAGGTAGGCGAGGTAGCGCTCGGCCTTCCTGTGGACGTCCCCGGGGCTCGCCTCTTCCTCGAGCCCGAGGTCCGGGGCCTCCAGGTCGAGGACGGGGACCGCGGGCTCCTCCCCCAGCTCGCCCTGCCCGGAAAGGACGGCCCGGTTCCGCTCACGGGCCGAGCGGAGGAACGCCTTGAGCTCCCGGTCGGCCTTGGACGGCGGCTCGAAGGCCTCGGCCGGGATCTCCTTCGGCGGGCCGCCCGGGCCCCAGCCCACCAGCGAGTCGCCCAGCTGGATCCGGTGGTCGAGGAACGAGAGGGGGAGGTCCTTGACCGCGCAGTGGATCCAGAGGGACACCTTGCACAGCTCGACCGCGAACGGATCCTTGTCCACGCCGTAGATGCAGCGGCCGAGCACCTCGCGGCGACAGCGCTGCATGGCCTCCTCGGTGGGCTGCTCCCCCCCGGCCCGCTCCCTGGCCAGGGCGGCCGCGAGCCGGTCCACGGCGGCCACGAGGAAGGCCCCCGACCCGCAGGCGGGGTCGACGACCTTGAGCCCGAGGATCGCCCGCTCCCGTGCGCCGGGGTCGTCGCCGGCCGCCCGCAGGCGTTCCTCGATCAGGCGGTCGAGGGAGACCTCGAGCACGAGGTCCACCACCTCGGGCCTCGTGTAGTGGGCGCCGAGGTCGGCCCGCTCGGTCGAGACCGGCTCGAGGTAGGCCGCCCCCGCCTCGACGGGGCGGCCCTCGACGACCGTCGGCCGATCGGCCACCCGCAGAACGTACGGCAGGAGCGACTCGTAGACCGAGCCCAGCTCGTCGACCCCGAGGTAGCGGAAGTCGACCCGCTGGCGGACGCCCTCCATCTCGACCGAGGTGAGGGCCCGGACGGCCTCCATCAGGGCTTGGTTGGAGAGCCGCGCCGCGTCCAGCGTGGGCGTGGCGGCGGGGTCGAACAGGGACCCGTCGTAGGGGTAGACGCCGATCTCGGGGGCCCCCCGGTGGAGGAGCCGGAAGGTCGCCTTGAGCCCCTCGTACAGGTCGTGGTGGTTCGGGTCCGCGAGGTGCCGCTCCGCCACCTCCCGGAGGCGGGTGAGCGAGTAGGCCTCCGCGTACAGGCCGCCCGCGGGGAGCAGCCCCCGCTGCTCGGCGTAGAGGCAGAACAGCACCCGGTAGACCAGGCGGAGCAGCTCGGCGAAGAAGGCCCGGGCGGAATCGCCGCCCTCCCGCAGGCGCTCGCGGAGCTCGGGGGTGAGGACGCCGTTGGCGATGGTCTCGATGGCCCGCACCACCCCCGGCCGGAGGTACCGCCCGACCTGGACCCCCTGGCGCTGGCTCTCCTCGAACAGCTCCTCGAGGACCGGGCGCTTCTCCTCCCCGCGGGGGACGAAGCGGCTCGCGTGGCACAGCCGGTACAGGGCGCGGAAGCCGGCGAAGTCCCCCGCCTCGAAGATCCCCCGGAGGTCGAAGCCGACGAAGGCCTTGAGCCTCGAGTGGTGGAAGTCCCGGACGAGGCGGAGCTCGGAGGCGTCGGCGACGAGGCCCCAGCGGTGATCGTGCGCCCGGTTCAGGAAGGCCTGGAGCTCCTCGTGGGGGCTCCGCCGTCGGGGACCCGGGCGCCCATCGAGGGCCTCCGCCCCCAGAATCATCGGCGGCGCCTCGGGGCTCCCCCACCCGAGGTGGGAGATGCCGAACGTCGCCCGGTCCTCGGGGCTCGCCTGCAGGTGCTGGCGCTGGAAGGCGGGGTCGAAGTCGAGGAGCTGGAGGAGCGGGATCAGCCAGCGCTCCCGGAGCTCCGGCGTGGGAAAGGTCGCGAGGCGGTCCCGCACCGCGTCGTAGCGCTCCCGGGCGAGCTCGAAGGCGGCCTCGATGTCCTCGGCGAGCCGGGCGGCGGTGGGGGCGTCGTGGCCCGGCGCGTCGAAGGTCTCGGGGGCGAAGGCCGCCCGCCTCGGGCGCCCCGCACAGGCGTCGGCCAGGACCTCCGGCGAGAGGAGGTTCGCCGAGGCGTGGACGAAGGGCGAGGGCTCAGCCGCCATGGGCCGGGTAGACCAGGGTCAGGGCGAGGAGGTCCGTGGAGGCGACCTCGAGGACGTCGGCGCCCGCGGTCCGCTCGCCGCCGGCCGCCGCCACGGAGCGCTGCCGCTCCTCCAGCTCCCCCCTCCGCGCCTCGACGGCCACACGGACGAGGGCCGGGAGGGCGGGGTGGGCGAGGGCCTCCCGCCCGGCCTCGGAGACCTCCCCGGGGGGGTGGTGGAGGGCGGCGGCCGGGGCGCGGAGGAGCCCGAGCGGGTCGTGGGGCGAGGGCCCATCGCGGTAGACGGGGAAGGCGACCGGGACGAGCTCCTCCAGCACGATCGGCGGGTCCGAGGCCGCGACGTAGCGGGCGAGGACGTGCACGACGGCCGTGACCTCGGAGGCGGCGGGCGTGGCCCGCGCGGCGAACCGCCCCCGCTGCGTCCCGGCCGCGTCCTCCCGCACGAGGTCGATCAACCGTCGGACCAGCGGGTGGGCGAGGTCGAGGACCTCGAGCTCGGGGTCGTCGCGCCCGAGCTCGGGGCTGAACGTGACGGCGAGCCCTCCGCCCTCGGGGTCGAGGTCGGCGAGGCGGCGGTCCCGCAGCCGGGCCAGGAACGAGCCGTCGCCCGTCGGCTCGAGGGCGCCGCCGAAGCGGTCGAGGGCCGACCGGACGAAGCCCTCCACCTCCTCGGGGCTCCCCACCGTCTCGTGGGTGCGCCGGAGGGCCTCCTCGACTTCGGGGAGCCTCAGCTCCTGCTGGCCGTAGAAGGACTCCTCCCGGATGCGCTCGATCCGGGCCCGGTCGAAGGGGTCCGGGAGCTCCTCGTCGTCCGGCGCCGGGTCCCCGAAGAGCGCGAGCTGGCGCGAGCCGTAGCGTCGCATGAGGTCGCGGAGGTCCCTGCCCGAGGACAGGTAGACGGGGCAGAACCCGAACTCCTCGCGGATGGCCCGGGCCTTCCGCTCGATCACCTCGAGCATCGCCACGTCCAGCGGGTCGTCCAGCACCAGCGTGGTGATCCCCACGGTGAGCTCGGGCTGGCCGTAGCGGTCGATCCTCCCGTTCCGCTGCTCGAGCCGGTTGGGGTTCCAGGGCAGCTCGTAGTGGACGATCTCGGCGCAGGCCCGCTGGAGGTCGAGGCCCTCGGAGATGGCGTCGGTCGCGAGGCACACCGCGCGGTCGGTGCGCTCGAAGGCGCGGAAGACGCGCCGCCGTTCGGCCTGCGGGAGGTCCCCATGGATCTCGAACACCTCTATTTCCTGGAGGGCCCCCGCCTTCGTCCGCTCCCGCGCCAGCTGAGCGCCCAGGTAGTCGAGCGTGTCCTTGTACTTGGTGAACACGAGGACGCGCCGGTTCTGAGGGTGCGCCGCGAGACGCCGGGGGAGGACCTCCCGGCACAGGTAGCGCAGCTTGGAGTCCCTGCCCGGCCCGAGGGCCCGGGCCAGCCGCTCGAGCTCCTCGAGCTCGTCCAGCTCCTCCGGTCGAACGGCCGCCGCGTCGAGCCTCCTGGAGCGCTCCTCGTCGGTCCGCTCGTCCCCGTCGGGGACGTCCGTCACCGCGGCCCCCGCCTCGGCCGGGGTGGGGTCGGGGGCCGGCTGGAGCCTCTTGGCGATGGCTTCCAGGATGGTCCTCCGGCGGTTTGCGAGGGAGGCCAGAAGCGCTGCAGGGCTCGAGAGCGCCCGCTTCTGGAGGTGGGCGGCGACCCAAAAGTGGATAGCCTGCGGCCCGCGAGCCTCGATCCAGTCGGTGTATGCCCGGAGCCGGACGAAGAGATCCCGTTCCGCCGCCGAGATCGGGATCACGGGTTCCCAGGGGTCCCGCTTCGGGAAGAGGCGGCGATCACCGTACCACTCCTCGATGTCCTTCCGTCGCCGCTGGACGATGTGGTGGCGGGCCACGTCCCGGACCACCCGCCCGTCCGAGACGGCCGCGGGGTTCAGGGCCTCGACGAGGCTCGCGAAGGAGTCCGTGTAGCCATTGTGCGGGGTGGCCGAGAGGAGGATGAGGTGATCGACCCGCCGCGCCAGGCGGGCCAGGAACTCGTAGCGCTGCATCTCCTCGCCGCGGCCGGCGGCCTGGTGCGGCCGGGCGGCCATGTGGCACTCGTCGACGATCGCCGCGTCCCAGCACGCCGCCAGGATCTCCCCAGGGTGCTTCTTCGCGTAGTCGATGGAGACCACGACGAAGGGGAACGCCTCCCATGGCGACTGGCCGGGCAGGAGCCTCCGCTCGAGCGCGGGGCGGAGGTGCCCAGCCACGATCACGGCGTCGATGTGGAAGAAGTGCTGTAGCGCCTCCTGCCACTGCTCACGGAGGCTCGCGGGCACCACGATGAGCGCCCGTGTGACGAGGCCCCTCGCGATGAGCTCGGCCAGGATCAGCCCGGCCTCGATCGTCTTGCCGATCCCGACGTCGTCGCCGATCAGCAGCCGGACGCGGTCCCGGCCGAGCGCCATGAGCAGAGGGACCAGCTGGTACGGCTCAGGGATCGCCCGCGAGCGCTGGAGCCCAAGGAACGGCGCCGAGCCGTGGATGAGCGAGAGCCGATACGCTCGCAGCAGTAGGTCCTGCTCGGCCGGATCCCCCGGCGAGGCGGGGTCGGGGGGCGGGAGCGCTCCCGGCCGGACGTCCGGCTCCTCGAGGCTCCTCAGGAACCTGCGGGGGTACGTGTCCCGCCCGTCGAGGGGGGTGGCGGCGAACTCGGTTTCCCCGACGTGGTCGACCCGCCAGAGACGTTCCCGCAGGCTGACGACCGTACCAGGCCGCAGTTGGCCGCCCCGGACCGATCCAGGAAGCCCGTAAGCGTCCGGGAGCGGACCCGCGGGTCTCACCCTAAACGGCGCGCAGCCAAGACCGTTGTCCAAAATGAGTTGCGACCGCTTCCCCAGGCCGGACAGCGAGGCTTACCTGGTCGCCGCGCGCGAGGCCGGGGTTCACGAAGCGCTCGAGCTGCTCGGGTCTGGCCGGGCCGGAGGCGGCCGGGTACAGGGCGATGAGGTTGTGGGTCTTGCCCCCGCCGAACCCAGCCCTCCAGCCAGGGCACGCGGGCGGCGGCGGGGGCGGGTCCTGAGCGACACCCCAACACTTCGGCGAGCAGGGTGCCCAGGCCCTCAGTCGGGCAGGTCCGGCCGAAGGAGATCTCCGGCTCGCCGTCGACGGGGCTGGCCCGGCCCTCGGCCGCCTTCGCCAGGCGCGCCGCGTAACTCTCCTCTTTGAGCCTCACCGAAGGGACCTCCGGGGGAGCGTGCACGTCTACCAGATCCGCTTCATCCATCACCCACCTTCATCACCTCGTCTGACGCCAGAGCGCTCGTGAGCAAGCGCCGCAGCCGGAGATCGCCCGGAGCTCACAGCGTCGGCGAATCGTGCCCCACAACCGCAGCGTCACCGGGTCGTCCCGCCCGCGCTCAAACTCATTGCGGCGAGGAGCGTAACTCCAGGCCGCGACATCCGCGGCGCCGAGCACCTGGGGTCCGCCAAGCTCGCATCGTGGGCAATGAAGAGGAGGAAGGCTCGGCGCAACAGCGTGCACGGGCCCGACCGCGACACCGGGCGAACGTGTCTTCGTTGCCCCCCGCCCCAGAGCCGCTCGAGCAGCCTAGCCCGTCCTGCCCAAGGTGGAGCCGGACACGGTGATGTCCGGGGACCGGTGCAGCCTGCCTTCGTCGTCCCCGAGGGAAGGAGGAGCACCGTGTCCCCGATCACGAGTCTGGCAGGCCAGCGCAAGCTGATGCTCGACGACGCCGCCGAGCAGGGGATGAGCGAGGCGGCGCGCAGCTTCGGCGTCAGCCGCTCCTGGCTCTACGAGCTGAAGGGCCGCTACGAGCGCTACGGGGAGGTCGGGCTTCGGCCGCGGCCGAAGCGCGAGCGTCGCAACCCGCGCCGGGTGGCACCGGCGGTCGAGGACGCGATCGTCGCCGACGCGATCGCCCACCCCACCCACGGGCCCAGGCGGATCGCCGACAGCCTGCGCCTGGAGCGCTTCGGCGGGATCCGGGTCGCGCACGGCACCGTCTCGGGCGTGCTGCGCCGCTACGGGCTCGGGCGGCGCTCTGCGCGGCTGGCCGCGGCCGAGCTCAGGGGGCTGGAGGAGGGCGGCCCGATCGCCGAGCGGACGCTCAGGGAGCTCGGGGCTAGGAGCGGCGCGAGCCGCTCCAGCTCGGCTCCGACACCCCGGCGAGGAGGTGTTCCTGGACACGATGTACGTCGGCAAGCTGAAGGGGGTGGGCCCGGTCTGGCAGTTCGCCGCCTGCGACGGGGCCGGCATCGAGCTCAAAAAGATCACCAGCGACCGCGGGCCCGAGTTCGGGCGCCGCTTCTCCCAGGCGCTGCGCGAGCGCGGCATCCGCCACCGCCGCCTGCCGCCCCGCTCGCCGAACCTGAACGGCTTCGTCGAACGCCTGCACGGGAGGCCGCGTCCGTCAAGGTGGATGTCGTAGGGGCTCCGTCCTGACCGTCGCGGAGGATCTGAGCCTCCATCGACGAGAGGAGGCTGGTGATGCAGTACGCGGCGATCGACATCCACAAGCACGCCTTCCAGGCGGCGGTGCTCGATCCGGAGTCGGGGGCGATCGTGGAGGAGCGCTTCTCGGCTGACCGGGAGTCGCTCGCGCGCTGGGCAGACCAGTGGCGCGGCCGGGTCGTGGCGGTGGCGATCGAGGCGACGACCGGGTGGCGCTGGGTCTGGCGTGAGCTGTCCGTGCGCGGCTTCGACGTTCGGCTTGCCGAGCCGGGTGCAGGCGCGCGCTGCTCGGCCGCCGGCGCAGCGCCAAGACCGATCGCCTCGATGCGCGCTGGCTGGTGCGGTTGCTGGCGAAGGAGATGCTTCCGGAGTCGTGGATCCCGCCGGAGGAGATCCAGCGGCTGCGCGACCGGACGCGTCTTCGCAAGGCGCTCGCTGAGGATCGCCGCCGCTGGGGTCAGCGGCTGCACGCGTTTCTGCTCCATGAGGGCTGGCCGTGCGCGAAGTCGCGGCTGTTGACGCCGGCCGGGCTGCGCTGGGTCGCCTCGCTGAGCTTATCCGAGCATGCGCGGCTGCAGGTCGAGTCGCTGCTCGCGATCATCTCGGCGCTCGAGACGCAGCTCGACGCGGTCGACGTCGAGCTGCGCCGCTTCGCCCGCGCCGACTAGCGCTGCCAGGCGCTGCAGTCGATTTACGGGATCGGGCCGGTCCTCGCCTGCCACCTGCTGGCCGAGATCGGGCAGGCCTGCCGCTTCCGCCGCGCCGGGCAGATCACCCGCTTGGCCGGCCTCGATCCGGTCGTCGACGAGTCGGGCGACACTCGCCGCCGCGGCCATCTCGCCAAGGCCGGCTCCCCCCACCTCCGCTGGATCTCATGGATGGGGCCTCCCGCGGCCGCGGTACCTTCGCGGCCTCGTCAAGTCCGAATCGACGAAGGAGGCCCGACCGAGATGGTGTACGCAGCGATCGACATCCACAAGCGGATCTTCCAGGCGGCGGTGCTCGACGCCGACAGCGGCGAGCTCGTCCAGGAGCGGCTACCAGCCACGCGCGAAGCACCCGGCGGCTGGGCGACGCGCTCGCAAGACAAGCTGGAGGCGGTCGCAGTCGAGGCGACCACCGGCTGGCGCTGGGTCGCACGCGAGCTGCAGACGCGCGGCGTCGACGTCCGTCTCTGCGATCTCGGCGAGGCGCGCGCCCTCGGCGGCTCGAAGCGGCGACCCAAGACCGACCGGCTCGACGCCGTCTGGCTCGCGCGGCTGCTGGCGAAGGAGATGCTGGCCGAGGCCTGGCTGCCGCCCGACGAGATCCAGTACCTGCGCGACCGCACCCGCCTGCGGCACGCACTCGCGCGCGACCGCAACCGCTGGGCGCAAACGGCTGCACGCACTGCTCTGGGCTTGACCCGGTTTCGTTGACACCTTGACGCTTGCGGGTGCAAGCCCGCAGAAAGGAGTCGAGGTGCCAAGGACGAGACCGCCCTATCCGCCGGAGTTCCGCGCCGAGGCCGTGCGCCTGGTGCGTGTGAGCGGCCGGTCGATCCCGCAGGTCGCCCGTGAGCTGGGGGTGGCGACGCAGTCGCTGCGGGCGTGGGTGAAGCAGACCGAGATCGACGCCGGCGAGCGCGAGGGGCTGACGAGCGAGGAGCGGGAGGAGCTGCGCAGGCTCCGGCGTGAGAATGCCCGGCTCCGGGAGGAGCGGGAGATTCTGAAGAAGGCCGCGGCTTTCTTCGCGCGGGAGACCGATCGCCGGTCATGAAGTACCGGCTGATCGAGGCGGAGAAGGCAGAGCACCGGATCTCCCGGCTCTGCAAGGTCCTGGGGGTCACGCGCCAGGGCTTCTACGCGTGGCGGCGGCGCAGGCCGTCGCTGCGGTCACTGGGCGATGCGGAGCTCGCCCGGCTGATCGTGACGATCTACGACGGCTCGCTCCAGACCTACGGGGCGCCAAGGGTCCAGCTCGAGCTCGCGGAGGAGCACGACCTCCACGTCGGCCGCAAGCGGGTGGCACGGCTGATGCGCGAGCTCGGCATCGAAGGGGTCTCCCGCCGCGGCAAGAAGCGGCGGACGACCGTCCCCGATCCGAAGGCCCCGCCGGCGCCCGATCTGGTCGAGCGCAGGTTCGAGGCCTCACGGCCGAACGCGCTCTGGCTGGCGGACATCAGCTACGTGCCCACCCTCGAGGGCTATCTGTTCCTAGGCGTGGTGATGGACATGTTCAGTCGCAAGATCGTCGGCTGGTCGATGCGCGACGACCTGAAGGCCGACCTGGTCGTCGACGCGCTCGCGATGGCCGTGACCCGGAGGCAACCGCCGGCCGGGCTCGTCCACCACTCCGACCGGGGCTCGCAGTACACCTCGCTCGCCTTCGGGAAGACGCTGCGCGAGTCCGGGCTGGTCGCCTCGATGGGCTCCCGCGGCGATGCCTACGACAACGCCGCCTGCGAGAGCTGCATCTCGACCCTCAAGGTCGAGTGGATCAACCGGTACCGCTACCGCAGCCGCGACCAGGCGCGGCTGTCGATCTTCCGCTACATCGAGACGTTCTACAACGCCCGCCGCCGCCACTCCTCGCTCGGCGGCATCAGCCCCGACGAGTATGAGCGGCGTTTCCAAAACAGACTACAAGAAGAGGAGATTGATACAATAGTGACAGCAAGAGCTGCCTAGCCCATCGGTGTCAACCGAAACGGGGCAAGCTCGGGCGGCGGGCGCGGGGCGAGCGCGCCCAGCTCCTGCGCGAACC
>DATMBJ010000188.1:0-25279 GCA_035559315.1 Actinomycetota bacterium
GAGAGCAGCTCCCGGACCTCGAGCTCGACCAGGTCGAGGAGCTCGGGGTCGTCCACCATGTCCACCTTGTTGAGGGCCACCACGATGTAGGGGACGTTCACCTGCCGGGCCAGGAGCACGTGCTCCCGGGTCTGGGGCATGGGGCCGTCGGCGGCGGAGACCACGAGGATCGCCCCGTCCATCTGGGCCGCCCCGGTGATCATGTTCTTGATGTAGTCGGCGTGGCCCGGGCAGTCCACGTGGGCGTAGTGGCGGCGCTCGGTCTGGTACTCGACGTGGGCGATGTTGATGGTGATCCCCCGCTCCTTCTCCTCCGGGGCCTTGTCGATCTGCTCGAAGGGGGTGTAGTCGGCCAGGCCCTTCTCGGAGAGCACCTTGGTGATCGCCGCCGTGAGCGTGGTCTTGCCGTGGTCGATGTGGCCGATCGTGCCGATGTTCACGTGCGGCTTGGTCCGCTCGAACCGCTGCTTCGCCATCTACGCCTCCTGGGATCTCCTCGTAGCGGGGGCGGGACTCGAACCCGCGACACAGCGATTATGAGCCGCTTGCTCTGCCACTGAGCTACCCCGCCGACCTGCGCTTCCGAGTCTACCTGCCGTCCCCGCGGACGGCTCCGAGCTGGAGGTGGGAATCGAACCCACGACCCCCTCCTTACCATGGAGGTGCTCTGCCGACTGAGCTACTCCAGCGCCCACGCGATGATAGCAACCCCGAAGACCCGCTCCCTCGCCGGCCGGGCGGCGTCCGCCCTGCTCACGGCGGTCCTCCTGGCGGCCTGCGGGGGGACCGCGCCCACGGGCCCCGGCCCCGGCGGACCGCCTGGGATCGCGTCCCCCGACCCCGCCGGCGGGGCGCGGATCGCGTTCCGGACCGACCGGGGCGAGGTCCGCACGGGCCCCCTCCGGGTGGCCCGGACACCGGAGGAGCGGGCCCGGGGGCTCATGGGGGTCGAGCGGCTCCCGCCGGACGGCGGGATGGTGTTCCTGTTCGATGCCCCCACCCGCGGGCCGTTCTGGATGAAGAACACGCCGCTCCCGCTCTCGATCGCGTTCTGGGACCGGGACGGCCGGGTGGTCGCTATCCTCGACATGGAGCCCTGCCGGCGCGACCCCTGCCCGCTGTACCGGCCCGGGGCGGCCTACGTGGGAGCGGTGGAGATGCACCGAGGGTGGTTCGAGGAGCACGGGGTGGAGGTCGGGGATGTCGTCGAGGTCCGGTTCCCCTGAGCCCGGCTGCCTGCTCTGTCGGGCCGAGCGGGTGACGGCCTGGCACTTCGAGGACGAGGAGTGCTGGGTGGCGGACTGCCTCGTGTGCGCCACCCCGATGGTCGTGTGGCGGACCCACGGGCTCCCGGAGCCGGAGCTCGAAGCCAAGCTCCTCGGCCACCTCGAACGGGTCGCCGTCGCCCGGTACGGCGACGGCGGCTACTGGATCGACCCCGAGCGACGGAGGATCCCCGACCACTGGCACGCCCACGCCCGTCCGGCCGGGGGGTTCTTCGACCCCGCGAGCGAGCTCCACGGGCGGTGGTAGGCGTGCCCTCGGCCCTCCGTCCCCCTTCCTTCCTGTTCGACCTCGACGGGACCCTCGTGGACAGCGTCTACCAGCACGTCCTGGCGTGGCGCGAGGCCCTGGAGCGGGAGGGGATCGAGCTGTCGGTGTGGCGGATCCACCGGAGGATCGGGATGAGCGGGGGCCTGTTCGTCCAGGGCCTGCTCCGCGAGACCGGCCGGCCCCTCGACCCGGCGGTCCTGGAACGGCTCCAGCGCGGGCACGCCGAGGCCTACGCCCGCCTCCGTCCCCAGGTCCGCCCGCTCCCCGGGGCCCGCGACCTCCTCGCCCACCTCACCGGGGCGGGGGTCCCCTGGGCCATCGCGACCAGCGGACGACTGGAGAGCGCCAGGCCGGCGATCGCGAGCCTGGGGGTGCCGGAGGGGGTGCCGGTGGTGACCCGGGACCAGGTATCCCGGGCCAAGCCCGACCCCGACCTGTTCCTCGCCGCCGCGGAGCGGCTGGGGGTCGACATCGCCGACTCGGTGGTGGTCGGCGACAGCGTCTGGGACCTCCTCGCCGCCCGGCGGGCCAGGGCCCTCGGGGTCGGGCTCCTCTCGGGCGGATACGGCGCGGACGAGCTGGAGCGGGCCGGGGCCTACCGGGTGTACGAGGACCCCGCTGACCTCCTCCGCCACCTGGACGAGGTGGGCGTTCGGTCCTGAGGCCGGGCGGGCCGGGTTGGTGGGAGGGGCAGGATTCGAACCTGCGTAGGCGTACGCCGGCGATTTTACAGACCGCTCCCTTTGGCCGCTCGGGCACCCTCCCGCAGCACCTCTGAGTGTAGCGGAGCCCGGGAGGAGCGGGCCCGACCGGGCCTCCCGGCCCGGGGGTAGCATGGCGACGTGGCCAGGGATCAGTTCTCCTTCGACATCGTCTCCCGGGTCGACATGGCCGAGGTGACGAACGCCGTCGACCAGGCCCGCCGCGAGATCCTCACCCGGTTCGACTTCAAGGGGACCGGCACGAGCATCTCCCAGGACGAGGATCTGATCGAGCTCCGTTCCTCCACCGAGGACCGCCTCAAGGCCGCCCTCGAGGTCCTGAAGGAGAAGCTGGTCCGCCGGGAGGTCCCGCTCAAGGCCCTCTCCGAGGGGCCGGTGCTCCCGGCGGCCCGGGGGACCGTGAAGCAGAGCGTGCACGTGAACCGGGGGATCAGCGAGGAGAAGGCCAAGGAGATCGTGCGGTTCGTGAAGGGGCTCGCGGTGAGGGTCCAGCCCCAGGTCCAGGGCGACCAGCTCCGGGTGACCGGGAGGAAGAAGGACGACCTGCAGGCGGTGATCCGCGCCATCCGCGAGCGGGACTTCGGGATCCCCCTCCAGTTCGTGAACTTCCGCCCCTGAGCCCCCGACGGAACCGCCCACCCGGGGACCGATCCTTCGACGGTTCGGCGGAGGCCCGGCGCGCCGCGGCGTGGGTAGACTTCCGGCACCTCGGGAGGTGAGAGCGTGGACATCGACCGGCTGAAGGCGAGGGCGGCGGAGATCGCCGAGCGGGAGAACCAGCGGCTCCTTGAGCGGACCCCGGGCTCGGCCCGGCTCCACGAGCGGGCCGTCCGGAGCCTGCCGAACGGCGTGGCGTCCAACTTCCAGGCGAACGACCCGTACCCCGTCTACCTGTCGCGGGGGCGGGGCTCGCGGGTCTGGGACGTCGACGGCAACGAGTACGTGGACTTCCACGGCGGCTTCGGCGTGAACGTGGTGGGCCACGCCCACCCGGCGATCGTGGAGGCGATCCGGGAGGTGGCGGACAAGGGGATCCACTTCGCCGTCACCACCGAGCGGACCGTGGCGCTCGCCGAGGCGATCTGCGAGCGGTTCCAGCTCGAGCAGGTCCGGTTCGTGAACTCCGGGACCGAGGCCACGATGGACGCCATCCGGGTGGCGCGGGCGGCGACCGGCCGGGACCGGATCGTGAAGATGGAGGGGTCCTACCACGGGCACCACGACGCGGTGCTGTTCTCGGTCGTCCCGGAGGCGGACACCCTGGGCATCCGCTACGACGTGGGCGGGGAGGCCGCGGACTCCCGGGGGACGGCCTACACCACGCGCCCCACCTCGAAGGGCGTCCCCCGGTCGATGTGGCGGGACACGATCATCGTGCCGTTCAACGACCTGGGGGCGGTCGAGGACCTGTTCCGCGAGCACGGGGAGGAGATCGCCTGCCTGATCCTGGAACCCGTGATGATGAACATCGGGATCGTGCTCCCCAGGCCCGGGTACCTCCAGGGCCTCCGCGACCTCTGCGACCGCCACGGGGTCGTGCTGATCTTCGACGAGGTGAAGTGCGGCGGCACGATCGCCTACGGCGGGGCCACCGAGCGGTTCGGGGTCCGGCCCCACCTCGCGTGCTTCGCCAAGGCCATCGGCGGGGGCGCGACGATCGGCGCCTTCGGGGGCGAGGCCCGGATCATGGAGGTGGTGACGAAGGGCGCCGCTCAGCAGGGGACGTTCAACGGGAACCCGCTCTCGGTGGCGGCCGGGCTCGCCGCCCTCACGAAGGTGCTCACGCGCGACGCGTACGAGCACCTCGCGAAGCTCGGGACCCTCCTCGCCGAGGGCTGCCAGCGGGCCATCGACGAGCACGGGATCCCCGCGCACACCGTGGACCTCGGGTCGAAGGGGTGCGTCTCCTACCGGAAGGAGCCGCTCACGAACTACCGGGACTTCCTGGAGACGATCCCCGAGCTCTTCTACGCCTCCTTCAACTGGATGGTGAACCGGGGGGTGTTCATGACCCCGGGCGACGAGGAGCAGTGGACCATCTCGGTCCAGCACTCGGAGGAGGACATCGCCCGGTACGTGGACGCCTTCGCCGCGTTCTGCGCCGAGCTCGCGCGGTAGGCCGGCGCCCCCGGTCGGCCGCCCGGGACGATGCACCGGTTCACGGAGGAGACGGCCCGCCTGGCGGCGGCGGTGTTCGAAGCCGCGCTCGAACGGCTCCGCGCCGACCCCCCGCCGCTCGGGCGGCCGGCCCCGGCGGCCGAGCTCTCGGCGCGGGCGGGCCCGACGGTCACGCCCGGAGGGCTCGGCCCCGAGGGCGCGCTCCGGGTGTTCCGGGAGGTGGTGGTCCCCGCCACGATCCCCGCCGACCACCCGGGGTTCCTGGCCTTCGTCCCGTCCGCGCCGACCAAGGCCGCCGCGCTCGCGGACCTGCTCCTGGGCGTGTCCTCCATGGTGGGGGCGGGCTGGATCGACGGGGCCGGCGCGATCTGGGCGGAGAACGAGGCGCTCCGGTGGCTGGCCGACCTCGCCGGGCTGGGGCCCGCGGCCGGCGGGTGCTTCGTGTCCGGCGGGACCGCCGGCAACCTCTCCGGCCTGGCGGCCGCCCGGCACGCCGCCCGGGAGCGGCGGGGCGAGGCGCCGGCGCGGTGGGTCCTCGTGACCTCCACCGAGGCCCACGCCTCGATCCGCGCGGCGGCCCGCGTGATGGACGTCGACGTGGTGGCGGTGCCGGCGGAGGACGGCCGCCTCACCGCCGCCCGGGTGCGGGAGGCCCTGGACCGGGTCGGCGAGGCCGCCTTCGCCGTCGCCGCGACCGCCGGCACCACGAACGCGGGCGCGATCGACGACCTGGCGGGCATCGCCGAGGCCTGCGAGGAGCGGGACCTGTGGCTCCACGTGGACGCCGCCTACGGCGGCGCCGCGCTCTGCGCCCCGTCGGCCCGCGACCGGTTCGCCGGGATCGAGCGCGCCGACTCCCTGGTGGTGGACCCCCACAAGTGGCTGTTCGCCCCCTACGACTGCTGCGCGCTCCTCTACCGGGACCCCTCGGTGGCGCGGCGCGCCTTCACGCAGGAGGCCGCCTACCTGGAGGACGCCAACGCCGCGCCGGGCTGGAACCCCATGCACCTCGCGCTCCACATGTCCCGGCGGGCCCGCGGGCTGCCGCTCTGGTTCTCGCTCGCGGTCCACGGCACCGAGGCGTACCGGGAGGCGGTCGAGGCCGTCCTCCGGCTGGCCCGCGCGGCGGCCCAGGAGGTGCGGCGCCGCCCGGCGCTCGAGCTGGTGCGGGAGCCCGAGCTCTCGGTGCTGCTCGTCCGCCGGCGGGGCTGGGACGCCGCGGCCCTCCAGGCCTGGTGCGACCGGATGCTCGCCGAGGCCCGCGCCTTCGTGCTCCCCACGACCTGGGAGGGCGAGCGGGTGCTCCGCCTCTGCTTCGTGAACCCCCGGACCCCGCTGGAGCTGGTGCGGGACCTCCTCGACGACCTGGCCCTGGGCTGACCGAGGCCTGGCGCCTCGCGGGCCGGGGCCGGCGGCGCTCCGCCCCTACGCCCCGATCCGGCGGGCAATCTCCGCGAGCCGGGCGATCCGCGCCTCCGTCGGCGGGTGCGTGGAGAAGAGGTTCGCGAGCGTCATCGCGGCCTGACGGCCCCGGAAGGGGTTCACGATGAACAGGTGGGCCTGGGCCGGGCTCACCGTGGCCGGCACCGGCACCTGGCGCGCGGCCTGCTCCAGCTTGCGGAGCGCGCTCGCGAGCGCCTCCGGGTCGCGGGAGAGGAGCGCCCCCGACTCGTCGGCCTGGTACTCCCGGGAGCGGGACACCGCCATCTGGATCAGCGCGGCCGCCACGGGCGCGAGCACCCACGCGATGAGGAACGCGAACGGCCCGAACGCGTTGTCCCGCTCGTCCCGGGCGCCGCCGAACCAGAACGCCATCCGCGCCAGGAACGTGATCGCGGTGCCGATCGCCGCGGCGATCGAGCCCACCAGGATGTCCCGGTTCGCCACGTGGGAAAGCTCGTGCGCCAGCACGGCGCGGAGCTCCCGCTCGTCCAGGATCTGGAGGATCCCCCGGGTCACCGAGACCGCCGCGTGGCCCGGGCCCCGGCCGGTGGCGAAGGCGTTCGGCTGGAGCATCTCCGAGACGTAGATCCGGGGCATCGGCATCCGGGCCTCGGCCGCGAGCTCCCGCACGATCCGGTAGAGCTCGGGGGCCTCCGCCTCCGAGACCGGGCGCGACCGGGTGCTCGCGATCGCGATCCTGTCCGAGAACCAGTACATCGCGAAGTTGAACGCGAGGGCCAGCACCAGGGCCGTGGTGGCTCCCCCGCGCCCGCCCACCGCCGCCCCGACGAGCACGAACAACCCGCCCAGGGCCGCGATCAGCAGCCAGCTCTTGACCCGGTTGATCCCGATCACCGCTCGACCCTCCTGGGGCGCATCCTCCGACGGACAGTCTCTCACAGGGCATTCGCCGCGGGCGGGCGGGGGGTTCCGGTCACCCGGGAGCGGCCCGGGCCGGCGCGGAGCCCGGGGTGGTCGCCCCGGAGCCCCGGGTCAGGGCCCGACGAGCGTCGCGCCCTGCGGCGCCCGGGCCAGGAGGTCGGGGAAGACGAAGAGCGCCACGATCGCGACGGCGGCCAGGGCCACGACCCCACGGACCAGCGCCGGGGCGGCGAGGGGGCGCTCCTCGCCCTCGGCGAACACCATCTCCCGGGGGATCGCGAGGTAGTAGTAGAGGCTGATCACCGAGTTCACGACCATCACCGCGGCGAGCCAGACGCCGATCCCGCCGCGCTCGATCGCCGCGGTGAACACGAAGAACTTGGCCCAGAACCCCCCCGTCGGCGGGACCCCGGCCAGCGAGACCATGAACAGCGTCATCCCCACCGCGAGGAGCGGCGCCCGCCGGACGACCCCCGCGAAGTCCCGGAACAGGAGGCCCGGCCGCTCCCGGGCCACCGCCACGCACACCGCGTAGGCCCCCAGGTTCATCACGGCGTAGATCAGGATGTAGGTGACGGTGGCCGCGAACGCCGCCCGGTCCGTGGCCGGGCCCGCCCCCGCCAGCGCGAACGGCAGCAGGATGTAGCCGGACTGGGCGATCCCGGAGTACGCGAGCAGGCGGATCGCCTGCCGCTGTTGCAGCGCGATCAGGTTCCCCACGGTCATCGTGGCCACGGAGAGCGCCGCGAACGCCGGGGCCCAGGCGTCGGCCTGACCGGCGAAGGCCTGGAACATGAGCAGCAGGAGCCCCGCGAACCCCGCGGCCTGCGACGCCACCGCGAGGAACGCGGCGACGGGCACCGGCGCCCCCTCGTAGGTGTCGGGGGCCCAGAACTGGAACGGGACCGCGGAGACCTTGAACGCGAACCCCGCGACGACGAGGAGGATGGCCGCGAGGACCAGGTTCCCCTGCCCCGCCGGGAGCTCAGCGAGCCGGGCGGCGATGTCGCGGAGCCCGGTGGCCCCGGTCAGGCCGTAGACCAGGCTCATCCCGTAGAGCATCACGGCGGTCGAGAGCACGCCGATGAGGAAGAACTTGAGGCCGGCCTCGGTGGAGCGGACGTCGGTCTTGCGGAACGCGGCGATCAGGAACGCGGGGGCCGAGACCAGCTCGAGGGAGAGGAACAGCATCAGGAGGTCCCGGGAGGAGGGCATCAGCAGGCATCCCAGGAACGAGGTGAGCAGCAGGAAGTAGTACTCGCCCTGGTGATAGCGGCCCTCCCGCATGTAGCGGAGCGAGAGCGCGAGCACCGCCACCGCCACCACGAGGAAGAACACCTTGAACAGGAGCGCGAAGTCATCCACCACGAACGCGCCGCCGAACGTGGTCCGCTCCTCGCCGACGAGCGAGAGCGCCGCGGCCAGGGCCCCCAGCACCCCCGCGAGCGACAGCGGCATCGCGAGCCACCTCCGCGGGGGCCGGAGGAACGCGTCGACCACCACGACCGAGAGGACCGTGCCCGCCAGGACCAGCTCGGGCAGGATCGCGCGGTAGTCGATGGCCTGGGGCATCCCGCCTCAGCTCCCCAGGAGGCCCGTGAGGGCGCGGACCGCCTCGTCGGTCATCCCGAAGACCAGGCGCGGGAAGACCCCGAGGGCCAGGATGAGCACCAGGAGGGGCGTCCAGGAGAGCCACTCCACGGGGAGGACGTCCGGGATCGGCTCCTCCCGCCACCGCTCGGGGAGCGTCCCCAGGTTCACCCGCTGGATCGTCCACAGGAAGTAGCCAGCGGTGAGGATCGTGCCGATCCCGCCCGCCACCATGAAGGCCCGGAACCACCCGAGCGGCAGCCCGAGCTCGGTGTTCGGGTTGAACGCCGAGAGGAGCGCCATCACCTCGCCCCAGAACCCGGCGAGCCCCGGCAGGCCCAGCGACGCGATCGCGATGTAGCTGAAGATCGCCCCCAGGCGGGGCGCCTTCTGGAGCAGCCCGCCGCCGATGTCCGCGATCATCCGGGTGTGGTAGCGGTCGTAGACCGAGCCGATCCAGAAGAACAGCATCCCCGTGATCACCCCGTGGGCCACCATCCCGAAGACCGCCGCGTTGATCCCGGTGTCGGTGAGGGTGGCGATCCCGAGCATCACGAACCCCATGTGCCCCACGGAGGAGAACGCGATCAGCCGCTTGAGGTCCCGTTGCGCCAGGCAGGCCAGGGCCGCGTAGACGATCGCGATCGCCGCGAGGGCGCCGATCCACGGGGCCCAGGCCGCGGCGGCGTCGGGCAGGAGCGGGAGCCCGATCCGGACGAACCCGTAGGTCCCCATCTTCAGGAGGATCCCGGCCAGCAGGACCGACCCGACCGTGGGCGCCTCGGTGTGGGCGTCGGGGAGCCAGGTGTGGAACGGCCACATCGGGACCTTGATCGCGAAGCCCAGGAACACCGCGGCGAAGACCACCATCTGGAACCCGCGGCTGAACCCCCCGGCCGCGGCGAAGTCCTGCAGCGCGAGGATGTCGAAGGTGTGGGGCTCGGGCCCGCGGAAGTACATCCCCAGGAACCCCAGCAGCATGAAGACGCTGCCGAACAGCGTGTACAGGAAGAACTTGATCGCGGCGTACTCCCGGTTCGCGCTCCCCCAGATCCCGATCAGGAAGTACATCGGGACCAGCACGAGCTCCCAGAACACGAAGAACAGGATCAGGTCGAAGGCGATGAAGGTCCCGGCCATCCCGGTCTCCAGGAGGAGCTGGAGCGCGAGGAAGGCCTTGGTCCGGCCGGGGCTGGGGACGAACCGCCAGCTGTAGACGGCGCACAGGAACGAGAGGAGGGCGGTGAGGACGAACAGCGGCAGGCTGATCCCGTCGATCCCGACGTGGTACCGGGCGTTGATCGCCGAGATCCAGGGCACGTCGACCTCGAACTGGAGGCCCGACGCCCGCCCGTAGTCGAAGCCGAGCGCGATCCCGAGGGCGACGACGAGCGCCGCCCCGGTGAACAGGACGCCGAGGACCCGCACCGTCCGGTCCCGCTCCCTCGGCACGAACGCGATCACGAGCGCCCCCGCCGCCGGCAGGAACGTGGCGACCGTGATCGCCCAGCTCTCCCAGCCGCTCATCGAACCCCCCGTCTCGTCTCAGAACCTGGTGAAGAGGAACGCCAGCACGATCACCCCGGTGAACAGGAACGCGGCGTAGCGCTGCACGTTGCCGGACTGGATGTAGCGGAGGAGCCCGCCGGTGAAGCCGGTGGTCTGCGCGACCCCGTTCACCGCGCCGTCGACGGCCCGGGTGTCGACCACGTGCACGACGGCCGCGAGGAGCCGCGCCGCCCGGGCGAAGGCGTGGACGATCCCGTCGAGGATCACCCGGTTCGACCAGTCCACCGCGGCCGACAGCCGGTCCCGCACCGGCTGCACGATCCCCCGCCAGTACAGGTCGTCCAGGAAGTACTTCCGCTCGAGGAGCGTGTACGCGGGCCCCAGCGCGCGGAGCGGCTCCCGCTCCCGCCACCGGGCGTAGAGCCGGTAGCCGGCCAGGATCCCCAGGGCCGCGCCGGCCACCGAGACCGCCGCGAACCCGTAGGAGAACGGCTCGTGGTGGGCCTCCGCCCCCACGTGGACCCAGTCCGCGAAGACCGCCCCGAGCTGGGGCGCCCCGAGGAAGCCCACGAGCACCGACCCCGCCGCGAGCGCGAGGAGCGGCCAGGTCATCACGGCCGGCGACTCGTGGGGGTGGCCGTGGCCCCGGTACTCGCCGAAGAACGTGAGCAGCACGGCCCGGGTCATGTAGAACGCGGTGAGGACCGCGGTCGCCATCGCGACCGCCCACAGCCCCAGGTTCCCCTCCCGGAACGCCGCGGTGATGATCTCGTCCTTCGACCAGAAGCCGGCCAGGGGCGGGATCCCGGCGAGCGCGGCCGCGCCGATCAGGAAGGTCCAGAAGGTCACGGGCATCACCTTCCGGAGGCCCCCCATCTCGCTCATGTTGTTCGAGTGGACCGCGTGGATCACCGAGCCCGCCCCCAGGAACAGCAGGGCCTTGAAGAAGGAGTGGGTGAACATGTGGAACAGCCCCGGGGTGTAGCCGGCCTCGCCCAGCGACAGCCCGGCGATCATGTACGCGAGCTGCGAGACCGTGGAGTAGGCCAGGACCCGCTTGATGTCGTCCTGGACCATCGCCAGGAGCGCGGCGATCAGCATCGTGATCGCGGCGATCGTCGACACGAACCCCAGGGCGCCGGCGGCCCCCGAGAACACCGCGAACATCCGCCCCACGAGGTACACGCCGGCCACGACCATCGTCGCGGCGTGGATCAGGGCCGAGACCGGGGTGGGGCCGGCCATCGCGTCGGGGAGCCAGACGTGGAGCGGGAACTGCGCCGACTTCCCGATCGCGCCGCCGAACAGCAGCAGGGCGGCGGCGAGGAGCAGCCCGTGGGCGACCTCCCCCCGCTCGACCGCCTCCGTGATCCTGGGGATGTTCGCGGTCCCGGTGGCGAACACCAGCGCGAAGATCCCGAACACGAACGGGACGTCGCCGGTCTTGGTCGTGATGAAGGCCTTGATCCCGGAGCTCGAGTTCACGTGCTCCTCCCACCAGTGGCCGATCAGGAGGTAGGAGCACACGCCGACCAGCTCCCAGCCCACGAGGAGCTGGAACAGGTTGTTCGCCGCGACCAGGTTCAGCATCGAGCCGGTGAACAGCGACAGCGCGGCGTAGAACCAGGTGAAGCGGACGTCGCCCGCCATGTACCCGAGCGAATAGACCTGGACGCAGAACGAGACCAGGGCCACCATCACGAACATCACCGCGGCCAGGCCGTCCACGTACCAGCCGATCTCCAGCGCGAACGAGCCCACCGGGGCCCAGGTGAAGCTCCGCTCGTACGGGCCGCCCCCCTGGACGAAGCGCCACAGCGTGAGGAGCGAGAGGACCAGCACCGCGGCGACGGCGAGGATCCCGAACTCCGCCCCCCCGGCCGGCATCCGCTTGCCGAGGAAGACGATCAGGAAGAACGCGAGGAGCGGGAGCAGCACGATCAGCCAGGCGAGCGAGAGCACGCCCGGCGAGGCCACGGTCATGGTCTCCGCCGCTACCACTTGAGGAGGTTCACCTCGTCGACGTTGATCGTCTCCCGGTTCCGGTAGACGAGGATCACGATCGCGAGCCCGATGCCGACCTCGGCGGCGGCGACGGCGATCACGAACAGCGCGAACACCTGCCCGGCGAGGTCGGCGAGGTACTGGGAGAACGCCACCAGGTTCAGGTTCACCGCGTTCAGCATGAGCTCGATCGCCATCAGGACCATCACGGCGTTCCGGCGGGCCAGCACCCCGTACACGCCGATCGAGAACAGGGCGGCCGAGAACAGCAGCGCGAGCGGGAGGCGGATCACCGTTCCCCCTCGTCCTTCCGGGCCAGCACGACCGCCCCCACGAGCGCCGCGAGCAGGAGGAACGAGACCGCCTCGAACGGGAGCACGTAGCTCGAGAAGATGGCCGCCCCCACGTCCGCGGTCCGGACGTGGACCGTCTCGACCCGCGCCTCCGACCAGGGGAAGGCCGCGAGGACCAGCGCGGCGAGGCCGACGAGCACCGCGGCGGCGACCAGGGCGGCGAGCCCCCGCTGCTGGTTGTCCAGGGCCTCCCGGCCGATCGGCGCCTTCGTGAGCATGAGCCCGAACAGGAACAGGATCACGATGGCCCCCACGTAGATCAGGATCTGGACCCAGCCCACGAACTCGGCGGCCAGCACGAGGTAGGCGGCGCCCACGCTCGCCAGGGTCACGACGAGGTACAGGGCGGCGTGCACCACGTTCCTGGCCGTGACCAGCCGGAGCGCGGCCGCCACGCCGAGGAGCGCGACGACCCCGAAGGCGACCTCCTGGGGGGTCACCTGCGGATCACCCCTCCTCCCCGCCGGCCGGCTCGGCCCCCTCCTCGAGCTCCGGGGGCGGGAGCACCGTGTAGCTCCACTCCTCGAGCTTCTCCTTCTCGTGGGTGAGCTCCCGGATGTCGTGGACCGCGTACTCGAACTCCGGGCTCCAGAACAGCGCGTCGAACGGGCAGACCTCCACGCAGATCCCGCAGTACATGCACAGGGCGTAGTCGATGGCGAACCGGTCAAGGACCTTGACGGACCGGGCCCGCCCGCCCGAGGCTGGCTGGTGGGTCTCCTTGTGGGCCTCGATGTAGATGCACCAGTCGGGGCACTCCCGGGAGCACTTCCAGCACACCGTGCAGTTCTCGGCCTTGAGCGCGATGACCCCTCGCGTCCGGGGCGGGAGGTTCGGCTTCTCGTCCGGGTACTCCTGGGTGACGGAGGGCTGGAGGAGGTGCTTGAGGGTGACCACCAGGCCCTTGAGGAGCCCCGCCCCGGGGAGCCCCCCACCCCGAGCGGCCCGACCCACTTCCTGTTCGGCCTCGACGGCCACCGTTACACCACCACCTTGACGACCGCGGTGATCAGGATGTCCAGGAGCGCCAGCGGGATCAGCACCACCCAGGCGAACCGCTGGAGCTGGTCCTCGCGGAGCCGCGGGTAGGTGACCCGGAGCCAGATGATAAGGAACGCCACCGCCCCCGTCTTGGCCAGCATCCAGAACACGCCCGGGATGGCCCCCAGGAACGGGAGCGGCTGGTAGCCGCCCAGGAACAGCACGCTGGCCAGGGCGGAGAGGGCCAGGATCCCCGCGTACTCGGCCAGCATGAGCATGCCGAATTTGAGCCCGGTGTACTCGGTGTAGGCCCCGAAGATGATCTCGGACTCGGCGATGGGCATGTCGAACGGGGTCCGGTTGAGCTCGGCCAGGGAGGCTACGAGGAAGATGAGGAACCCCAAGGGCTGGGTGAACACGTACCAGTAGTCCTGCTGGGCCTCGACGATCCCCACCAGGGACAGGGTCTCGGCCTGCATGACCACGGCCACGGCGGCCAGGATCAGGGGGAGCTCGTAGGCGATGAGCTGGGCCGCCCCCCGCAGGGCCCCGATCAGGGAGAACTTGTTGGCGCTGGCCCACCCGGCCATGAGGAACCCGATGACCGAGATCCCCGTGATGGCCAGGGCGTAGAACACCCCGATGTCCAGGTCCTCGGCCAGGATCGAGCGGTCGAAGGGGATGACCAGGAACACCGCAATGTAGGGGACCAGGACCACGGCGGGAGCCAGGGTGAACACCGCCGCGTCCGCCGCCCGGGGGATCACGTCCTCCTTCTGGATGAGCTTGATCCCGTCGGCGATGGGCTGGCCCACCCCGTGGAACCGCCCGGCGTACATGGGCCCCAGGCGGTGCTGCATGTGGGCCATGATCTTGAGCTCCGCGTAGATGACCCCGATGGGGGCCACCAGCACGAAGGCCAGGACCAAAAGGACCTTGAACGCGAGCTGGAGCCAGTAGATGCCGGTGAGGTCGTCGATGAAGCTCTGCCCGAGGAGGGCCAGGGCCTCGCCCATCACTCCTCGATCTCCTCGCCCTCGGCCGCGCCCGGCCAGGGCTTCGCCTCCCGGGTCATGAGCACGAAGTCCTTCCGCAGGGGGTGGCCCTCGAACTGCTCGGGAAGGAGGAGCTTGACCAGGTGGGGGTGGCCCTCGAAGACGATCCCGAACAGCTCCCACGCCTCCCGCTCGTGCCAGTTGGCCCCGGGCCACACCTCGGTCAGGGTGGGGCAGCGCGGGTCCTCGGGGTCGCACTCCACCTTGAGCCGGACGTTGTGGCCGTGGCGGGTGGAGAAGAGGTGGGTCACCACCTCGAACCCCCGGCCCTTGGGACGGTAGTCCACGGCCCCCAGGAAGTCGAAGAAGTCGAAGGCCAGGTCGGGGTCGTCCCGCAGGAACCGGGCCACCTCCACGTACCGGTCCCGGGACACCGTCACCACCGGATGGCCGTGCACCTCCTGGGCCGTCCTGATGTCGTCCCCGAACCGGGCCCGGAGCCGTTCGATGACCTCACTCGGCGACAGCGGGCTGCGTGAGCTTGCCACTCCACTTCTCCCGGATGTCCTCGCGCTGGATCTTCTCCTGGAGCTTGATGATCCCGTGCAGGAGGGCCTCGGGCCGGGGCGGGCACCCCGGCACGTACACGTCGACCGGGATGATCTGGTCCACCCCCTTGGTCACCGAGTAGGAGTCCCAGTAGGGCCCCCCGCAGTTCGAGCAGGACCCGAAGGAGATCACGTACTTGGGGTCGGGCATCTGCTCGTAGACCCGCTTGAGGGCAGGGGCCATCTTGTCGGTCACGGTCCCCGCCACCACCATGAGGTCGGCCTGGCGGGGGCCGTGGGCGATGGGGATCACCCCCAGGCGCATGAAGTCGTGCTTGGAGGTGGAGGTGGCGATGAGCTCGATGGCGCAGCAGGCCAGCCCGAAGTTCATGATCCAGAGGGAGTACTTCCGCCCCCAGTTGAGGATGAACTTGACCGGCTGGGGCAGGGGGAGGTTCTCGATCAGGCCCACTGGAGCACCCTCTTCCGGTAGGCGTACAGGAGCCCGAGCGCCAGGATCAGGACGAACACCGCCATCTCCACCACGGCCTGGAACCCGAGCTGCTCGAAGACCGGGGCCCAGGGGAAGAGGAACACGCTCTCCACGTCGAAGATGACGAAGAGGAAGGCGTAGATGTAGTAGCGGATCTGGGACTGGGACCAGCCCTCCCCCACCGGGTCGATCCCGCACTCGTAGGTGGTGAGCTTCTCCCGGACCGGGCGGTGGGGGGCCACGGCCCGGGCCGCGGTGAAGGCCACCGCCACGAGCCCCAGGCCCGCGACCAGGAGAGCGACCAGCACCCCGTATTGCTGGAAGTACGTCTCCACCCCGCGCTCCTCGCGGCCGGACCAGGCCGCCGGCCGAGCTTGTGAACGCGTTCTCAAGCTGCCCGGCGATTCTAGCAACCCACCCCTCCCCGGGCCGGCTGCGGGCCTCACCAGGGGGTCCTACGCCCGGGCCCCGCAGCGGCGGGCCAGGTAGTCGGCCACGTGGACCAGGGCGTCCCGGGCCCGGCTCGCCGGGAGCGGCCGGGCCGCGGCCTTGGCCCGCCGTACCCAGACCGTCACCGCCTCCCGGGCCCGCCCCAGGGAGCCGTCCTGGCGGACGATCTCCAGGGCCCGCCGCAGCCGCTCCCCCTGGGGCGGGCCCTGGGCCAGGATGCGGGCCAGCTCCCGCCCGGCCTCCCCGTCCCGGAGGGCGTAGAGGACGGGCAGCGTGTACACGCCCTCCCGCATGTCCTGCCCCGGCTCCTTGAGGAGCTCCTCCGGCCCGGCCACCACGTCCATGATGTCGTCGGAGAGCTGGAAGGCCATCCCCAGGGCCGTCCCCACCTCGTCCAGCCGCTCCACCACCTGCTCCGGGGCCCCGGAGAGCATCCCGCCCAGCCGGCTGGAGGTAGCGATGAGCTTGGCCGTCTTTCGCCGGATGACCTCCATGTAGGCCTCCTCGGAGTGGTCGAAGCGCCCGGCCATCTCCACCTCCCGGATCTGGCCGTCGCAGAGGACCGCGATGGTCTGGGCCAGGAGGCGGGAGACCTCGGTCCCCAGCTCCGCCGAGATCTCCGAGGCCCGGGCGAAGAGGAAGTCCCCGGTGAGGATGGCCACGTTGTTGCCCCACTGGGCGTTCACCGAGGGCCGCCCCCGGCGGGTCTCGGCCTCGTCGATGACGTCGTCGTGGTAGAGGGTGGCCAGGTGGACGATCTCGATGGCGGTGGCCCCGTGGATGAGGCGGGGGTCGGTGGGGTCGCCGAAGTACCCTCCCAGGAGCACCAGCATGGGCCGGAACCGCTTCCCCCCCGCCGCCACCAGGTAGGACGCGGCCCGGGTCACGAACTCCGTGTCCGAGCGGACGGCCCGCTCGAGGGAGGCCTCCACCTGGTCCAGGCGCTGCCGGAGCTCCGCCTCGAGGACGGGGTCCGGTGCCTCCAGCCCCACGGCCCTGCCCCGCGTCACCGCCGCCTCTCCCCGCTCACCGAAGCATGGTAGCCGTCAGGTCCCCAGGAGGGAGGCCGACCGCAGGAGCCCGAAGAGAAGGGCCGGGAACACCCCGAACAGCAGGGTGAGGAGGGCGGGGACGGCCACCGCGGCCTCGGCCCCAGGGGCCCGTTCGACCTCCAGGGCCTCGGGGGGCTCCTGCATGTACATGAGGACGATGACCCTGATGTAGAAGAAGGCCGCCACCACCGAGGTCAGGACGGCCACCAGGACCAGCTCCCACTGCCCGGCCTGGACGGCGGCGCTGAAGACGGCCACCTTGGCGATGAACCCGGCGGTGGGCGGGATCCCCGCCAGGGACAGGAGGAACAGGGCCATGAGGGCGGCCAGGAGCGGGTGGCGCCGGGTGAGCCCGGCGTAGGAGGCCAGGGAGAGGTTCCGCTCCCCCCGGACCGAGACCAGCATGACCACCCCGAAGGCCCCGAGGATCATGGCGGCGTAGGCCGCGAGGTAGAAGAGGGCCCCCTCCACCCCCGCCCGGTTGGCCGCGGTCAGCCCCACCAGGATGAACCCGGCGTGGGCCACGGAGGAGTAGGCGAGCATCCGCTTCACGTCGGTCTGGGCGATGGCCAGGACGCTCCCCACCACCATGGTCAGGGCGGCCAGGGCCCAGAGGAACGGCCGCCAGTCCTCCACCAGGGGCAGGAAGGCCACCCCGAACACCCGCAGGAAGGCCCCGAAGGCGGCCACCTTGGTCCCCGCCGACATGAAGGCCGTCACGGCCGTGGGGGCCCCCTGGTAGGCGTCGGGGGTCCACATGTGGAAGGGGACGGCGGCGACCTTGAAGGCGAACCCCACGGCGAGGAGCCCCGCCGCCCCCAGGGCCACGGCGCTCGAGCCCCGGGCCAGCTCCCGGGCGATCCCCTCCAGGTTGGTGGTGCCGGTGGCTCCGTAGGCGAAGGCCACCCCGTAGAGGAAGAACGCGGTGGAGAAGGCCCCCAGGAGGAAGTACTTGAGGGCCGCCTCGGCCGAGGCCAGCCGGCGGAACGAGAACCCCGTGAGGAGGTAGAGCGAGAGCGAGAGGACCTCGAGGGAGAGAAACACCATGACGAGGTCGGCGGAGGCCGTGATGAGCGTCATCCCGGCCGTGGCGAACAGGAGGAGCGCGTAGTACTCGCCCCGGAACTCCCCGGCCCGCTCCAGGTAGTGGGCGGAGAGGAGCACCCCCAGGGCGGCCACGGCCAAGAGGACCAGGCGGAGCAAGACCGAGAACCGGTCGGCGGCCACCATGTCCCCCAGGACCGTGGGGGGGCCGTCCCACCCCCACAGCCACACCGACGCCGCCGCCGCCCCCGCCACCCCGGCCAGGGAGAGGAGCACCAGCGGCCGCTGGTCGGGGGAGGGGCGGAGGGCCTCGAGGAGCAGCACCAGGATCCCCGCCCCCACCAGCACGAGCTCGGGGGTCACCGGGCCGAAGCTCAGCTCGATCCCCCGCGCCGCCTGCCCAAGCACCCCGGCCACCTCAGCGCCCTCCCGTGTCCAGCCGGCAGGGGGCGGGGACCCGGACGATGGGGCCGGCCGGGGCCCGGGCCTGGGCCTCCAGGCAGGCCGCGGCCGTGCGGGCGGCGGGTTCGATCCCCCGAAGGACGGGCTTGGGGAAGACCCCGAGGAACAGGATGGCGGCCATGATGGGGACGAGGATCAGGTACTCCCGGGGCGTGGCGTCCCGCAGCGGCGCGCCCCTCCCCGTCCCCGGGTGGCCCTCCGCTCCCCCGACCACCGCCGGCCGCCCGTGGGCCATCCGCTGGTAGGCCCAGAGCAGGTAGATGGCGGACAGCACCACGGCCGTGACCGCCGCCACGGCGTAGGGCTTGCTCACGGCGAAGGTGCCCAGCAGGACCAGGAACTCCCCCACGAACCCGTTGAGGCCCGGGAGCCCCAGCGAGGAGAGAGCCACGAACAGGAAGGCCCCGGTGAGGACGGGCAGGGGGACGGCCAGCCCGCCCATCCGGCCCAGGTCCCTCGTGTGGATGCGGTCGTAGAGCATGCCCACCAGGAGGAACAGGGCCCCCGTGGACAGCCCGTGGTTCACCATCTGGAGGACCCCGCCCGAGAGGCCCTCCACGTCGAAGGCGAAGGTCCCCAGGACCACGAAGCCCAGGTGGGAGACGCTCGAGTAGGCCACCAGGCGCTTGAGGTCCACCTGGATGAGCGCCACCACCGCCCCGTAGACGATCCCCACCAGGGCCAGGACAGAGACCAGGTCCCGGAAGAAGGAGGCCGCCTCGGGGAAGAGGCTCAGGTTGAACCGGACCAGGCCGTACGCCCCGACCTTGAGGAGGATGGCCGCCAGGACCAGGGAGCCGGCGGTGGGGGCCTCGGTGTGGGCGTCGGGGAGCCAGGTGTGGAGGGGGACCAGCGGGACCTTGACCGCGAAGGCCACGAGGAAGGCGAGGAACAGCCAGCGGGCCGTGGTCACCGGGAGCTCCAGGCGCTGGAGCTCGACCAGGTCGAAGGTGGCCCGCCCCAGCTCCGCCCCGGCCCGGAAGTAGAGAAACAGGATGCCCACGAGCAGGAAGGCCGAGCCGGCCATGGTGAACAGGAAGAACTTGACCGCGGCGTGCACCCGCCGCTCGCTCCCCCAGGCCCCGATGATCAGGTACATGGGGAACAGCATGGCCTCGAAGAACAGGAAGAAGAGCAGGAGGTCCAGGGCCAGGAACGTCCCGAGGAGGGCGGTCTCCAGGGCCAGGAACGAGGCCATGAGGTACTTGACCTGGTGCTCGACGGTCCAGGAGACGAGGACGGCAGCGGGCATGAGAAAGGCCGTGAGCAGGACCAGGAACACGCTCAGCCCGTCCACCCCGAGGAGGTACTGGACGTTGAGGGGCCCCACCCAGGTGGCCCGCTCCACCAGCTGGAACCCGGCCCGGTCGAAGTCGTAGGGGCCCAGCAGGGCCAGGCCCACGCCGAGGGTGGCCAGGGTGACCAGGAGGGCCCACAGGCGGTGGAGGTTCCGGGCCCGGCCCGGGAAGAGCAGGCCCACCGCCGCTCCCGCCGCGGGGAGGAACGTGAGGACCGTGAGCCAGGGGAAGCCCGTCATCAGGCCCTCGCCACCAGGTACGAGAGGACCCCCACGGCCCCCAGCAGGAAGGCCAGGGCGTAGACCCGGACCAGGCCCGTCTGCACCCGACGGCCGGCGGCCGCCAGCCGGGCCACGAGGGTCCCCAGGCCCTCCACCGCCCCGTCGATGACCCGCCGGTCCACCACGTAGGCGGCGAAGGCCGCGGCCAGCTTGGCCGGGGCCACCAGGGCCCCCGCGTAGAGGTCGTCCACGTAGAACCCCCGGAGGAGGGCCTGCTTGAGCCCCCACAGCCGGGCCCGCAGGGCCAGCCAGTCGATCCGCCCCGACAGGTAGACGAACCAGGCCAGGGCGATGCCGGCCAGGGTCACGGCGATGGAGACGGCCATGAGCACCGCCTCCGAGGGGCGGGCGTGGGCCTCGGCTCCCCCGCCCACGACCGGCTCCAACAGCCTGGGGAGCACGCCCGTGGTGGCCGACAGCCCCAGCACCCCGCCGGCCGCCGCCCCCACGGCCAGGGCCAGGAGGGCGGCCCGCATGAGGGGCGGGGCCTCGTGGGGATGGCCGGCGTGGCGGGGCCGGCCGAAGAAGACGATCAGGCTCCCCCGGGTGATGTAGACGGCGGTGAGGAAGGTCCCCACCAGGGCCAGGACCCACAGCCCGGTCCGACCCGCCTCGGCCGTGGCCGCCACCACCTGGTCCTTGGAGAAGAACCCGGACAGCGGGGGGACGCCGGCCATGGCCAGCCACCCCACCACCCAGGTGGCGAACGTCCAGGGCATGGCCCGCCGAAGCCCGCCCATCCGGACCATGTCCGTCTCGTCCCCCAGCCCGTGCATCACGCTCCCCGCCCCGAGGAACAGCAGGGCCTTGAAGAAGGCGTGGGTGACCAGGAGGAAGATGGCCGCGGCGTACGCCCCCACCCCGGCCCCCAGGAACATGAACCCCAGGGTGCTCATGGTGGAGTAGGCGAGCATCCGCTTGATGTCGTCCTGGCCGATCGCCGAGAGCCCGGCGTAGACGGCGGTCACCGCCCCCACCACGGCCACCACGGTGAGGGCCACCCCCGAGGTCTCGAACAGGGGGTGGCTCCGGACCACGAGGTAGACCCCGGCCGTGACCATGGTGGCGGCGTGGATGAGAGCCGAGACGGGAGTGGGGCCCTCCATGGCGTCGGGGAGCCACACGTGGAGCGGCACCTGGGCCGACTTGCCCACCGCCCCCGCGAACAGGAGGAGGGCCAGGACCGTGGCCGTCCCCGCGGCCAGTCCCTGGGCGGATGCGAACACCGCGTCGAACTCGAGCGAGCCCACCCGGAGCCACAGGAGGACCAGCCCGATGAGGAAGGCCGAGTCCCCGATCCTCGTGGTGACAAAGGCCTTCTTCGCGGCCGAGGCCGCCGCCGGGCGTTCGAACCAGAACCCGATGAGGAGGTAGGAGCAGAGCCCCACGCCCTCCCAGCCGAGGTACAGGAGGAGGAAGTTGTCGGCCAAGACCAGGGTGAGCATGAAGAACACGAAGAGGTTCATGAAGCCGAAGAACCGGGGGTAGCGGGGGTCCCTCGCCATGTACTCCACGGAGTAGAGGTGGATGAGGGCCCCCACCCCGCTCACCGTGAGGGCCATCACCGCGGACAGGGGGTCCAGGCGGAGGGAGACCGGGACCGAGAACCGCCCCGCCGCCACCCACTCGAAGAGCGAGACCGTGAAGGTCCTGGCCTCGACGGGGTTGGCCAGGAGCTGGGCCACCACGACCACCGAGAGGGCGAAGGAGCTCGCCACGAGTCCGGTCCCCAGCCACCCCGCCGACCGCCCTCGCCACCGCGAGCCGGTGAGGAGCAGGACCGCCGCCCCCAGGAGGGGAAGGGCCGGGACGAGGGAGAGGAGGACCTCGGACGGCCGGTGCAGGGGGACCTCCGCTCCGACCACCCCGTCCCCCTCAGCCCCGCAGGAGGCTGGCCTCGTCCACGTCCGCGCTCAGCCGCTTCCGGTAGAGCGTGACGATGATGGCCAGCCCCACCACGACCTCGGCCGCGGCCACCACCATCGACAAGAACGCCAGGACCTGGCCCGTGAGGTCCCCGTGGGCCCGGGCGAAGGCCACCAGGGCCAGGTTCACCGCGTTGAGCTGGAGCTCTACGGCCATGAAGATGACCAGGGCGTTCCGCCGGACCAGGACCCCGACGGTCCCGATGGTGAATAGGAGGGCCGAGAGGACCAGGAAGTAGCCGATGGGGGTCCTCACGGCCGGCCCTCCACGCGCTCGGGGAGGGGTTCGGCCCCCCGGGGCTCCTCCTCCCGGGGCGAGGGCCCTCCGGGCCCCGCCGGCTCCAGCCCCGCCTCCTCGAGGCGGGCTTCCTCCTCGGGGACCCGGGCCCGCCCGTGGAGCATGGCCCCCACGGCGGCCACGATGAGCAGGACCGAGGTCACCTCGAAGGGGAAGAAGTAGGCGCTGAAGAGGAGTCGGGCCAGGGCCCGCACGCTGCCCTCGTCGGGGAGGGGGGGCAGCTGGCCCCGGGCGAAGCCCACCCCCAGCCCCACGGCCGCCGCCACCTCGGCCACCAGGGCCGCCCCCAGGAGGGCCGCCAGCCACCGTTGGCCGCGGATGCGTTCGGTGAGCGGCACCTGGGTGGCCACCCCGAGCAGCATGATCACGAACAGGAAGAGGACCATGATGGCCCCGGCGTACACGATGATCTGGACCACGAACAGGAAGGGGGACCCGAGGACCAGGAAGAACACGGCCAGGGTGAAGAAGTTGACGATGAGGAAGAGGGCGGCGTGGACCGCGTTCCGGGCCAGAACCATGGCCACGGCCGAGAGGACCGAGACCGGCGCCGTCACCCAGAAGACGATCCAGTCACCCATTTCGCCCACCTCGTCGGGTCTCCCTCACCGCCGCCCGGGCCCTCAGAACCACTTCCGCCCCTGGTCCGTGGCGGGCGCCGTGCCGAGCGGCGGGGGCGGCTCCAGGAGCTGCCACTTCTCGAGGATGGCGTCCTCGCGGGTCTCGTAGGCCAGCTCGTAGTAGCTGGTCAGGGTGAGAGCCCGCGTGGGGCAGGCCTCCACACACAGCCCGCACATGATGCACCGCAGGTAGTTGATCTGGTAGACCTTGGCGTACCGCTCCCCCGCCGAGACCCGGTGCTCCTCGGTGTTGTCGGCGCCCTCCACGTAGATGGCGTCGGCCGGGCAGGCCCAGGCGCAGAGCTCGCACCCGATGCACTTCTCCAGCCCGTTCTCGTGGCGGTTCAGCCGGTGGCGGCCGATGTGCGAGCGCGGCGGGAGCGGGTAGATCTCGCGCGGGTAGGGCCGAGTCACGTCCCGCCGGAACACGTGCCGGAGGGTCACGGCGAAGGCCTCGGCCACCCGGAGGGGGAGGACCAGCAGCCGCCGCCACGGCCCCGGCGCCACGGCGGACGGGGGCCGGGCCTCGGGAGGGCGCCCGCTCATCGCCGCCTCCTCTCCGCGGCCCGGGGAGGGCCGGTGAAAAGGGGCGCCAGGAGGAGCCCCACCAGCACCGTCCCCGCAGCCACGACCACCGCCGCCCGCAGGTCCGAGTAGTGGTTGGGGAGCTCCAGGGCGGCCGCCGTGACCAGCACCCACAGCAGGCCCACGGGGATCAGCACCTTCCACCCGAAGGCCATGAGGCGGTCGTACCGGAACCGGGGGACCGTGGCCCGTACCCAGATCAGCACGTAGAGGACGAGGACCAGCTTGAGGGCGAACCACACCGTGGGCCACAGCCACGGGACCACCCCGAACACCGGTCCCCGCCACCCGCCCAGGAAGAGGGTGACCGCCACCGAGGACACCGTCACGGTGTGCAGGTACTCGGCCAGGAAGAACATGGCGAACTTGATCCCGGAGTACTCGGTGTGGTACCCGGCCACCAGTTCGGTCTCGGCCTCGGGCAGGTCGAACGGCGGGCGGTTGGTCTCGGCCAGGGCGGCCACCACGTAGATCAGGAACGCCGGGAACTGGAGGAACACGTTCCACTTGGGCAGCCACCCGAGCCCCGGCACCCCGAAGTGCCGGCCCTGGACCTCCACCACCTCCCGCAGCGAGAGCGTCCCGGCGGTGAGGAGGACGGCCACCAGGGCCAGCCCCATCCCCACCTCGTAGGAGATCATCTGGGCGCTGGAGCGGATGGAGCCCAGCAGCGGGTAGTTCGACCCGCTGGACCACCCAGCCAGTACCACCCCGTACACGGCGAGGGAGGCCATGGCCAGGATCCAGAGGATGCCCACGTCGAGGTCCGTGATCTGGAAGGGGACGGGCCGCCCGAACAGGGTGAGGCCGGTCCCGAAGGGGATCACGGCGAAGGCCAGGAAGGCCGGGACCATGGAGGCCAGGGGGGCCAGGACGTAGACGGGCCGGTCGGCCGTGGCCGGGGTCACGCCCTCCTTGAAGAAGAGCTTGACGCCGTCGGCCAGCGTGATGAGGATCCCGAAGGGCCCGGCCCGCTCTGGCCCGATCCGGGCCTGCATGTCGGCCACGACCTTCCGCTCCATCCAGATCACGAGCATCACCACGAGCAGGAGGGCGAAGAAGACCACGACCACCCGCCCCACCAGGAGGGCCCAGGCCACCCAGTCCACTGCCCCGGTCACCTCGTCCTCACCTCCGCCTCCGCCGGCTCCACGGCCACGGGCGCGTGGAGCCGCCCCCGGAGTAGGGCGTTGGCGGCGAACCCCGGCTGGTTCCAGGGGACGAAGGCGGTCCCCCGGGCCAGGCCCTCGCTCAGGCGGACGGGCAGCGTGGCCTCCCCGGCCTCCGTCCGCAGCCGGGCCCGGGCGCCGGCCGCCACCCCCAGGGCCGCCGCGTCCTCCGGGTGGAGCTCCACGAAGGCCGGTTCCTCCAGGGCCTCCTTGAGCCGGTCGGCCCCCACCGAGAGCGCCCCCTCGTCCACGAGGAGGGGGTAGGAGAAGAGCACCAGCCCCCCGGCCACCGCACCGGCGTCCCCGGCCGCCGGCGGGGAGGCGTCGCCGAGGCGCCTTGGAGGGTGGGCGGGTGAGGGCGCCGAGGCGACGCCGACCTCAGCCGGCGGCCTCACCAGCTGGGCCATCTCCTCGCGCAGGTCGTCGAGGGAGCGGAACCCGAGGTCCCGCCCCATGAGCTCCGAGAGCTCCTGGAAGATCTCCCACTCCGAGCGGGCCAGGCCCAGCGGCTCCCGGACCGGGCGCAGCCGCTGGGCCCTCCCCTCCCAATCCGTGTAGTGCCCGTCCTTCTCCAGGAAGGGGGCAGCGGGGAGCATGGCGTCGGCGTAGATGGCCATGGCCTCGGCCGAGATGTCCACCACCACCTTGCGCGGCACGTTCTCGAGGGCCCGCCGGGCCAGGGCCGCGTCCGGGTAGTCCCGCAGGGGGTCCACCCCCACGAGGAACAGCACGTCCAGCTCCCGCCGGGCGGCGGCCTCGAGGATGCCCCCCGCGTCCCGCCCCGGGGCCGTGGGCAGGAGCGTCCCCCAGGCCACCTCGACCACGGCCCGCTCCCGGTCCTCGCTCACCCGCCGCCCGCCGGGGAGGAGCTCCGGGTGGAGGCCCGCCCGCAGGGCCCCCCGG
>DATMBJ010000189.1:0-9705 GCA_035559315.1 Actinomycetota bacterium
GCGCTCTCCGAGGAGGACGTCCGGCTCCTCACCGGCCGCAACGTCGCGCACCTCGCGACGCTCATGCCGGATGGGTCCCCCCACGTGTCGCCGGTCTGGGTGGACGTCCGAGAGGGCCGGATCCTCGTGAACACCGCGGCCGGGCGGGTGAAGGAGCGGAACGTCCGGCGGGACCCGCGGGTGGCGTTGTCGGTCCACGACCGGGAGCGGCCGAACGTGGCGCTCGTGGTGCGGGGGCGGGTGGCCCGCCTCACCGAGGAGGGCGGGCTCGCCCACATCGACCGGCTCTCGCGCCGGTACGACGGGGTGCCCTGGACGCCGGTCCCGGGCCAGCGCCGGGTGATCATCGAGATCGTGCCGGAGCGGGTGAGCCGTCACGCCTAGGCCGGATGCCGGGCCGCGGGTGCGCCGAACGGCGCTGGTCGGCTCCCCCGTCCTGGGGTAGCCTTCCGGGAGCCCGATGCTTGCCGATGCACCCCTCGCCACCCGGATGCGGCCCCGCTCGTTCGACGAGTTCGTGGGCCACCGGCACATCCTCGGCCCCGGGAAGCCCCTCACGAAGCTGATCGAGGGCGGCCACCTGCCCTCGATGATCATCTGGGGCCCGCCGGGGACGGGGAAGACGACCCTCGCCTACCTCCTGGCCCGGGCGGTCCACGCCGACCTCCAGCAGCTCTCGGCGGTGACCTCCGGGGTCTCGGACGCCCGGCGGGTGATGGAGCACGCGAAGACCACGCTGTTCCGGACGGTGCTCTTCGTGGACGAGGTCCACCGGTGGAACAAGGCCCAGCAGGAGATCCTGCTCCCGGCGATCGAGGACGGCACGATCACGCTGATCGGCGCGACGACCGAGAACCCCTACCACGCGCTGGTCTCGCCGCTGCTCTCGCGCTCGCTCATGATCCGGCTGGAGCCCCTGGAGCCCGAGGAGATCCGGAAGCTCCTGGACCGTGCGCTCTCCGACGCCGAGCGCGGGCTCGGCGGGCTCGGGGTGACCGTCACCGACCGGGCCCTCGACTACCTGGTCGAGGTCTCGGGCGGCGACGCCCGGGTCGCGCTCACCGGCCTGGAGGCCGCGGTGCTCCTCGCCGAGGAGGGCGAGACCGTGGTCGACCTGGACCGGGCCCGGGACGCCGTGCAGAAGACCGCGATCGTCTACGACCGTGGCGGCGACGCCCACTACGACGTGATCTCGGCCTTCATCAAGAGCGTGCGGGGCTCCGACCCCGACGCGGCGCTGTTCTGGCTGGCCCGGATGCTCGAGGGCGGGGAGGACCCGCGGTTCATCGCCCGGCGCCTCGTGATCCTGGCCTCCGAGGACGTGGGGCTCGCCGATCCCGAGGCGCTCCCGGTGGCGGTGGCCGCCGCCCAGGCCGTGGAGCTCGTGGGGATGCCGGAGGCCCGGCTGAACCTGGCCCACGCCACCCTGTACCTGGCCAAGGCGCCGAAGTCCAACTCCGTGCTCACCGCGCTGGGGCGGGCCGCGGCGGACGCCCGGTCCGCCGACCCCGTGCCCCTCCACCTCCGGGACGCGCACTACGGCGGGGCGCGCGCCCTCGGCCACGGCGAGGGCTACAAGTACCCGCACGATTTCCCCGAGCACCGGGTGGAGCAGGAGTACCGGCCGCAGCGCTTCGAGGGCAAGCGGTACTACGAGCCCTCGGGCCAGGGCCGGGACGTCTAGGACGACGCCGCCCGCCGTCCGCCCCGTGGGGGGTGGGTATGCTACGGCGACCGACCGTAGCGAGGAGGAACCATGACCCTGCTTGCGTCCGCCGGCGACGTCGCGCTCATCGTGCTCGCAGCGTTCTGGGGCCTCCTGGTCCTCTTCCTCTGCGTGGTGCTCCTCAACACGTTCCGCGTGCTGGAGAGCACCAAGATGCTGATCGACGGGATCCGGGAGGAGACCGTGCCGCTCCTGGCCGAGGTGAAGGAGTCGGTGCGGAACGTGAACCGGGAGCTCGATCGGGTGGACGGGGTGCTGGACGCGGCCGGGAACGTCGCCCGTCGGGTGGAGCGGGTCTCCCACCTCGTCGAGCAGGCCGTCTCGAGCCCCCTGGTCAAGCTGATCGGGTTCGGGGCGGGCGTGCGGGGGGCGGTGCGCCGGTTCCGGGGCGGGAAGGGCGGGGGGTAACCCCCCGGGGCCCCGGACGGTCGGAGGGGACGGATGCGGCGGTTGTTCTGGCTCGCGGCGGGGGTCGGCGCCGGCGTTGCCGGCGCGGTCCTCACGTCCCGGTGGGCTCGGCGGCAGGCGGAGCGGATGGCCCCGGCCCGGCTCGCCCGGCGGGCGGGGGGCGGGCTCGTCGAGCTCGGCAAGCTCGTCGCCGAGTCGCTCGAGGAGGGGCGGCGGGCGATGCGTGAGGCCGAGGAGGAGGCCCGCCGCCGCCTGGAGGAGGAGCGGCAGGCGGCCCGCGGGTGACCCCGGGCCCGCGCCTGGGGTGAGCCTGGGGCCCGCGCCTGGGCCACCGCGGGGGGCCGGCGGCTCCCCGGGGGCGAGGCGGACCCCCCGATAGACTGTCCGCCGTGGAGGCCTCCCGGATCCGCGAGACGTTCCTCTCGTTCTTCGAGGCGCGTGGCCACCGTCGCGTCGCGTCCTCGTCCCTGATCGCGCCCCCCGAGACCGGGCTCCTGCTCACGAACGCCGGGATGAACCAGTTCATCCCGTACTTCCTGGGGAAGGCCGAGCCGCCGTTCCGCCGGGCGACCACGGCCCAGAAGTGCTTCCGGACCGCCGACATCGACAACGTCGGCCACACCGCCCGCCACCTCACGTTCTTCGAGATGCTCGGGAACTTCTCGTTCGCCGATTACTTCAAGGAGGAGGCGATCGCCTGGGCCTACGAGCTCGTCACCGAGGGGTACGGGATCGACCACGACCGGCTGTGGGTCACGGTCTTCGAGACCGACGACGAGGCGGCGGCGATCTGGAACGAGCGGGTGGGGATCGCCCCCGACCGGATCGTCCGCCGGGGACGGGCCGACAACTACTGGTGGACCCACGCCGCCGGCCCGGCCGGGCCCTGCTCCGAGATCTACGTGGACCGGGGCCCCCGGTACGGGCCGGACGGCGGCCCCGCCGTGGACGAGGAGCGGTTCCTCGAGATCTGGAACCTGGTCTTCATGCAGGACCAGGTGGACGAGCGGGGCGAGATCGTGGGGGAGCTCCCGGGGAAGAACATCGACACCGGCTCGGGCCTCGAGCGGGTGGCGGTGGTGCTCCAGGAGCGGGACGGGGTCTTCGACACCGACCTCCTCCGGCCGCTCGTCGCGGTGGCGGAGTCGCTCTCGGGCCGGCGCTACGGGGAGGACGAGCGGGCCGACGTCTCGCTCCGGGTCCTGGCCGAGCACGGCCGGGCCACCACGTTCCTCATCGCGGACGGGGTCCAGCCGTCGAACGAGGGCCGGGGGTACGTGCTCCGGCGGATGCTCCGGCGCCTGGTCTCGCACGCCCGCCGCCTCGGCATCGAGCGGCCGGTGATGGAGCGGCTGGCGGAGACCACGATCGAGCTGATGGGGGACGCCTACCCGGAGCTGCGGGAGAACCGGGCGTTCGTGCTCCAGGTGGCGACCTCGGAGGAGGAGCGGTTCGCGGCGACCCTCCGCCAGGGGATGGTCCTGTTCGAGCAGGAGGTGGAGCGGGCGGCGGCGTCGGCCGAGCGCCGGCTGCCGGGCGACGTGGCGTTCAAGCTCCACGACACCTTCGGCTTCCCCCGGGAGCTCACCCGGGAGCTCGCGGAGGACGCGGGGCTCGCCGTCGACTGGGACCGGTTCGACCAGCTGATGGAGGAGCAGCGCCGCCGGGCCCGGGAGGCGGCGCGGAAGGTGGCGGTGGGCGTCGACGTCCGGGCCGTGCCGCCGACGCGGTTCGTCGGCTACGAGCGCCTGGAGGAGGAGGCCCGGGTGGTGGCGCTCCTCGACCCCGAGGGCCGCGAGCTCGAGGTGGCGGAGGAGGGCGACGAGGTCCGGGTGTTCCTCGACCGGACCCCGTTCTACGCGGAGGCCGGCGGGCAGGTCGGGGACCAGGGCGTGATCCGGACGGCGAGCGGGCGGGTCCGGGTCGAGGACGCCCAGTGGGCCGGCCCCCACGCGATCGCGCACCTCGGCCGGGTGGAGGCCGGCGAGGTGCGGGTCGGCGAGGCGGCCCACGCCGAGGTGGACCGGGAGCGGCGGGAAGCCACGATGCGGGCCCACACCGCCACCCACGTCGTCCACTGGACCCTCCGGCACGTGCTCGGCGAGCACGCCCGGCAGGCGGGGTCGCTCGTGGCCCCGGGCCGGCTCCGGTTCGACTTCCCCCACCCCTCGCCGGTCCCCCGGGAGGAGCTGGAGCGGGCCGAGGAGCTCGCGAACCTCCGCCTGGCCGAGGACGCCGAGGTCCGCGTGTTCCACACGAGCTTCGACGAGGCCAAGGCGATGGGGGCGATCGCGCTCTTCGGGGAGAAGTACGGCGACCGGGTGCGGGTCGTGGAGATCGGGGACTGGTCCCGGGAGCTGTGCGGGGGGACCCACGTGCCCCACACGGGGAAGGTGGCGGTGATCCGGTTCCTCGGCGAGGCGTCGATCGGCGCCGGGATGCGCCGGGTCGAGGCGCTGGTGGGGCCCGACGCGATCCGGCACGTCGAGCTGGAGCGCCGGCTCCTGGACGAGGTCGTGGAGGCCCTGGGGGCCGGCGACCCGCAGGCGGCGCCGGAGCGTGCCCGGCAGCTCGTGGCCCGCCTCAAGCAGCTCGAGTCGGAGCTCGGTCGCCTGTCGCGGGAGGCGCTCCGGGCCCGGGCCGAGCAGGTGGCGGGGCGGGCGAACGTCGTGGCCGGCGCGCGCCTCGTGACCTCGCTGGAGGACGCCGACGCCGACCAGCTCCGGGAGCTGGCGCAGCTCGCGGTCTCCAGGCTCGAGGGGAACGGGGGCGCCGCCGTCGTGCTGGGGAGCGCGCGGGACGGGCGGGCGCTCGTGGTGGCCGCCTGCAGCAAGAACCTCGTGGCGCGGGGGGTGACCGCGCCGCTCCTGCTGGAACCCGCCGCCCGGGCCGTGGGCGGGGGCTCGGGCGGCAAGCCCGGCCTGGGGTTCGCGGGGGGCCCCAAGGGCGAGGCGGTCGAGGAGGCGATCGGGCTGATCCCGGCGCGCCTCGAGGCGCTCCTGGCCCCCGGGCGGTAGCCCGGGCCCGATCATGGGCCGCCGAGGGGGCGAGGGATCCGGGGAGCGGCCGGGGCCGGCCCTCGGGCTGGACCTGGGGGAGGCCCGGATCGGCGTCGCGATCTCCGACGACGCGCGGCGGGTGGCCGTCCCCCTCGGCACGATCCGCGCCGGGGCGCCCGACGACCTCCGGGCCGTGGCCAAGCTCGTGGCGGAGCGGGGGGTCACGCTGGTCGTCGTGGGCCACCCGGTCTCGATGTCGGGGGCGGCCGGCGAGGCGGCGCGGCGGGCGGAGCGGTTCGCCGAAGGGCTCCGGGCGGTGCTCGACGTCCCCGTGGTCCTCCAGGACGAGCGGCTCTCCACCGCCGAGGCCGAACGGGCCCTCCGGCGGGCCGGCGCCCATGCCCGGGCCCGCCGCCGCGCCCAGGACGCCTCCGCCGCCGCGGTGATCCTCCAGGCCCACCTGGACGCGGCGCGTGGGGCCTGACCCGGCGGATATCCTCGGGCGGATGGACGAGGCCGGCCGAGCCGAACCTGGACGGCCCGGGAGGTCCCCGGGGCGGAGCCGGGCCGCGCTCGCGCTCGTGGCCCTGGTGCTCCTGGCGGGCGGGGGCGGCTGGGGGCTCCTCGGCTACGTGCGGTGGTGCGAGGGTGCGGACGGCGAGCGGCGGCCGGTCACCCTCACCGTGCCGGCGGGGGCCTCGGGCGCCGAGGTCGTGGACCTGCTCCACGAGCGGGGCGTGGTCCGATGCGGCGGCGTCGTCGGCCGCTACCTCCTGGCGCGGTCCGGGGAGGCGAGCCGGATCCGGGCCGGCGAGCACGCGCTCACCACCAACATGCCGTTCGACGAGGTCCTGGCGGTGCTCACCTCGCCGCCCCCGCCGGCGCCCACGGTGCGGCTCACGATCCCCGAGGGGTACCGGCTCACGGAGATCGCGGCCCGGGTGGAGGAGGCGCTCGGGATCCCCGCCCGGCGGTTCCTCGCGCTCGCCGAGAGCGGCCGGTTCGCGCTCCCGCCCTACCTCCCGCGGGGGAAGGCGACCGTCGAGGGCTTCCTGTTCCCCGAGACCTACGAGTTCCTCCGCGAGGGGACGGCCCCCGCCGAGGTGATCCGCCGGCTCCTGCACCAGTTCCGGGACGAGGTGTCGGTGCTGCCCTGGGGGAACGCCGAAGGGCTCGGCCTCACGCCCTACGAGGTGGTGGTGGTGGCCTCGATGGTCGAGGAGGAGGCGAAGCTGGCCCGGGAGCGGCCGCTGATCGCGGCGGTGATCCTGAACCGGCTCGCGCGGGGGATGCCGCTCGGGATCGACGCGACGATCGCCTACATCGACCCCGACCCCGAGGACGGCCTCACCGCCTCGGACCTCGAGATCCGGAGCCCGTACAACACGCGCCTCTTCCCCGGCCTGCCGCCCACGCCGATCGCGAGCCCGGGGCTGGACGCGATCCGGGCCGTGCTCGCGCCGGCACCCACCGACGACCTCTACTACGTGCTGTGCGGCGCGGACGGCCATCACGAGTTCAGCGCGGCGTACGAGGAGTTCCTGGCCGACAAGGCGCGGTGCCTGGGATGAACGAGGGTCCGCCGCCCGCGGTCCCCGGGGGTCCGACGCCGGGGACGGGGGGGAGCTGGCCGCCCGGGGCAACGGGGGGCCCGCCGCCCGCCGTCCCCATCCGCGGGTCCACCACCGTGGTGGGCGTGATCGGGTGGCCGGTGCGCTACAGCCTCTCGCCCGAGATCCACAACGCGGCCTTCGCAGCCCTGGGGCTCGACTGGGCCTACGTCCCGCTCCCCGTCCCCCCCGGGCGGCTCCGGGCGGCGGTCGAGGGGCTCGCGGCGATGGGGTTCGCGGGGGCGAACGTCACGATCCCCCACAAGTCGGAGGCGGCGGCCCTCTGCGACGAGCTGTCGGAGGAGGCCGCGCGCCTCGCCGCCGTGAACACCCTGGTCGTGGGGGAGGACGGTGCGCTCCGCGGTCACGACACCGACGTCGCCGGGTTCGACCGGTTCCTCCGCGGCGAGGCCGGGTGCGACCCGGCCGGCCGCACGGCGCTGCTGTTCGGGGCGGGGGGTGCCGCCCGGGCCTGCGCGCTGGCCCTAGCCCGCGCGGGGCTGGCCCGGCTCCTGGTGGCGGTCCGCGAGCCGCGGCGGGCCGAGCCGCTCGTGCGGGCCCTGGGGGATCTCCCGACCGCGGTCGAGGTGCTGCCGTTCGGGGAGGCGGAGGGGCTCGCGCTCGCCGACGGCGCGATCGTGGTGAACGCGACGCCCGTGGGGGCCTCGGGGGAGCGGCTGCCGCTGCCGAGGCTCGGCCCGGGGACGGTGGTCGTGGACCTCCTGTACCGGCCGGACCCGACCCCGCTCACCCGGGCGGCGCGGGCGGCGGGCGCGGAGGCCCACGGGGGGCTGGGGATGCTCCTCCACCAGGCGGCGCTCTCGTTCGAGCTGTGGACGGGGCGGGAGGCGCCCCTCGAGGCGATGCGGACCGCCGCGGAACGGGCCCTGGCCCGGGCCGAGGGGTAGCCGGGACCGCGGCCCACCCCGCGTGCCCCTCTACCCCCGCCGCCCGACGCGCTCCGCGCCGCGGCACGCCGCCGCGGCGTAGGTCTCAAGTCGGACCCCGACCCCTCCGATGGTTGTGGGGGAGCGTGGAAGACTTCTCGGCACTCGCGTCGCGCATCGCGGTCGGCGTGGGGGAGGTCCGGGGCTGCCTGATCCTGTCCCGGGACGGGCTGGTCCTGGGCTCCTTCCCTGCGGGCGAGGAGCACCTCGTCAAGCCGGCCTGGGTCCGCTTCGCGGCGATGGGGGATCCCGAGAAGGGGTTCATCGAGTTCTCCGATGAGCTCTGGGTGTACGTCCGGCGCGGGCCGTACGCCGCCTTCGCGGTGGCCGGGACCGGGATCCGCCCGGGGCTCCTGATCGAGCACCTCGAGCAGGCCCTCCTGGCCGCGGAGGAGGCCAGGTCCAAGCGGGAGGCGCTCCGGATCCCCGAGGTCCCGCCGGCTCCCTCCGGCCGCCCCCGGACCTCGCTCCACAGGGACGTCCGGTCCGTCGTGCCGGCGCCGGTGCAGGCGCCGGCGGCGGGGCGGGGGGCGGACGAGGGCCCGCTCGCCGAGCTCTTCCGCAGGACCGAGGCCGCGCAGCGGACCCAGGAGGCGTCCGCCGAGCAGGAGCCGGAGAAGGCTGCGCCCGAGCCCGACCGCGAACGGCGGGAGCGGATCGCGCTCGAGGAGACGGTCGAGCACGTCCACGAGCTCGTGGAGGAGCCGGCCGCTCCCCCGCCGCCTGGACCGCAGCGCGCGCCCGCCTCCCCGCCCGCGGCGGAGGAGCCCGCCCCCGAGGCCGCCGCCTCTCGCGCGGCTGCGCGCTACTTCCAGACCATGCTCGAGCCCGCGCCGCGCCTGCACCGGGTGCCGCCGCCGAAAGGCGCTGCGTACATCGCGGTCATCCGCGTGGTCGGGGTCGGCGGGGCCGGCCTGAACGCCGTGCACCGGATGATCGACGCGGGTATCTCCCAGGTCGACTTCGTCGCCGTCAACACCGACGTCCAAGCGCTCGCCGTCTCGGACGCGCCCGTCAAGATCTCGATCGGCGAGACCGTCACCCACGGCCTCGGCTCGGGGGCCGATCCGGCCGTCGGCCGCCGAGCCGCCGAGGACGCGGCCGACCAGCTCAAGGCCGCGCTGCGCGGCTCCGACCTCGTCTTCGTCACCGCCGGCGAGGGCGGCGGCACCGGCACGGGCGCCGCGCCGGTAGTCGCTCGCATCGCCCGCGAGCTGGGGGCGCTCACGGTCGGGATCGTGACGACGCCGTTCCGGTTCGAGGGGACCCGACGCCGCCAGGCGGCCGAGCGGGGCGTCGAGGAGCTGCGCGCCGCCTGCGACACGGTCATCGTCATCCCCAACGACCGGCTGCTCGAGGTGCTCGACCGCTCCACCTCCATGGTCGAGGCCTTCCGCGTCGCGGACGACGTCCTGCGCCAAGGCGTGCAGGGGATCTGCGACCTGATCACCACGCCCGGGCTGATCAACCTCGACTTCGCGGACGTGCGCACGGTGATGGAGAACGCCGGCACGGCGCTGATGGGCATCGGCTACGCGACCGGCCCCGACCGGGCGCGCGAGGCGGCGGAGCGGGCGCTCGGCTCCCCGCTCATCGACGCCGAGATCGTGGGCGCGCGCGGGATCCTGCTCTCGATCGCGGGCGGCGACGACCTCTCGCTGGTGGAGGTGCACGATGCGGCCGAGGTCGTGCGCAAGGCCGCGACGGACGAGACGAACATCATCTTCGGCGCGACGGTCGATCCGCGGCTCACCGGCCAGGTGTGGGTCACGGTCGTCGCCACCGGCCTCGGGGGGAGCCGGCGCCGCGCCGAGCGGCCGGCCTTCGAGCGCACGGGGCGCGAGGGCGCCGAGCCCGAGCTTCCGTCCTTCCTCGCCTCCGGCTAGCGGCCGCCTCGCGGCGGCCGGAGCGGCCGTAGTCTCTCGCCATGCGCGGCGCCATCGCAGCCGGCCACCCGCTGACCGCCGAGGCGGGGTCGCAGGTGCTCGCCGCGGGCGGCAACGCGGTCGACGCCC
>DATMBJ010000190.1:0-3287 GCA_035559315.1 Actinomycetota bacterium
GGGGATATGAACACCACCGACGAGGACGCCATCCGGCGGGCGGGCGAGGCCCTCTCGCAGCTCAACGACCTCGTGGACGTCAAGGTCGCTCCCGGCGACTACCAGAAGATCGCGGAGGGCCAGGCGTGGGTCACGTACTCGTGGTCCGGGAACATGAACTACGCCCAGTACTACCTCCCCGAGGGGGTCGGACCGGAGGTCCTCGGCTTCTACTACCCGCCCGAGGGCGGGTGGGAGGTCTCCAACGACCTCATCGTCATCTCCTCCCAGGCGGAGAACCCGGTGCTCGCCCACCACTTCATCAACTTCCTGCTCGACATCGAGAACGGGCTCACGAACTTCGGCTACGAGGGGTACCAGCCGCCGTTCGTGGGCGTGAGCGAGGAGGAGTGGCTCGAGGCGGGCTCCATCCCCGACAACCTGCGGACCACGATCGTGACCGAGCAGGACTTCGAGCGGGGTCAGCCGATCCTGGCGCTCCCGCCCGAGGTCGACCAGATCTACCAGGACGTCTGGACCGAGTTCAAGGCCGGCATCTGACGGCCGCGGTGCGCGGGGATCGCCGCCGCGCGTCGGGCCCTCCGCGGATCGCCATGGCGGGTGTTCGATGAGGGAGGACCGACGGTTCCTCGAGATGGACGACGGCGTGCGGATCGCCGTCACGCTGTTCTTCCCCGACGGACCCGGCCCGTGGCCCGCGCTCCTCGAGGCGCGTCCGTACCGCAAGGACGACGTCACCTGGAGCCAGACCCACGACTACCGGCGCCTGTGCCGCGAGGGCGGGTACGTCGTCTGCCGCGCCGACGTACGCGGGACCGGGTCCTCCGAGGGCGTGGCGGAGGACGAGTACACGGAACGCGAGCACCGGGACTGGCTGCGGGTGATCGACTGGCTCGCGACCCAGCCGTGGAGCACCGGCGCGGTGGGGATGTTCGGCAAGTCCTACTCGGGCTTCAACGCCATCCAGGTCGCGATGCTGCGGCCGCCGGCGCTCAAGGCGATCGTGCCCATCTTCGCCACGGACCGACGCTTCACCGACGACGTGCACTACGGCGGCGGGGCGCGGCGGGGCATCGACGTCCTCGACTACCCCCTCTCGATGGTGGCGATGAACGCGCTGCCGCCGGTGCCCGCGCTCGCGGGCCCGGGGTGGCGCGAGCGCTGGCGGGAGCGCATCGAGCGCACCGAGCCCTGGATGCTGCGGTGGCTGGAGGAGCAGACCGAGAGCGCCTACTGGCGGCATGGCTCGCTGCACGGGCGGTACGAGACGATCGAGGCCGCCACCCTGATCGTGGCCGGCCACGCCGACGGGTACCACAACATGGCGTTCCGGACCTTCGCCGCGCTCCAGGCGCCGAAGGCGCTCCTGTTCGGGCCCTGGAGCCACATGAGCCCCGACGTCTCGATGCCGGGCCCGCGGATCGACCACCTCCGCGAGCTCCTGCGTTGGTTCGATCGCTGGCTGAAGGGGGTGGACAACGGCGTCGATCGCGAGCCCCCGATCCGGATCTTCGTGCGCCGTCCGACGCCGCCCGAGCCCGACCTGGAGTCGTTCCGCGGCACCTGGCGGTTCGAGCCGGCCTGGCCCCCGGAGCGTCTCCGCGAGCAGGTCCGTCCCCTCTCGAGCTCCTCGATCTCGGGACGTCGGCCGCCACGGGACGCCCTGGAGATCCGGGGGGACGTCGGGGTCACGGGCTCGATCTGGTGCGCCGACGACCTCCCCTTCGGCACGCCGTGGGACCAGCGGGCCGACGAGGCCTTCTCCCTCGTCTACGAGTGGCCGCCGCTCGACGACGAGCTCGAGATCATGGGACACCCCCGCGTCGACGTCTCGCTCAGCGCCGACGTGCCCGTCGCGTACCTCTCGGCCAAGCTCTGCGACGCCTTCCCCGACGGCACCTCGGCGCTCGTCACCCGCGGGATCCTGAACCTCACGCACCGGGACTCCCACGAGCGCCCGACCCCGCTCGAGCCGGGACGGACGCACCAGGTGACGATCGAGCTCGACGCCACCGCCTACGTCTTCGAGCCCGGGCACCGCATCCGGCTCGACCTCGCCGCCGCCGACTTCCCGAGCTCGTGGCCGCCGCCCCTCCCGGGGACCATCTCGGTCTCGCGCGAGGGCTCGCGGCTCGTGCTCCCCGTCCTGCAGGGACCGCCGCCGGTGACCGAGGCGCCCACCTTCGGCCCCGGCGCGCCGGCCCCGGAGACGCGCAAGGCCACGTGGCGGATCGAGGAGGACGTGCTGGGGCGCACCCGGAGCGTGGTGATCGGCCACGACGCGGAGGAGGAGACCGAGGACGGGACGCGCGTGTCCTCCCTCGGCGGCGGCCACATCACGGTCTCCACCGTCGACCCGGGCCAGGCGGTGGCGCAGGGCCGGTACCGGTACGAGGTCGCCTGGCCCGAGGCCACGGTGCGGACCGAGGCGACGGGCACGCTCCGCTCCGACGTCCGGACCTACCGGCTGGAGCTGGAGCTCGTCGTCCTGGAGGATGGACGCGAGATCGCTCGCCGGCGGTGGGAGCGCGAGGTCCCCCGCCACCTCCAGTAGCGACGTGGTTCCGCATGCACGGGCGGGCTCTCCGTCGCGGGCTCGGGTCGGGGCCCGGGCACGGACGCCCGCACCCTTGCCGACCGAGGGTCATGCGGCGCGCGGAAGCCGTCCGCGGGCTCCCGCTACCGTGACGCCCCGGGAGGAGTCGCCGTGGGCCTGATGATCCCCTGCCCGCACTGCGGGCCCCGCGAGTACACCGAGTTCACCTTCGGCGGCGAGCTGCGCGAGCTCGAGGCTCCCGACCCGCGGACGGACTTCGAGCGCGTGTACCTGCGCGAGAACCTCCCCGGACCCCAGCGGGAGCGCTGGTTCCACGCCCTCGGCTGCCGCCGCTGGCTCACCCTGACCCGGGACACCGCCCGCAACGAGGTGCTCGATGCTTGAGTTCGAGGGGCGACGGATCCCGGTCCGCGAGGGCGACACCGTCGCTTCGGCCCTGTTCCGGGCGGGGGTGCGGACCTTCACCCGCTCGCCGAAGCTCCACCGCCGCCGGGGCCTGTACTGCCTCACCGGGGACTGCCCGAACTGCCTGGTCACGGTGGACGGCGTCCCCGGCGTCCGCGCCTGCACGACCGAGGCCAGGGCCGGTATGCGCGTCGAGCGCGAGACCGGCTGGCCCTCGACCGAGACCGACGTGCTCGCCGCGTCGCAGCTGGCCCACCCGCTCATGCCGGTCGGGTTCTACTCGAAGACCTTCATCCGCCCCCGCCTGGCCTGGCCGGCGGCGGAG
>DATMBJ010000191.1:0-8148 GCA_035559315.1 Actinomycetota bacterium
CGCGCTCGCGATCTCCTCGGGCACCGTGGCCGCGATCGTGGTGGTCGCCCTCCTCGACCTGTTCGCGATCCTGTTCGGCCTCTCGTTCCTCCGGGCCCGGCGGGCCCAGCGGGCGGCGGCGGCCCCCGCGCCCGGCCTGGAGGGGCCGGCCCGGGGCCCCCGGCCCATCTCCCGGCGGGACTTCTTCCGCCGGTCCTGGCTGGCCTCGCTCGGGGTGTTCGGGGCCCAGTTCGGGGCGGCGAGCATCGCGTTCCTCTGGCCGAACCTGCGGGGAGGGTTCGGGGCCGAGATCGTGGCCGGGAAGCTCCCCGACATCAAGGGCTTCATCCGCGACAACGAGGAGCCGTACTACTTCGGGGCCGGCCGGTTCTACATCGTCGAGTACCAGGGCAGGCCCACGGACGACGTGGACTACGAGGCCGACGGGCTGGTGGCCGAGGGGCTGATGCCGCTGTACCAGCGGTGCGTCCACCTGGGCTGCCGGGTGCCGTTCTGCAAGGCCTCCCAGTGGTTCGAGTGCCCCTGCCACGGCTCGAAGTACAACACCGCCGGGGAGTACGAGCTGGGGCCGGCCCCCCGCGGCCTGGACCGGTTCAAGATCCGGATCGAGGGCGACGACGTGATCGTGGACACCTCCGAGATCATCCTGGGGCCGCCCCGGGGGACCGACACCCTGGGCAAGGGCCCGGCGGGACCCTTCTGCGTGGCGGCGGGATGATGCTCGCGCTCACCCCGTTGCAGGGCATCGTCCTCGCCGTCGGGGGCGGGATCATCCTGGTGGTCGCCGCGCTCTACCTGGGGCTGCGCGAGCGACCGGCCCGGGGCGTCGAGATCCCGCGCGCGATGCGGCCCGGCCCCTCCGACCCCGACCTCGAGACGCCCCTCCTCCAGAAGCTCCAGGGGTGGGGGGTCCTGCTCGTCGCGTTCTTCGTGGTCTGGATCCCCCTCGTCTGGCTCCAGGAACCGAGCGCGAACCTCGCGCAGGAGCGGGATCTGGTCACGGACGCGATCGAGCGGGGGCGGCTCGCGGTCCTGCCGTTCACGGAGGAGAACCAGCTCGGCGTGGGCTGCACCCGGTGCCACGGGCCCGAGCTCCGCGGCAACCTCCCGGTCCAGATCGGCGTGGATCCCGACACCGGCCGGCCGCTCGTGAACCTGTCGAGGGACCTCACCACCGTGTGCGCCCGGCTGACGGTCCCCGAGATCCGGACCGTGATCGAGCAGGGGCGCCCCGCGGCCGGGATGCCCTCCTGGAGCATCCGCTACCAGGGGGCCCTCGACGACCAGCAGATCACCGACATCGTGCTCTACCTCGTGGAGATCAACCGCGAGACCGTCCCCTTCGAGCAGAACAAGTGCCTGAACCCGGAGGCCGCGGCCTCCCCGAGCCCCTCGCCCGCCGGATGATCGCCGCGAGCTGCCTGGGCTTCGAGGTGCACTGCGAGACGCTGGTCAAGGGCGGGCTCGCCACCGCGATGGGCTTCGTCCTGTTCGTGGGGAGCGTCTACCTCCTGCTCGCCGCGGTCTTCGGGCGCTGGATGGGCTACCTGGTCCTGGCCGTCTCGTTCACCGGCTGGATGATCCTGCTGTCGGCCCTGTGGTTGTTCGGGTTCTACTCCCAGGGCCTGGAGACCCCCACGAACCTCGGGCCGCGGGGCTCGGAGCCGGCGTGGCTCCCGCTCGGCGCCTCCGTCGGGCCGCCGGGCGACCTGGGGTACGAGGTGATCGGGGAGTACCCCGGCGGGCCGTGGCGGTCGGGCGAGGGGCTCGCGTCGTCCGTGCAGTCCGTGACCAGCGCGGTCCAGGACTTCCTGGCCGAGGAGGCGAACCGCGAGCTCGGCATCCCCGAGACCGACGTCCGCGCGATCCCGCCCGCCGACTTCGTCGTGCAGGACGTGTCGTTCGCGACGGCCGAGGACGGGAAGACGCCGCTCGCGGCGGCCGAGGCCTTCTACCGGGGCGGCGGGCCCGCCGTCACCGTGTTCCTCCGCCACGACAGCGGGAGCGTCCCCCGCTACTCGGCGATGTTCCTGGTGGGGTCGATCGCGCTGTTCGCGGCGCACCTCCCGCTCCTCGACCGAGCGGAACGGAAGCGCAAGCAGATCCTGACCGGCGGCACCGCGCCGCCGTGGTACGGGCCGGCCTAGGGGGTGCGGGTGCTCGGAGCCGAACCGCCGCTGCTCGAGCAGGGGAGCGTCCAGTTCATCCTGTTCGGGCTCACGGTGCTCGCGATCTTCGTCGGGCTCTGGATCTCGATCTCGAAGTAGCCGGCCCCCCCCGGCCGGGGGCCCCGCTCCGGCGGGCGTCCCTACCCCGCGGGCTGGGCGGTCCTGGCGAGCGCCCTCCCGCGGCGCCGGACGTCCGTGAGCGCCGCCTTCCGCTGCTCGTAGAACGCGAGGATCTGGAGCTCGGTGGCGAGGTCCACCTTCCGCACCGAGACCCCTTCCGGCACCGAGATCCGGGCCGGGGCGAAGTTCAGGATCGAGCGGATCCCGGCTGCGACCATCCGGTCCGCGACGTCCTGGGCCGCGGGCGCCGGGACGCAGATCACCCCGATCGCCACCCGGTGCTCCCGGACGATCGCCGGGAGCTCGTCCAGGTGGCGGACCCGGACGCCGCCCACCTCCTCCCCGATCTTCGCCGGGTCCACGTCCACCAGCCCCACGACGAGGAACCCGCGCTCGGGGAACCCCCGGTAGTTGGCGAGGGCGTGGCCGAGGTTCCCCGCGCCGGCGATCACGATGGGCCAGTCCTGGGTGAGGCCGAGCTCCCGGCGGATCTGGTGGATCAGGTAGGCGACGTCGTAGCCCACCCCTCGGGTCCCGTAGGAGCCCAGGTGCGAGAGGTCCTTCCGGACCTTGGCGGGGTTCACGCCCGCGGCGGCCGCCAGCACCTCCGAGGAGACGGTGGCCGCCCCGCCCTCGGCGAGGTCGACCAGGGCCCGGAGGTACACCGGCAGCCGGGCCACGGTCGCCTCCGGGATCTCACGCGCGCCCACGCGGGCTCCGACGGGCAGGCACGGGCCGATGGTAGCCGCCGGAGCGGCCGTTCTCAATTTCACGATGTCCGGGCGCGGATCGCGGCGGCCAGCGCCTCCCCGTCGACGACGAGCTCGAAGAGCTCCTCGCCGTCGACCAGCACCACGGGGACCCGCACCCCGTAGGCGAGCTCCAGGGCGTCGTCGCCCTCCACCGAGACCTCCTCGAACTCGAACGGGATCCGTTCGCGGAGGGCGAGGATCACCCGGCGGGCCTCGTCGCAGAGGCCGCAGCGGGGGCGCGAGAACATCGTGACCAGGGCGGGCACCGGCGGGGATGCTAGCAACCACCCACCGTGCGCCGGCGGTGGTACAACGGGCCCGTGGAGGAGCAGGCCACCGACCTCGAGCTGCACCGGCGCCTCGCCGAGGGCGACCCCCAGGCCTTCGAGGAGCTCTACCGGCGGTACGCGCCCGCCGCCTACGGCCTGGCCCTCCGGGTCACCGGCCAGCCGATGCTCGCCCAGGAGGTCGTCCACGACGCGTTCCTCGCGCTGTGGCGGGCGCCGGGGGCCTACGACCCCGCCCGGGGTCCCCTGCGGACGTTCCTCCTCTCGCTGGTGCACCACCGGGCGGTCGACGTGGTCCGGCGCGAGGAGCGGCTCCGGGGCCGGGCCGAGCGCGCGGCGAACCTCGAGCCGCCGGCGGGCGAAGACGTAGCGGAGGCGGTGGTCGAGGAGGTCTCCCTGGGCCCCCGCCGGGCGGAGGTCCGCGAGGCGCTCCGCGCGCTGCCGCCCGAGCAGCGGACCGTGGTGGAGATGGCCTACTTCGGCGGCAAGACCCAGAGCCGGATCGCCGAGGAGCTCGGGATCCCCCTGGGGACGGTGAAGACCCGGACGCTCGCGGCGATGCGGAAGCTCCGGCGGATCCTGCTGCGGGAGGACTGACCTGGTGGGAGGGGACGGGGTGCGGGAGGAGCACGAGGCGATCGAGGAGCTCCTCGCGGCCTACGCGCTCCGGGCGCTCCCGCCCGCCGCCGCGGCGGACGCCGACCGGCTCCTCGCCGAGCACGTCCCGGGCTGCCCCCGGTGCCGCGACGCCCTGGAGGGCTTCCGGGCCGTGGCCGGGGAGCTGGCCCTCGACGCGACCCCCATCGACCCGCCCGAGATCCTCCTGGGCCGCCTCCGCCGCGCCGTGGCGGAGGCGCCGCGCGGCCGACGCCCCGCGCCCGCCCTCCTGGCGGCCGGCGTCGCCGCGCTCCTCGCGGTGAGCGGGCTCGCGGTGAGCCTCGGCCGCCGCGCCGACCAGGCCTCCTCGCTCCTCGGGACCCTCACCTCCGCGCTCGCGGGGATGCCGGCGGGGGCCTCGCCGCTCGGCTTCCACGAGGAGGACCCCCGGGTCGCCGGCAGCCTGGTGGGCATCCCCAACGTGGAGCGGGTGGTCCTGGTCGGGCAGCACGTCCCGCCGCCCGCGCCCGGCCACGTCTACCGCGTCTGGGTCGGGAGCGACGGGGCGTACGAGCCCCTCGCCGACTTCGTCCCCGAGGGCGGGATCGTGATCCTCGAGCTCGCCGTGGACCGCGGCCGCGTCGACGAGATCCTGGTCACCGAGGAGCCCGACGCCCCGCCGGGGCCCGCGCCGGCGGGCATCCGCCGCTGGTCCGCCGCCCTGGGCTGAGCCCCCCGCCGCGACCGTTCACGCCGCCGCCGGCGTCGGCCGGGCGGCCCGGAGGAACCCCCAGAACATCACGGCGATGCCCAGCGCGAGGCCGACCGAGAAGACCGGCACCACCTGGAAGCCCGCCCCCACCCCGGAGGCCACCGCGACCACCGTGGCGCCGACCGCGACGCCGACGGTGCCGACGAACCGGTCGCGGAGCTCGCGCCGCCCGCGCATCCGCCACGCCGACCACGCGCAGCCCGCGAGCAGCAGCAGGTAGGCCGGGTAGGAGACGAGCTGCGCGAGCCGGTGCGCCGGCGAGCCGGCCCCGAACACCTCCCGTCCCAGGGGGAGGTCGTGGTCCAGGGCCGCGGGGTCGAGCGGCGCCGTCGCCACCCGGGCCACCGTGAACCCGGACACGAACAGCAGCACCAGGAGCACGGCCCACAGCACGCGGCGGTCGCGGAACAGCAGGACGACCTCGCCCGCCGCGAGGTACGGGACGTTCAGCACGGCCCCGAGCGCCCAGTACGCGCGGAACCCCGCGCCGGTCCAGCCCACGAGCAGGCCCTGGGCCACGGCGGCCGACGCCACCGCGTACAGGAGCAGCGCGACGGCCCACAGGGCCTCGAAGGGCCGACGCCGGAGGGCGAAGCGTCGCGCCAGGAGCGCGGCGAACACGAGGGCGATGGCCGCCGCCGCGCTCGGGAAGACCCACATGGCAGCCACGAGCATACGGGGGAGCGGACGGCTCCGCCGATAGGATGGGCCCCGTGGCTGCCGAGGGACCGACGCTCCTGTTCTCGACGGCGGCCTTCTTCGGCCGGCCGCTCCGCGAGGCGTTCGCGGCGATCGCCGAGGCCGGCTACACCGGCGTCGAGCTGATGGTGACCCGGGACCCCGCCACCCAGGACCCGGCGATGGTCCGCGACCTCGCCGCGGCGTTCGGTCTCGCGGTGGAGGCCATCCACGCCCCCTTCCTCCTGGTCTCGCGCCGGGTGTGGACGACCGATCCCGTCACCAAGGTCTACCGCGCGGTGCAGGCCGCGGAACACGTCGGCGCCCGCCTCGTGGTGATCCACCCGCCCTACCGGTGGCAGCGGCGGTACCGCCGGTGGATCGACCGGAGCCTGGCCGAGCTCCCGGCGGCGACCGGCGTCGCGATCGCCGTGGAGAACATGTTCCCCGTGCGCCTCCCCAACGAACGGGCGGTGCGGTTCCACGCGGGGAGCGTGGAGCTCGCCGACCTCGACCGGTTCCCCGCGGTGGTCCTCGACACGAGCCACGCCGCGGTGGCCGGGATCGGGCTGGTGGAAGCCGTGGAGCGGCTCGGGGAGCGCCTGGTCCACGTCCACCTCTCGGACAACGCCGGGCGGGGCTGGGACTCCCACCTCCCGCTCGGGGAGGGCGTGCTCCCGCTCGCCGCGCTCCTCGACCGGCTCGCCGCCCGCGGGTTCCGGGGCTCGGTCTCCCTCGAGCTCGATCTCCGGCGCTACCTGGACGACCGGGCGGCGCTCCTCCGCGTGATGCGGGACTGCCGCGCGTTCTGCGAGGACCGCCTGCCGCTCTCGACGGGCCGCGGGGGACGGCCCCGGCCCGGCCGCGGCGGCTGCTAGCTTCGGGCCGTGCGACGGTTCACGGCGATCACGCTCATCGTCCTGGGCCTCCTCCTCGCGGGGGCCGCCGCCTACCAAGCGCTGCTGGCGTCGCAGGACCGGGGCCCCTACCCAGGGCCGGTCCCGGGGACGCCCCTGCCTCCGGCGGCGACCTCGTCGTGAACCCGGCGGGCGCCGCGGGAGCGCGGCCGCCCCGCGCACCGGCCGTTCAGGCCAGGAGCACCTCGTCGCCCACCCGGAGGCCCGTGGCCTTGGCGGCGCTCCCCCCGTTCACGATGAGCGCCACGTAGCCCTGCGAGTCCTCGACGGCCGCGACCTCGCCCGGGGGCGCGTCGGCGAACGTTACCGCGAACCGCACCCAGCGGTGGCCGAGGCGGAACGCCTCCCCGAGCCCCGCGGCGGCGAGGTCCGCCGGGGTGGCCGAGAGCTGCACGTTCCCGAAGCGGTCCACGCCGGTGACCTCGCAGGCCACGCGCCCCGGCTCCACGCGGGCCCGCGGGACTTCCAGGCGCACCAGGGTGGCGGGCTCCACCGCCGGGCCCAGCGCCTCGAGGGGGCGCCCCAGCGCGAGGTGCGCGGCGGCCGGGGCGAAGACGTCGCGGCCGTGGAAGGTCCGGGAGAGCGGCTGGAGGACCACCTCGGGGGCGGCGATCTCGACGGCCCGCGCCGCGCCGCCCGCGGCCTCGAACGCGTGGGAGAGGAGCCCGTTGTCCGGACCGACCAGGAGGAGCCCGGAGGCCGCCTCCACCGCCACCGACCTCCGGGCCGACCCGACCCCCGGGTCTACGACGGCGAGGAGGACCGCGTCGGCCGGCAGGTAGGGGACCGCGCGGCCGAGCACCAGGGCCCCCCGCCGCACGTCCTGGCGGGGGATCCCGTGGGTGAGGTCGATCACCCGGGCCCCGGGGGCGATCCGCGCGATCACCGCGTGGCAGATCCCGACGAACTCGTCCTCGAGCCCGTAGTCGGTGAGGAACACGATGGGGCGGGTCATGGCGCCGCGTACCGCTCGAGGTGCTCGAGGAGCAGGGCCCGGACCCGGCCGGCGAGCTCCCCTCGGAGGAGCTCGGTGCCGTGCTCGCTCCCGGGGAGGATCTCGACCCGCGCCGGGCCCGCCACCCCGGCGCCGAGGGACTCCGCCGCCTCTGCCGCCGCGCCGTCCCGCTCCCCGGCGACGAGCAGGGTCGGCGCGACGACCCCGGCGAGCACGTCCCCCCCGGCCTCGAGCCCCTCGATCTCGACGGGGGCCGAGAGGACCGCCACGGCCGCCACCGCCCCGCCGAGGTGCGAGGCCGCCACGAGGGACGCCGTGCCGCCCATGCTGGCCCCCACGAGCGCCACGCGGCTGGCTCCTCGGGCGCGGAGGAAGGCCACGGCCGCCTCCACGTCCCGCCAGACCTCGGCGATCTCGCGCTCCCCCTCCGAGCAGCCCGCGTCGCCGCCGGGGCAGTAGCCGCGGAAGTCGAACGTGAGGGCCAGGTAGCCGCGCCGGGCGAGCTCCCGGGCGAAGGGGAACCACGACGACTGGTCGGCGGGGAGCATGTGGGCGAGGACCACGCCGGTCCGGCCCTCGCCGAACAGGCGGCCGGCGAGCCGCACGCCGTCGTCGGTGCGGAACGAGACCGGCCGGGACCCCTCGAGGAGCCCGGGCGGGACCTCGGCCCCCCGGCCGCAGGCCGCGAGGAGCGCGGCCGCGACCGCCGCGACGGCCCGCCGGCGGGCGGCGGGCCAGGCGTGCACGACCTCCCTCCGGTCCCTACCTGCCCTGCTGACGGCGCTGCCAGCGGGTCTTCTTGAGGAGCTTCTTGTGCTTCTTCTTCCGCATCTTCTTGCGGCGCTTCTTGATCAGCGACGGCACGCGGATCCCCCTCGGCTCACTCGGTCCCGAACAGGTTC
>DATMBJ010000192.1:0-6107 GCA_035559315.1 Actinomycetota bacterium
CGGTCGCCGGGAGCTGTGGCGGGAGGGCGGCGCCGGGTGGCGGCGGGTGGCCGAGCTGCCCGGCCCCCCCGGGAACTGCCTGCTCGCCGACGCCCAGGGCGTCTGGGTCGGGACCGCCGAGGCCCATCTGGTCCGGGTCACCGGCCGAGGCGCGCAGCCCGTCGGCTCGTTCGAGGCGGTCCCCGGCCGGGGCGACTGGTACACGCCGTGGGGCGGGCCGCCCGACGTGCGCTCGCTCGCCGCCGCGCCCGACGGGGTGCTGTACGCCAACGTGCACGTGGGCGGGATCCCGCGCTCGTCCGACGGCGGGGGGACCTGGGTACCGACCATCGAGATCGACGCCGACGTCCACCAGGTGCTGGCGTCGCCCCTCCCCACCGGGAGGGTGCTCGCGGCCACCGCGCGGGGGCTGGCGGCGAGCGAGGACGGGGGAGCGAGCTGGCGGTTCGAGGCGGAGGGGCTCCACGCGGTCTACTGCCGCGCGGTGGCGGTCGTCGGGGGGACCGTCCTCCTCACCGTCTCCCGGGGGCCCCGCGGCGGGGAGGCCGCCCTCTACCGACGGCCCCTCGACGGCGGCCCGTTCGAGCGATGCCACGAGGGCCTCCCGGGGTGGTTCGCAGGGAACCTCGACACCCACCGGCTCCACGCGGCGGGGGGCCTGGCGGCCCTCGGGACCCCCGACGGCCGGGTGCTGATCTCGGAGGACGAGGGCGCGAGCTGGCGGGAGCTCGCCGCCGGTCTCCCTCCCGTCCGGTGGGTGGCCGTGGATGCCTGATCCGGCGGCGGGCCGGGCACGTCCTTCCCCGGGGGCCGGATCCGGCCCCGGTCGGTCGCCGGGCACCTCCGTCGTGGTCTGGGCCGTGGGGCACGGCACGCGCACGCTCGAGGAGCTCGTGGGGCTCCTCCGCTGGGCGGGGATCCGCCGGCTCTGGGACGTCCGCACCGCGCCCGGCTCCCGCCGCCACCCCTGGTTCGCGCGCGCGCCCCTGGCCGCCGCGCTGGAGCGGGCCGGGATCTCGTACGCCTGGCGGGGGGAGGAGCTCGGGGGGTTCCGCCGCCCCCGCCCCGGCTCGCGCCACCTCGCCCTCGAGCGCCGGGCGTTCCAGGGCTACGCGGACCACATGGACACCCCGGTCTTCCGCCGGGCGCTCACCGAGCTCATCGAGGAGGCGCGCGCGGAACCGACGGCGGTCATGTGCGCGGAGACCCTGTGGTGGCGCTGCCACCGCCGGATGATCTCGGACGCCCTCACCGCGGCGGGGTGCGAGGTGCGCCACCTCGTGCGGGAGGGCGAGGTGGAGCGCCACCGGATGCACCCCGCGGCCCGGCTCGACGAGAACGGCCGCCTCGTCTACGACGTCGGGGCCCAGCCCGCGCTCCCCGCCGAGGCGGCCCGCGCCGGACCGTCGGTGCGCCGCGGGGGGAGCGCCCGACGCGACCGCCCCCGCGCCTAGTTCTCGCCCTGGTCCTTCGTGAAGCCCTGCTCCCCGTCGAAGGTCTGGAGCTTCTCGACGTGCATCCACGCGTACCGGCTCCCGATCCGCCGGAGCAGCTCCAGGACGTCCTCGTCGGTCACCGCTCGGTCGGCGGCGGGCACGAACCGGCACCGCCAGTGGTCGGCGACGTCGGTGATCGCCCCCGTCGGGGGGTACACCATCGTCCCGCGGTTCCCGATCATCTTGAGCGAGAACGCCGAGCCGGCCGTGACCTCCTCCAGATCCTTGCCGAGCTCGTCGGCGGGGACCGCCGCTTCCACGAACACGTCGACGCCCGCCACCGCACGGGAGGAGGGCTTGACGAAGTCGATGTCCGGCGCGACCCGAGGCAACCGGATCGGTCGGTACTCGCGCACCTGCCAGGTCGCGGAGCGCTTGCCGAGGTTGGAGATGATCGCGTCGGTGTACTCCGTGGTCGGGGTGCCCTTGTCGTACCCCATGATGTCGCCGGTCCGCACGCCGGACTCGAGGGTCACGAGGACCGCGTGCTCCACGTCGGCCGCGACGTCGAACATCCCGAGGTAGCGGAGCATCATCACCGCCGACAGGATCAGCGCGGTCGGGTTGATCACGTTCTTCCCCGCGTACTTCGGGGCCGAGCCGTGGACGGCCTCGAAGATCGCGACGTCGTTCCCGAAGTTCCCCGAGGGGGCGAACCCCAGCCCGCCGACGAGGGCCGAGGACTCGTCGGAGAGGATGTCCCCGTTCATGTTGGTCGTGACGATCACGTCGAACTGCTCGGGCCGCTTCACGAGCTGGTGCGCGCAGTTGTCGACGATCAGGTGCCAGGCCTCGATGTCCGGGTACTCCGGCGCCACCGCCTCGAAGGTCCGTTTCAGCATCCCCTCGGTGAGCTTCATGATGTTGGCCTTGGTCGCGCAGGTGACGCTCTTGCGCCCCTCGGCCCGGGCCAGCTCGAAGGCGAACCGCACGATCTTCTCGCAGCCCTTCCGGGAGACGAGCTTCAGCGCCTCGGCGACCCCGGGGGTCTGCATGTACTCGATCCCCGCGTAGAGGTCCTCGACGTTCTCCCGGACCACCACGAGGTCGATCCCGCGGCCCGAGTAGGGGGTGGTGACCCCCGGCAGCTCCCGCACCGGCCGGACGTTCGCGTAGGTCTCGAACAGCTTCCGGAGGGTGACGTTGGCGCTCTTCTCCCCGTACCCGACCGGCGTCTCGAGGGGCCCCTTGAGCACCACCCTCGTGCGGGAGATCGACTCGATCGTCTCCGGGGGTACCCCCGAAGGCAGGCCCTTGCGGAAGACCTCCGCGCCCGCCTCGCACTCCTCCCAGTCGATGGGCGCGCCCGCGGCCTCGAGGATCCGGCGGGCCGACCCGACCACCTCGGGGCCGATCCCGTCGCCCGGGATCAGCGTGACCTTCCGTCTCTCCACCTCGATGCTCCTTCCGTCCGGCCGCGATCCCCGCGGCACCCGTGCCCCATCGTAGCGACCCGGGCCCCGGGGCCGGACGGGCCCTTCGGCCCTGCGGGGAGGGGAGGGGAGGCTCCAGGACGTCGTGGTGCTCACGGGATCGGTCCGGGACGCCGGTGTACGATCGCCGTGTGCGGGGACCCGATGGAGGCCCGGGCCTTCCAGGCCCCTGGGCGGGGGAACGGGCATGAGCGGTGCCCGAGGGAGCTCCGCCGCGGGGATCGAGGTCCACCCCCTCACGTCCGAACGCTGGGACGACCTGGTTCGGCTGTTCGGCGAGCGCGGTGCCTCCGGCGGCTGCTGGTGCATGTTCTTCCGCCTACCCCGGAAGGCGTTCGACGCCGGGGCTCGCGACGGGGGTCTGGGGAACCGAGCCGGCCTGCGGGCGCTGGTGGAAGCCGGGGAGGTCCCGGGGCTCCTCGCGTACCTGGAGGGGGAGCCGGTGGGGTGGGTCTCGGTGGCTCCTCGGGAGGCCTTCGGCCGGGTGCAGCGCTCGGCGTTCAGCAGGGCTTCGCCGGGAGCCCGGGGCGTGTGGGCGATCGTCTGTTTCTTCGTGGACCGGCGCCACCGCGGGCGCGGGGTGGCGCGCGCGCTCCTCCGGGGTGCGGTCGAGCACGCGCGGCGGGAGGGCGCGCGGGCCCTCGAGGCGTACCCGGTGGACGCGAGCGTCCGCCGCCCCGCGGCCCCCGAGGCCTACGTCGGGCTGTCCTCGATGTTCGAGGCCGAGGGGTTCCGGGAGGTGGCCCGTCCCTACCCGCACCGGCCGATCCTCCGGAGGGAGCTCCGGGGTGGTGCCGCCCTCAGGCGGGCTTCGTCACCGTGACCGTGGTCCCGTCCGTCCCCGCGTCGACGTCGTGGTTCGCCGAGGCCGCGTCGGCGTACCCGTCCTTGGAGAGCCCGGAGACCGAGAACGACACCGACGCCGTTCGGTTGGACAGCTTCTTGCTCGTGAGGCTGCACGCGCCGTCCCCGCTGGTGACGCAGGACGCGGCCGTCCCGTAGCTCCAGATCCCGGACACCGTGACGCCGGAGAGCGCCGAGTGACCCTCGTCGTGGACGACGACGGTGACGGTCGCGCGCCAGCCCGACTTCACCTTCGCGCCGGCCCCGTCGAGGTCGCCCACGTGCATCGTGGGGGTCGGCGGAGGCGGCGGGGGCGGTGTCCCGGTCCCGACGGGGCCCGTGGAGAGGTCGATCGAGAACGAGCCGCCCTTCCCGGCGTTGGGATCGCCCGCGTACGGGTAGACGACGATCGTGTAGGTGCCGGCGACCGTGGGCATCGCGTGGAGGGTCTCCTGCCGCCCGATCCCGCACTCCGAGCCCGCCGCGCAGGTGCTCGCGGCGATCACCGCTCCCGTCGGGTCCCGGAGCTCGGCGTCGAGGTCGGGGCTCCATTCGTAGGCGAGGCACCCGAAGACCCAGGGGAACACGCAGACCCGGGCCCCGTCGATGATCAGGGTGGCCGCGATCGGCGTGGAGAGGTCGGTCAGGGAGAACGGGTAGCTCCACGTGCCGCCGTCCGGGACGCTCCCCGTGACGCGCACGTGCGCGGGGAACGCCGACGCCCCCGAGGAGCCGGCCGCGGCGGCGACCGCCGCGTACCCGTCCAGCACCCCTGCTCCCCAGTCGACGTCCTTCCCCGCGGGGCCCCGGTCGCGGGCCGTGCCCTCGACGGCCGAACGGACCTCGGCCGGGCCCCACGCGGGCCGGAGCGCGAGCATCAGGGCGACGGTCCCCGACACGAACGGCGTGGCCATCGAGGTCCCGCTGTAGGTGGCGTACCCGGCCGTCGTCCCGGCCTGGGCCGCCGTGATCGACACCCCCGGCGCGGTGACGTCGGGCTTCGTCCGCCCGTCGACCGTGGGCCCGCGGCTCGAGAAGAACGCGAGGTAGACCCCGTCGGAGTGGTTCGGGGCTCCGACCGGCGCGGAGTACTCCGCGGCCGCCCCGACGGTGAGCGCGCCGGCCGCGGCCCCCGGGGAGCCGACGGTCGTGAGGTCGTCCCCGGAGTTCCCCGCCGCCACCACCACGACCTTCCCGGCGGCGGCCGCGTTGTTCACGGCCTGCGAGAGCGAGTCCCGGCCGTCGGAGGCCTGGGCGGTCCCGAGGCTCATCGAGATCACGCGGGTGCTCGGGCGCTCGGCGCACCACTGGACGCCGGCGATCACCTGGCTGTCGGAGCCGGAGCCCGACGAGTTCAGGACCTTCGCCGCCGCCAGCTCGGCGTCCGGCGCGACCCCTCCGTAGCGGGCGGCGTCCGGCCCGCCGACCCCGTCGCCCACCGCGATCGAGGCCACGTGGGTGCCGTGACCGTTGTCGTCGTAGGCCGTCGTCCGCCCGTTCACCGCGTCGAAGAAGGGGATCGGCGCCTTGCCGTCGAGCTGTTCGTGACCGGGGGAGACCCCGGTGTCCACCACGCAGACCTCGACCCCGTCCCCGGTCGTGGCGAACGCCGCCCGTGCGGCCTCGGTGCCGAAGTCCGCGTCGGCCGCGTCCATCGTGGCCCGGACGCGGAAGTCCTGCTCGATCCGGAAGATCTCGGCCCGGGCCGCGAGGGCCACGATCTGGGCCTTGGTCATCACCGCGGCGAAGCCGGGGACGATCCGGAACTCCCGCAGGACCCGGAACGGGCCGACCGCCTCCTGGGCCTGGCGAGCCCCTCCCGGCCCGTCGAAGGTCGCCACCACCCGGAACCGCTCCCCGGGGCCAGCGTCCGCCAGGGCCGCCTCGAGCCCGTCGGACAGGCCGTCCCGGTCGGCGTCGGCGAGCGGTGGGGCCGGGGGCCGCCGCTCGGACCCCGCGGGCGCGGCCCCCACGGGCGCGGATCCCGGGAGGAGGAGGGCGAGGATGGAACCCACGACGACCAGACGCCGGACCACCCGAGCACGCACGACCGCCTCCTTCGTCCGGGGGCCGGCCACGGGCCCCGGCCGCCTCAGCCGCTTGCTCCGACGATGGGCCCCCGCCAGGCCCGTGTCAATCGGGAGAAGGTCGTATCCGGTCGCGGCTCACCGGGGGTCGGCCGGGATCCCGAGGGGGTCGGCCGGGGGCCAGAGGAGCCGCCTCGACCCGCTCCGCGGGAGCGAGGTGGAGTGGAACCTCTCCGGTCCTCGGCCCGGGCGCCGGTCGACTTGGCTGGGGTGCATGGATTCGAACCATGACTACCTGATCCAGAGTC
>DATMBJ010000193.1:0-5986 GCA_035559315.1 Actinomycetota bacterium
GGCCAGCCGATGGACTTCGTGACCCGGGTGGAGCTGGTCGATCCGGCCGGCGGGCCGCCGCGCCGCGCGGACATCCGGGTGAACCACCCCGCCTCGGTCGGCGGCGTCCGCTTCTACCAGTACGGCTACGGGTGGGCCCCGGTGATCGAGGTGCGTCGGGACGGCGAGCTGGTCGCGTCGGGACCGGTGACGTTCCAGCAGGACACCGCGCCGCGGGGCGTGAGCCAGCTGGCGATGCCCTGGCGCGGGGTCCTCAAGCTGCCGGGGCTCCGTCCCCAGGTCGGGATCGAGTTCGACCTCTGGCCCGACATCCGGGGGCTGATCTCGTTGCTGCAGACCGGCCGGCCCACCCCGATGCTGGACCCGTTCCGGCCGGTCCTGCTCTACACGGCGTACCGGGGCGACCTGGGCCTCACGGTCCCGCAGCCGACGTCGGTGCTCGACAAGAGCGGGCTCAGGCGGTGGACCGGCGGGGCGATCGGAGCCGGCCGGACGGTCGACCTGGCCACCGGGGAGGTGGTCCGGGGGGACGTCGACCGCGCCCCCGGCATCACCGTCAGGTTCTCCGGCCTCCGCAAGTACACGGTCCTCCAGGTCGGCCGGGACCGAGCCCTGCCGCTCGTGCTGCTGGCCTCGGTCGTGCTGCTGATCGCGCTCCCCCCCGCGCTCCACGGCTCGAGGCGGAGGATCTTCGTCCGGGCCGCGACCAACGGCGAGGGGACCGTCCTGAGGGTCGGCGGGTTCGCCCTCCAGCGGAGGGAGACGTTCGAGGAGGAGTTCGCCCGCCTGGTCGAGGACCTCGAGCGGGCGTCGCAGGGTCGGGAGGTGGGGGCTCGATGACGACGGAGCAGTGGACCCGGATCTCCACGGATGCCTTCAACGTCGCGTTGTTCGCGTACGTCTCGGCGATGGTCGGCTACTTCCACCACCTGGCGTTCCGGAGGACGCCCGTCTGGCGGGCCGCCCGGCTGGTCGCGCTCGCGGGCGTCGTCGCCCACGGGCTGTCGATCGCGGCGAGGGCCCTCGCCGCCGACCGCGTGCCGTGGGGGAACATGTACGAGTACTCCTCCCTCCTGGCGTTCCTCGTGGTCGCGGTCTACCTCGTCTACGTCGAGGGCGTTCGGAGGCTCCGGGCCCTCGGGGGGTTCGCCCTGGCCGTGGCGGTGCTCACGATGGCGGTGGCGGTGTCGTTCCTGTACGTGGGCCCCGGGCCGCTCGTGCCGGCGCTGAACTCCTACTGGATCAAGGTCCACGTCGTCGCGGCCATCGCCGGGTCGTCGCTCCTCTCGCTGGGCGCGGTCTGCAGCGGCCTGTACCTGTACCAGGAGCGGCGGGAGCGTCGCCTCGCGGCCGTCGGCGCGGCGGCGGGGAGGGACCGGCCGGCCCCGATCATGGGCGGCTCGGGCGTGCGCACGGGACCGGCGGGGTCGCGGGAGGGCGAGACGGGGAACGACGCGGTGGCCCGAGGGGGCCTCCTGCCCACCGCGGACGGCCTGGACCGACTGGCCTCCCGGATCATCGCCTTCGCCTTCCCCATCTGGACCTTCGCGGTGATCGCCGGGGCCATCTGGGCTCAGGAAGCGTGGGGCCGGTACTGGGGATGGGATCCCAAGGAGACCTGGTCGTTCATCACCTGGGTCCTCTTCGCGGGCTACCTCCACGCTCGCGCCACGTCGGGCTGGCAGGGACGGCGCGCGGCGGCGCTCGCCCTCGTGGGCTTCGCGTCGCTGGTCGTGAACTTCTACGCCGTGAACCTCTGGATCGTCGGCCTGCACTCCTACGCAGGCGTCTCCTGAGGGCGCGACGGGCGGGTGCTCCGGGGATCAGAGGACCGAGGCCGCCGCGTGCTGGCCGTGGCAGGGGGCGTGACGTTCGGCCGCCACGCCGCCGGCGAGGGCGCGCCCCGTCGACCAGGCGCCCTGGACGGCGAGGACGGCGAGGGCGAGCGCCGCGACGGCGACCACGAGCCTGCCGGCGCGTTCCGGGGGCCGCTCCCCCGTGAGCCGGCGCACGCGGTAGGCGACGTCGCCCGAGCCCATGCCGGGGGCCGGATGGGCTCCGGCGAGCCTGAGCCTGGCGACGGATGCGAGGGCCTCGGCGACGACGAGCGGGTCCCCGACCCGGTCGGCCGCCGCCTCATCCGCGGTCGCCTCGAGCGCGGTGACGACGTAGGTGACGGAGAGCCGGACGCTCGGGATGAAGCCGAAGGCCCGGCCGATCGCGCTCGCGGCGAACAGCACCAGGGTGTGACGGCGACGGGCGTGCGCCTCCTCGTGGGCCAGCACCGCCTGCCGTTCCCGGTCCCCCAGGGACCGCAGGAGCCCCACGGAGAGGACGGTCCGGGGGCGCAGGAGGCCGACCGTGTACGCGACGGGCTCATCGGAGGGCAGCACGCGGACGCCGCGGTCGCTCCGACCGAGGTACCGACGCTTCGCCAACCGCTCCCCCGGGAGGTCGCCCCGCGGCGGCCTCGCCCGGCGGGAATCCCGGAACGTCTGCGCCCATCCGGTCGCGGCCCGCACCAGGAACCCGAGGAGGAGGAGCGCGGCCACGATCGACGGCCAGTGTCCCAGGGGATAGGCGAGGAGCCGGGTGGCCGCGTCGACACAGATCTCGACGACCCTCGGGAGGGAGGCGACGTTCGCGGGCTCCGGCGAGACCATCGCCACGAGGAGCCCTACGAACGCCGCGCTGATCCCCGACAGCGAGAGGAGCCCGAACCAGAACAGCAGACGCGGCGTCCCTCTGGAGACCAGCGCCCCCCGGGCCAGGTGGGGGAGCCACAGGAAGGCCAGGAACGTCCCGCCCGCCAGGACGAGCCTCATCGCCCGCGGTCGGACCGCTTCGCTCGCCTGGCGTCACGCACGAGGCGTTCGAGCTCCGCCAGGTCGACGTCGTCCACGCTCCGGACGAACCCCAGGAGGACGGAGCGACGGTCCTTCACGCCGGCCAGGACCTTCCGCACCAGCTGGGCCGCGTGCTCCTCACGCGTGATCCGCGGCTCGTAGAGGTAGGCCCGCCCGATCCGTCGGCGCTGGAGGAGCCCCTTCCGCCAGAGCCGGTCCATCACGGTCATCACGGTCGTGTAGGCGAGGCCCCGGCCGCTGCCCACCGCCCCGTGCACCTCCCGCACGGTCACGTGGCCCCCTCGATCCCAGACGAAGTCCATCACCGCCTGCTCGAGCGGCCCCAGCTCGGTGACCCGCCTGGCCAGCATCGCCTCCTCGGGGCCGGATGCTACCCGAACCGCAGGGGAGCGGCGTGATCCCGCGGGGCCCGCATCGCCGCGGCGCTCATCCCGCCGCCACGCAGAACGGTCCGGCTTGGTCGTTCCCCACGGTGTTCGTCCCGCGCGGAGGCCCGATCACGATCTCGGAGGTGTCCACGATCACGTCGTCGCCCTCGATCCGGATCTTGAACCGGTCCAGGCCGCGGGGAGCCGGCCCCAGCCGGTACTCCCCCGCGGAGTTGTACTTCGAGCCGTGGCAGGGGCACTCGAACCACTGGGAGGACTTGCAGAACGGCACCCGGCAGCCCAGGTGGACGCAGCGCTGGTAGAGCGGCATCAGCCCCTCGGCCACCAGCCCGTCGGCCTCGTAGTCCACGTCGTCGGTGGGCCTGCCCCGGTACTCGACGATGTAGAACCGGCCGGCCCCGAAGTAGTAGGGCTCCTCGTTGTCGCGGATGAAGCCCTTGATGTCGGGGAGCTTCCCGGCCACGATCTCGGCCCCGAACCCTCCCCGCAGGTTCGGCCAGAGGAACGCGATGCTCGCCGCCCCGAACTGGGCCCCGAACACGGTGAGCGAGGCCAGCCAGGAGCGGCGGAAGAAGTCCCGCCGGGAGATGGGCCGGGGGCCCCGGGCCGGCCCCTCCAGGCCGGGGGCGGGGGCGGCCGCCGCCCGCTGGGCCCGCCGGGCCCGGAGGAACGAGAGGCCGAACAGGATCGCGAACAGGTCGAGGAGGGCGACCACCACGATCGCGGCCACGGTGCCCGAGGAGATCGCGAGCGCGTTCACGATTCCTCCCGAGACGCTCTCCGCCGAAGGAAGTATACGACCCCGGGTAGTAACGCGCCCGGCGGCTGGTCGGCCGCGCCCGAGCGGGCGAGGGCGGAGGCGGACGGTTCCTCGCGGATCGCTCGCCGGCGCGCTCAGGTCTTCGTGAGCACGATGGCGCCGGCCACCCCGAGGAGCCCGGCCATCGGGTACCCGACCACGAGATCGTCCCAGCCCGGGGAGATCAGGTGGAAGAAGCCCATGTGCGAGATCAGGTGCTGCACGAACACGGCGGCGCCGAGGCCGACCAGGGTCCAGCCGAGGACGCGGCGCCTCCGGTAGGCGCCGAGGGTGAGCTTCCTCGACTCCGCCCGGCGCTGTGCGGCCTGCGTGGCCCGGGCGCGGGCCTCGGCTGCCTTGTCCCGACGCCGGGGCCTCGTCGTCCCCCTCTTCCTCGACTTCGATGCCGGCACCGGCCCCCTCCCTTCGGCCCGAGATCGATGCCCACATCCTATGACGGAGCGTCGTAGGTCGTCGGTCCGCGACCCGTCGAGGGGGCCGACCACCCGTGGTATGGTCGGGCGAGCCATCGCTCCCCGGAGGAGGTCCGACGCTGGTCGGAGCATGGGTGCGCGACCGACGGCAGGCCGCCCTGGTCCTGGCGATGCTGATCCTCGGCCTGCCCGCGGGGATCTTCAGGCTGACGTGCGTGGCGAACACGTGCGCGGCGGTGCGGAGCGACGAGCCCGGCGCCGTCCCCTTCTGCTCGCTGCCCGGGGAGCTCAGGCGGCGGATCGCGGCGGGGTTCCGGGAGGGCCGGTCGCCGGACGTCCTCGCCGTCACGGACGGATCCGTGGTGGTGGGCGGGGCCGGGCCCTGGTCGAGAGCGGGGATGCCGCTCTGGCCCGCCCGCTCGCTGAGCCCGGACACCCGCGTCCCGGTCGTCTTCGCGGGGACCGGGGTTCGGCCGGATGCGGAGGTGCCGGACGGGACGACCCTCGACCGGATCGCCCCCACCGTCTCGCAGGTGCTGCGGTTCCGTCGGCCGTTCCCCGACGTCCGCTCGGGGGTCCCGGTCCCGGGCCTGGCCGGAGCGGGGGTCCCCCGCCTGGTCCTGGAGGTCGCGTGGAAGGGGATCGGCACCGCTGACCTCGAGGCCGCGCCCGGCGACTGGCCGTTCCTCCGCTCCCTCCTCGACGACGGGGCCGGCACGCTCGGGGGCGAGGCGGGCTCGCTCCCCCTCGATCCCGCCGCCACGCTGACCACGATCGGGACGGGCGGGCTTCCCTCGGAGCACGGGATCACCGGGACCCTGCTCCGCAACGACCGGGGACGCCTCGTCCGCGCGTGGGGTCCGGGCGCCCCCCTCTCCGTTATCGCCACGCTCCCCGAGGACCTCGACGAGGCGCTCGGTCAGCGGCCCCTCGTGGGCCTGGTGGCGACGGATCCCGCCGACCGGGGCATCGTGGGCGGCAGGTGGTACGTCGAGCACGATCGCGACGTCTCGCGGATCGCGGCGGACACGGCGAGCCGCCTGGCGGCGGTCGAGCAGGTCCTCGCCCGTGGGTTCGGGCACGACGGGGTCCCCGACGTCCTGGCGGTCGTGTCGGAGGGGCCCGTGCGAGCGCTCGACGGCGAGCTGCGGCGGATCGTCGGGGCCGCCGAGCGGGCGAGCGGGGGCTCGCTCCTGGTCGTCGTCGCCGGGACCGGGACGACGCGCCTCCCCGATGGAGCGGCCGCGGTACCGGCCCCGCGGCTCGTGGAGCGGGTGAACGAGATCATCGGCCTGGGCGGGCGGGTCGTGAACGCCGCCACCCCGGGCGGTCTCTTCCTCGACCAGGACGTCCTCGCCAGGGCCGGGGTGACCGGCGGGGTGGCGCAGGAGGCGCTCCTCGAGGTGGAGGGACCCGACGGCGCACCGCTCGTCGCGGATGCCTTCCAGGCCTTCGCGGTCTCCTTCGCGAGGTACTGCTGATGGCGACGGCCGCCCA
>DATMBJ010000194.1:0-4062 GCA_035559315.1 Actinomycetota bacterium
CACGCTCAACCTCGTCTGCCCCGGCCCCCACGCCACCGATCGGATGCGGGAGCTCGGGATCGAGGGGCCGGCCGGCGACCCGGCCGACCTCGGCCGGGTGGTCGCCTTCCTCTGCTCGACCCACGCGAACTTCATCTCGGGCGCGGCGCTCAGCGTCGACGGCGCCATGACCACCGCCCTCGCGTGACCGGGCGCACGGACCGCCGCGGCCGCATCGGATAGGGTTGCCCCGGTGAGCCAGGGGACCGACGAGGCGGCCGTCCGCGAGCTCGCGGACCGGTACTGGGACCAGCTCCTCGAGCTGGAGCCGCTCCTTTCCACCCAGGTCGGCGACGAGCGGTTCGACGACCGGCTCCCGGACCCGAGCGACGAGGGGGTCGCCCGCCGCCGCGAGGTCCACGAGGCCGCCCTCCGCGCCGCCGGCCGGATCCGGGGACGGGAGCGGCTCGACGTCGTGCTCCGCACGACGCTCGACGTCCTCGAGGCGATCGCGCGGCGGGAGCTCGCCGAGATCTCCCACCGGTTCGACCGTCTGCGGGTCGTCTCGCACCTCTGGGGACCGGCCCAGCTCCTGGCCGAGCTCGGGAGCCTCCAGCGCGCCGACACCCCGGAGCGCCTCCAGCGCTACCTCGCGCGCCTCCGGGCGGTCCCCGCCTACCTCGAGGCCTGCGGGCGGGTGGCGCGGGACGGGCTCCGCGAGGGCCAGGTCGCGCCGCGCGTGGTCGTGGAGCGGGCGGCGGCGCAGGTGGAGCGGCTGCTCTCGCTCCCCCCCGAGGGCTCCCCGGCCGTGCAGCCGGTGCCCGAGGCCGACCCGGAGGGCCGGTCCCGGGTCGTCGAGGTCCTCCGGGAGGCGGTGCTCCCCGCCTTCGAGGCCTACCTCGCGACCCTCCGGGACTACCTCCCGCGGGCCCGCGACACGGTCGGGCTCTCCGCGCTCCCCGAGGGGGAGGCGATGTACGCGAGCCAGATCCTGGCCTGGACCACGCTCCCCCTCGACGCCCGTGAGGTGCACGAGCTCGGGGTGCGGGAGCTCGGCAAGATCCAGGAGGAGCGGCGGGCGGTCGCGGCGGGCCTGGGGTTCGGGAACGCCGCCGAGGCCGTGGCCGCCCACCAGGCGAGCGGCGCGAACACCGCCCGCTCCCGGGAGGAGCTCCTCCGCCTGGCCGAGGACCAGGTCCGGCGGGGGTGGGAGGCCGCGCCCGCCTACTTCGGCCGGCTGCCGCGGGCCAACTGCCAGGTCCGGCTGGTGGAGGAGTTCCGCGAGGCCGACATGCCGTTCGCCTTCTACCAGCCCCCCTCGGAGGACGGCAGCCGGCCGGGGATCTACTACGTGAACGCCTACGACCTCCCGGCCCGCCCCCTCCACCACCTCGCGACCACCACGTTCCACGAGGCCAACCCGGGCCACCACTTCCAGCTCTCCCTCGAGCAGGAGCTCCGCGACCGGCCCGCGCTCCGCCGGTTCGGCAGCGCGCTCGCCGGGAGCTCCTTCGTCGAGGGGTGGGGGCTCTACGCCGAGCGCCTCGCCGACGAGATGGGGCTGTTCGCGGACGACTGGGAGCGCCTCGGGATGCTCGACGCCCAGGCGCACCGAGCGGCCCGGCTCATCGTGGACACCGGGATCCACGCGCTCGGCTGGCCCCGGGAGCGGTCGATCGCCGTCCTCGAGGAGGCCGGGGTCCCCCACGTCGACGCGGTGATCGAGACCGACCGGTACGTGGCGCTCCCGGGCCAAGCCCTCTCCTACATGGTCGGCATGCTGGAGATCCAGCGCCTCCGGGCCGAGGCCGCGGCGCGGGAGGGCGCCGCGTTCTCCCTCCCCGCCTTCCACGACCGCCTGCTCGCGCTGGGCTCCCTGCCGCTCCCGGCTCTCCGGCGCGAGCTCGGCGGCTGACGCCCGCCCCGGGCGGTCGACGGGCGGCGTAGGATGCCGCCGTGCGGGGAGACCGGGTGGAGGTCGTGGTCGACACCGGGGTCGGGGCGCAGACCTTCGAGATCGCGGCGACCAAGGCGGGCCGTCGGGTCGAGGTGACGACCTCCCGCGGGGTGGTGGAGGTCTCGGAGGTGACCCGGACCGGCCAGCCGGTCCGCACCGGGCGCTTCATGGCCTCGCGCGTGATCGCGCTGGTCGAGCACCCGGCGGAGCGGCCCGCCAGGCCGCGGCCCCGCCAGCCGCGGGGCCAGCCCTCGCTCCTCTGAAGCCGGGCCTGGGCTCAGGCCCGCCGCTCCTCGGCCCTCCAGGCCTCCCGGAGCCGCACCCGGGCCCCGATCCGGAGGATCGCCCCCGCGTAGATCCGGGCCGCCACCGGGACCAGGGCCGCGGTGCCGGCCACCGCGAGCGCGACGGAGACCGCGGCTTCCAGGGGGCCGGCGTCGCCGGCCACGAGCCGCGGCGGCATCGCGAGGGGGGCGGTGGGCGGGACGAACGAGGCCACCCGGGCCAGCGTCGAGCCCGGATCCTCCAGGGCCTGGAGGGCGATCACGAACGAGCCGAGCACGAGGAGCTGGAGCGGGAGCAGCGCGTTCTGGAGCTCCTCCTGGCGGGAGACGGTGGCCCCGGCGCAGGCGAACAGCCCGCTGTAGAAGGCGAACCCCAGGACGAACCACGCGAGGACCAGGCCGATCGCGCCCAGCGCGCTCGCCGGCACGTGCACGACCCCGGCCACGAGCGCCGCGGTGAGCCCGACGGTCCCGATGATCGAGAGCTGGAACAGCCCCAGGAGGCCGAGCCCCACGATCTTCCCGAGGAGGAGCTGGCGCGGGCGGACCGCCGAGAGGAGGAGCTCCACGACCCGGGAGGACTTCTCCTCGACCACCCCGGTGGCGACCCAGACGCCGTACCCGAAGAGCTGGCCGTAGAGCAGGAGGACCGCGACGAACGTGACGGTGCGGTCCTCCTCCCGCCCGGGCGGCGCGGGCTGGAGGGCCTCGACCGGGATCGCGCGAGGGGCGAGCACCTCGGCCACCTCGGCCGGGTCGAGCCCCGCGGCGAGCAGGGCCTCCCGGAGCCTCCCGACCTGCACGGCGGCCTGGAGGAGCTGGAGCAGCGGGCCGGGGGCGCCCGAGCGGACCACGATGCGCTCGGTCTCGACCAAGAGCGCGTCCACCTCCCCGCGCTCGAGGGCCCGGACGCCCCGGTCGAGCCCCGCGTAGGGGACCAGGCGGACCGTGACGCCCTGGGTCGCCGCGGCCGCCCGGGCCACCTCCGCCGGTCCGCGCGCCGCCTCCCCCACGACCCCCAGGTCGAAGCCGCCGCCGCGGCGGAGCACCGCCCCGGCCACGATGACGCCCACCAGGATCACGAGCGTGAGCGCCGTCGAGATCACGAAGCTCCGGTCGCGGACGCGCTCGACGAACTCCCGGCGCGCCACGAGCAGCGGGGCCCGCCGCCCGCTGATGGCTCTACCCTCCCCTCGAGATGACATCGGTGCCATCCTCCATGGACGTGGACGCCGCCCGGGGGAAAGCTCCGCCCGCTTGTCCCACGAGGACTGACGTGAGACGGCTTCCCCCGGGCCTCGTCCCGGAGGCCAGATCCCCACAAGGGTGTCGTCCCTCGAGGACTGGTCCATCAGCACGGGGCCGTGCCTCCAGCCCTTCCCCGCATCCCCGTCGGCCTTCCCCACGGACGAGAGAGGAGGACGGATGCTCGCGGTAGGCATCGACTGGGCCGAGGACGCCCACCGGGTGGCCCTGGGCCGGCCGGGGGAGGGGGTGGTGGAGATCCTCTCCATCCCCCACCGCCCGGAGGGCGTGGCCCGGCTGATCGAGCGGATCGGGGAGCTCGAGCCCGACCCGGCCGAGGTCCGGGTGGGGATCGAGACCCGCCACGGGCACCTGGTGGAGGCCCTGCTGGACGCGGGCTACGCGGTGGTCCCGGTGAACCCGGGCCTGGTGGCCCGCCGCCGGGGCCCGGCCCGTAAGAAGGACGACTCCGAGGACGCCCGGATCCTCTGCCTGCTGGCCCTCGACCGCCACCAGCCCCTCCGCCCCCTCGTCCCCCACGGGGAGCGGGCGGCCGAGCTGCGGGCGATCGCCCGGGACGACGAGCGGGCCGCCCGG
>DATMBJ010000195.1:0-60717 GCA_035559315.1 Actinomycetota bacterium
CCGCCGCTCTTCGCGCTCCGCGCGGTGATGCTCGCCTACGAGCGCCGGGCGCTGCTCGCCCGGGCCGCCCGGGCCGCCGCGCGCGGCGCGCTCGTCGTGAGCGACCGCTACCCGCCCTCCGTCCCCGGTGCGCCCGACGGCCCCCAGCTCGCGGGGGCGCGGGGGGGCCGGCTCGTGCGGTGGCTCGGCCGGCTCGAAGGTCGCCTCTACGCGGGCGTGCCCGCGCCCGACCTCGTGATCCACCTCGCCGCGCCGCTCGAGGTGACGCTGGCCAGGAACGCCGCGCGCGGCAAGCGGGAGCCCGAGGCGTACGTCCGGCTCCGCCACGCGCTGGCCTCGAACCTCCGCTTCGACCGCGCCCAGGTCCGTCGGGTGGATGCGGCGCGACCGCTCGCGGAGGTGGTGCGCGAGGTGGAGGAGGCGATCCGCGGCGTCCTGCCGCCGGAGGACGAGGACTGATGCTCCCGGACTTCTTCGTCATCGGCGCGGCCAAGGCGGGTACCACGGCCCTCTACTGGTACCTGGCCGAGCACCCGGCGATCTTCATGAGCCCCATCAAGGAGCCCAACTTCTTCGCCTACGGGCTCGACGAGCGGGGCCGCCTCCTGTACGGGGACCCCGAGCTGCACCGGTTCCCGGTCCGGACCCGGGAGGAGTACGAGCGGCTGTTCGCGGGGGCCGGGGACGCGGCGGTGGTGGGCGAGGCCTCGGCGATCTACCTGGAGTGCCCACAGGCCGCCGGTCGGATCGGCGCCGCCGTGCCCGGGGCCAGGATCGTCTGCGGGCTCCGGGACCCGGTGGACCGCGCGTACTCCGACTACCTGATGCACCTCCGCAGCCGCGGGAACCGGTTCGATCCCGCGCGCGACCTCTCCCCGGACGCGGCCTGGGCACGGCCCGACTCCCACTGGATGCGGATCGGGCGCTACGCCGAGCTGCTGGCCCCCTACTTCGAGACGTTCCCCCGGGACCGGATCCACATCTACCTGTTCGACGACCTCCGGCGGGACCCGCTCGGGGTCGTTCGGGGCGTCTACCGGTTCCTCGGGGTGGACGAGGGGTTCGTCCCGGACCTGGCGACGCCCCACAACGTGGGCGGTGTCCCGTCCCGCATGCTCGTCGAGCGGCTGCTCATGAACCGCCTCGCGCGAACCACGATCCGGCCCTTCCTGCCCCGTCCCGTCGTCGATGCGGCCCGGAGGCTCCGCGCCCGGAACCTCCGGAGACCCCCACCGCTCCCCTCGGCGATGCGGGCCCGGCTCACCGAGCACTTCCGGGAGGACATCCTCGCGACGTCCCGGCTGATCGGGAGGAGCCTGGACCACTGGCTCGGCGAGGAGTCCCCCGTCCCCGTCCCGCCCTGATGCGCTCGGCGTAGACGACCTACGCCGCGGCACGCGTGAGGTCGCCGGGCCTCGTTCCTAAGCTCGCGGTCGTGGGCCCGGACCGGGGCTCGGGGCGGGCGGTCCGGGCGAGCCGTCGTCGGACGAGGGGGAGGATGAGCGCGCTGCGCGAGGTCCAGGAGCCCCGGGCGGGCGTCCCCGCCCGGGCGGCCGGCGCGGCCTCGGCCGTCGCCCCGCCGGGTGACGGGCCCCTCGACCTCGTCCTCGAGCTGGCCGCGGCCCTGGACGCGGAGGGGGTCCGCTACTGCCACTGGAAGAGCAACGCGTCGATCGCGCGGGCGCTGGCGGGGGACGACGACCTCGACCTCCTGGTGAGCCGGGCCGACGCCCAGCGCTTCGAGGCGGTCCTGCGGCGGCTCGGGTTCCGGGAGGCGGCGCTGCCCCGGTGGAAGGAGCTGCCCGGGGTCGTGCACGCCTACGGCCTGGACCGCGGAACGGGTCGGCTCGTGCACGTCCACCTCCACCACCGGCTGGTGGTGGGGGACGACATGACGAAGAACTACCACCTGCCGATCGAGGAGGCGTACGTCGCCTCGGCGGGGCCGGGGGACCCCCTCCCGGTGCCCGCCCCGGAGTTCGAGCTCGGCCTGCTGCTCGTCCGGTTGGTCCTGAAGCACTGCGCCTGGGACGCGATCGCGAGCCTGCAGGGGTCGCTCTCCGCGAGCGAGCGGCGCGAGCTCGCGGATCTCGGGGGACGGGTGGACCCGGAACGGGTGTGGGACGTCCTCGGCCGCCACCTCCCGGTCCTCGAGCGACCGCTCCTCGAGCGCTGCCGCCGCAGCCTGGAGCCCGGCGTCTCTCCCTGGTTCCGGGCCCGGACCGCCGCGATGCTCGAGCGGGCCCTGGCGTCGTGCGCCCGGCGCGGACGCCGGGTCGACGTCTGGCTGAAGCTGTGGCGTCGGGGACGCACCTTCGTCCGGAGGAAGGTGCTCCGCCGGGGCCCCGATCCGAAGCGTCTCGGCGCGCGTGGGGCCTTGGTCGCGATCGTCGGCAGCGACGGGGCCGGCAAGACGACCGTGGTGCGCGACCTCGCCGGGTGGCTCGGGAAGGAGTTCCGGGTCCGCACCGTCCACCTCGGCCGGCCTCCTCGCTCGGCGCTGTCCACGGTCGTGAAGGGCCTCCTGAGCCTCGCGGCGCGCCTGCGGCGGGCGCCGATGCCGTCCGGCCCCCTCCTGCGCGCCTCCCTCGCCCAGGACGGCGCGGCGCTCGGGCCGAGGGCCACGGCGAGGCTCGCCTGGGAGGTCATGACCGCCCGGGACCGCTGGCTCGCGTACCGGCGAGCCCGACGCGCCGCCTCGAACGGCGCGATCGTCCTCTGCGACCGGTTCCCCCTCGCCGGGGTGACCACGATGGACGCGGGCGTCGGGGCGCGGCCCGACGGCGGTCCCCGCGGTCGAGCGGCCCACGCGCTCCTCCGTCTCGAGCGGCGCCTGTACCGGCGGATCCTCCCGCCCGACGTCCTGATCGTCCTCCGCCTGCCCCCGGACCTGGCCGTCGCCAGGAAACCGGAGGAACGGGAGGAGCGGGTGCGGCCCCGCGCCGCGGAGGTCTGGACGATGGACTGGGGTGCGACCGGGGCGGTCGTGATCGACGCCGCCCGGCCGCTCCCGGAGGTCCTGCTCGAGGTGCGCTCCGCGGTCTGGTCGCGGTTGTAGGGGGGCCGGTGCAGCGGACGGTCCTCACCCGGGTCACCTCGAGGATCCTCTCCGACGGGAGCCTCACGAAGAAGGCGTCGCTGAACGCGGTCGCCGGCGGCGTGGACCAGCTCGCCCGCTTCGCCGTGGGGCTCTTCGTGAACCCCTTCCTGGTCTCGCGGCTCGGGGACACCGCCTACGGGATCTGGCAGGTCCTCCAGCGGCTGATCGGCCACGCCTCGCCGGCGGGCGGGCGGCCGGGGGAGGCGCTCAAGTGGACCGTGGCCCACGAGCAGGCCTCGCCCGACCGGGAGCGGAAACGCCGCCAGGTCGGCAACGCGGTCGCGGTGTGGGTCCTGTTCCTCCCGTTCCTCGCCGCGGTGGGGGCCATCCTGGTCTGGTTCTCGCCAGCGTGGCTCGGGGTCGGCCCCGACGCGGTCCCGACGGTCCGGCTGGTCACCGCGATCCTCGTCGTGGACGCCGTGCTGTTCGGCCTCGCCTACCTGCCGCAGTCGGTGCTCCAAGGCGAGAACCTCGGGTACAAGCGCCTCGGGCTCACCACCTCGTTGATCTTCCTGGCGAAGGGGCTCGTCGTGGGGGTCGTGGCGCTGGGGTGGGGGCTCGTCGGGATGGCGTACGTGACCGCCGCCATGACCGTCCTCACCGGGCTCGTCTACCTCCACGTGTGCCGGACCAGGGTCCCATGGTTCGGGATCTCCCGGCCCCGCGCGGGCGAGGTCCGGGGCTTCGTCCGGCTGAGCTGGTGGTTCCTGGTCTGGAACCTCGTGATGCAGCTCATGCAGGCGAGCGACGTGGTGGTGCTGGGCGTCGCGGGGTCCCCCGCGCTCGTCACGACCTACGCCTTGGCCAAGTACGTGCCCCAGGCGATCACGGTCGCCGTGGCCACCCTGATCTTCGGGATCATGCCGGGGCTCGGGGGCCTGATCGGGGCCGGCGACCTCGAGCGAGCCCGGCGGGTCCGCACCGAGACCCTCGCGCTGATCTGGCTCCTCACCACCGCGGCCGGAGCGGCCGTGCTCCTGTGGGAGGAGTCGTTCCTCCACCTCTGGGTCGGGGCCCGCTACTACCCGGGGGCCGGGGCGATCCTCGTCGTGATGCTGATGGTGATCCAGTTCGCGCTGATCCGGACCGACGCGAACATCATCGACCTCACCCTGAACCTCCGGCGGAAGGTGCTCCTCGGGGCGCTGTCCGCGGGGGTCTCGCTGGGCCTCGCCTGGTTCCTGCTCGCGCGGCTGGACCTCGGGATCGTCGGCCTGGGCCTGGGCTTCGTGGCCGGGCGTTCGATCCTGAGCGTCGCCTACCCCTCCATGATCGGTCGTCTGCTGGGGGTGCCGTTCCGCCGCCAGCTCCGCGCCGCCGTGCGACCGGCCCTCACGACCGTCGCCCTCCTCGCCGCGACGGCGCTGCTCGGCCCCAGGGTCCGCGTCGGCAGCTGGTTCGCGCTGCTCCCCTCGGCGGCGGCCTCCGCCGCGGCGGCCGCGGCCCTCGCGTACCTCGTGGGCCTGCCCGAGGGATCGCGCCGTCTCGTGCGGAACCGGGTCCGGCGGGCGGTGCGGCTCCGATGAACGCGGACGGGGCGACCGGGGAGGGGGCCGGCCGGGTGGCCGTCTTCACCGCGGACGCGGGGGGCGGCGGGGCGGAGCGGGCGATGCTGAAGCTCGCGGGGGGCCTCGCCGCCGAGGGGCTGGCCGTGGATCTCGTGCTGACCCGCGCCCGGGGGCACTACCTGCCGGAGGTGCCGCGGGGGATCCGCGTCGTGGACCTCCGCGCCCCCCGGGTCCTGGCGAGCCTCCCGGGCCTCGTCGGGTACCTGCGGCGGGAGCGTCCGTGGGGGATGGTCACCTCGCTCAACCACGTGAACATCGTGGGCATCTGGGCCCGGCGCCTCGCCGGCGTGAGCACGGCCCTGGTGGCGAACGAGCAGAACACGCTCTCGCTCGAGACCGCCCACTCCCCGCGGCGCAGGCACCGGCTGGTGCCCCGGCTGGCGCGGCGCTTCTACCCCTGGGCCGACGCCGTCGTGGCCGTCTCGCAGGGGGCCGCGGAGGACCTCGTGCGGGTCGTGGGCATCCCGGGAGAGCGGGTGCGGGTGATCCCCAACCCCATCGTGACGCCCGAGCTCCGGGCGAGGGCCGAGGAGCCGCTCGAGCACCCGTGGTTCGGGCCGGACCGGCCACCCGTGGTCCTGGCCGTGGCCCGGTGCACGCCGCAGAAGGACCTGGGGACCCTCGTCCGGGCCTTCGCGCTCGTGCGCCGGGAGCGGACCGCCCGGCTCTTGATCCTCGGCGAGGGGCCGGAACGGCCCGTGCTCCGGGCGCTGGCCGATTCGCTCGGGGTGGGGGCCGACGTGGACCTGCCCGGCTGGGCTCGGAACCCGTACCCGTACATGCGGCGGGCGGCCGCCTACGTCCTCTCGTCCCGGTGGGAGGGCCTCCCATCGGTGCTGATCGAGGCCCTGTTCTGCGGGTGCCCGGTGATCGCGACCGACTGCCCGAGCGGACCCAGGGAGATCCTGGAGGGCGGCCGCCACGGCGCGCTGGTCCCGGTGGGCGACGCGGCCGCGCTGGCCGGGGCGATCCGGGAGGCCCTCGACGGGAAGATCCCGCGCCCGACCCCCGCGAGCTGGGAGCCGTACGACCAGCGGACGGTCGCTCGTCGCTACCTCGAGGTGCTCCGAACGCGTGGGGCCGTCCCTGAGAGGAGATCTCCGTGGCGCCCCTGACCCGCCTCCTCTGCCTGGTCTTCGTCTTCACCACGCCCTGGGAGGGGGTGATCCGGATCCCGGGGATCGGGACGATCGCCACCGCGGTCGGCATCGCCGCCGCCGCGCTCTGGGCGACCACGGTCTCGGTGAGCGGGCGGGTGCGGCGGCCGGGGCCGTTCGTGGTGGCGGTGGCGGCGTTCGTCGCCTGGAACGGCGCGAGCGTGCTGTGGAGCGCGGACCCGGGACGGAGCCTGGCCCACGTCTACACGTGGGCCCAGTCGTTCGTCCTGGTGCTGATCCTGTGGGACCTGTTCCGTTCGAGGGCCGATGTCCTCGCCGCCCTCCAGGCGTACGTGCTGGGCGCCTACGTGGCGGTCGGGGGGGCCCTCGTGAACCTCCGGTCGGGGGACCCTTTCTACACGCACTACCAGCGGTTCAGCCCGGGCGACGTGAACCCGGACGGGTTCGGGTTCGTCGTGGCGCTGGGGATCCCGGTGGCCTGCTACCTGGCCGGGGCCCGGGTGGGCCGGGGGCGCGCGCTCCGATGGATCAACCTCGGCTACGTCCCGGCGGCGTTCCTCGGGATCGCGCTCTCGGGGACGCGGACGGCCGCCGTGGGCGCCGTGGTCGGCCTCGCCTTCGGCCTCGCCGCGCTCACGCGGCTGCGGCTGTCCGCGCGGGTCGTCGCCCTCGTCGTCCTCGCCACCGCCGTGTACCTGCTGCTGCCCGTCGTGCAGCCGCTCCGGTCCTTCGAGCGGCTCGGCACGACCGGGAGCGAGCTCACCCGCGGGGACCTGAACGGCCGGCTGGAGCAGTGGCGGCAGGGCCTCGTCGCGTTCGCGGAACACCCCGTGGCGGGGGTCGGTACGAACATGTATCGGTCGGTGAACACCCTGGGGAAGGTGGGCCACAACTCGTTCCTCTCGGTCCTCGTGGAGGTGGGGCTGGTCGGAGGCATCCTCTTCGGCGGGATCCTCGCGATCGCCGTGGCGCACGCGCTGGCCCGGGAGAGGTGGGACCGGGGCTTCTGGTTGACCGTGCTCGGGGTCTGGGCCATCGGGGCCTCGACCCTCACCTGGGAGTACCGCAAGACCACCTGGGTGTTCCTCACGCTGCTCGTGGTGGACGCCGTCGCGGCCGCGCGGCAGGGGTCGGCCGCGTTGGAGGAGGTGCCGGAGGAGGATGAGGAGGAGGCGCTCCCTGCGATCGCGTGACCAGGGACGCGGAGCCCCCGCGGTGGGCCCGTGACGCTCCCGACCTTCCTCGGGATCGGTGTCCCGCGGGCCGGGACCACCTGGCTCCACGCGTTCCTCGCGAGCCACCCGGACGTCTACCTCCCCGCTCGGCGGAAGGAGGTCCGGTTCTTCGATCGGTACTACGGGCGGGGGCTCGCCTGGTACGAGGGGTTCTTCTGCCCCGAGGAGGAGGCCCCGCGGTACGCGGCGATCGGGGAGATCTCGCCCCAGTACTTCTACTGCGACGCCTGCCCGGACCGCATCGCCGACTCGCTGCCCGGGGTGCGGCTGCTGCTGATGCTCCGCCACCCCGTCGACCGCGCCTACTCGAACTACGGCTTCCGCGTGCAGCGGAGCGGGTTCCGCGGCTCGTTCGAGGAGTTCCTGGCCCGGAGCCCCGGGATGCTCGAGCGCGGGCACTACGCCCGCTACCTCGACCGCTACCTGCGCCGCTTCGATCGCGCTCGGCTGCTCGTCCTGCTCTTCGAGGAGGTCGTGCGGGACGACGCCGGCGCGCGCGGGGCCCTCGCCGCGTTCCTGGGTCTCCGTCCGGAGGGTTTCGCGCCCTCCCCGGGTCGGGTCAACCCGAGCACGGTCCCCCGGTTCCGCTCGGTCGCGCGGCTCACGGTGAGGACCGGGCGCCGGCTCCGGAGGATGCGTCTCGAGCCCGTCGTGGACCTCGTCGGGCGGCTCGGTCTGCGGGGGGCGCTCACGCGCGGATCCCCGTTGCCACCGATCGACCCCGAGCTGCGCCGGTCGCTCGCCGAACGGTTCGAGGAGGACTTCGAGGAGCTCGAGCGCCGCCTGGGGATCGACCTCGCGGTCTGGCGAGGGTAGCCCGCCCCGCGTAGGGCCGGTCGCCCCCGATCTACGGCGATCGGTTGATGCGGCTCCGTGAGACCCGATCCGAGACTCTCCACGGGCGTCGGGCTCGCCGACCCGGCGGGGCGGGGTCCGGGAGGCGGGGGGCGAGCCCCGCGTAGCGAGAGGGAACGAGGGGTGGCGCTGCGCAGATCGCTCGAGGTCGGGATCCCGCGACGGCGGCTCGCCCGGCTCCCTTCGCTCCGAGGCGTCCCGTTCGTCCTGGACGCGGTCGCGCTCCTGGCGGTCGTCGGCCTCTCCGGCCTGCACCCGGTCGCGGTGATCTGGGCGGTCGCCGCGTTCTGCCTGCTGAACGCCGACGCGGCCCGGGCGTACCGGCTCGACCCGCGGGTGGGGCACGAGCTCGGCTGGCTCCTCGTGCGCCTGGCCACGCCGCTGCTGGCCCTCTCGGTCGCCGCGGCGGCCGGGGTCCCCGGGGTCCGCGACCTCGACCGGGAGCTGGCCGCCACGTGGGCGGCGGGGCTCGTGATCCCCGCCCGGGCGCTCGCCTACGCCCTGGTGCGCGCGGCGAAGGTCCGGGGGCTCGTGTGGGAGCGGACCCTGATCGTGGGCGGCGGCGCCCTGGGGGTGGAGCTCGCGGGGATCCTCGAGCGTCACCCCGAGTACGGCCTCCGCCCGATCGGGTTCCTCGATCGGGACCCGTTGCCGGACCTCCCGCTGCCGGTGCTGGGGGAGCCGAAGGACCTGCCCAGGGCCGTGGAGGAGCTCGAGGTACGCCGGGTGATCGTCGCCTTCGGAGGGCCGACCGACCGGGAGACGGCGGTCGCCCTCCGGGCGCTCGAGGCCCTCCCGGTCGAGGTGCACGTCGTGCCCAGGTTCTTCGAGCTCGGCTCGGTGCCGGCCGGCGCCGCCGACGACGTGCGGGGGATCCCCCTGGTCCACCTCCCTCGTCCCACCACGCGGCTCCCCGCGGACCTCGTGAAGCGGGCCTTCGACCTGGCCGCGGCCGCGCTCCTCCTGGTCCTGACGGCGCCGGTATGCCTGGGGGCGGCCCTCGCGGTCCGGCTCTCGAGCCCGGGGCCCATCCTCTTCCGGCAGACGCGGGTGGGCCGCGGCGGCCGTCCCTTCGAGATCCTGAAGTTCCGGACGATGGTCGTGAACGACGGGGCGGACACGGCATGGGCCGCGGAGGACGGGCATGTCACGGGGGTCGGCCGGTGGCTCCGACGGCTCTCCATCGACGAGCTGCCGCAGCTGATCAACGTCCTGCGCGGCGAGATGTCGTTGGTCGGGCCCAGGCCCGAGCGGCCTTACTTCGTCGAGCGGTTCAGCGCGGAGGTCCCCGGCTACCGGGACCGGCTCCGGGTCCGGGGGGGCATCACGGGCCTGGCACAGGTGTGTGGGAGGGACCGGAGCCTCGACGGGATCCCCGAGCGGGCCCGTCTCGACAACCGCTACATCGACACCTGGACCCTATGGGGGGACGTGCTGATCCTATTCCGGACCCTCCGGCTCATGTTCCGGGGCGACGCCCCGTGAGCGGCCCGGCCGCCCGCGCGGCCGGTGGCAGGTAGCCCCGCGCTCGGAGCGCCTCGTCCACCCGGGAGCAGCCGAACTCGCGGAGCAGCCTCCGGAGGTCGCGCGCGACCCGGGCACGGCCCGCGTACGCCCGCACCCGGAGGGACCGGGGCATCCCGGGAGGCGGGACCTCCTCGGGGTCGAGCTCCCAGGGGTGGAGATAGAACATGAACCAGGAACTCCTCCGGAGCACCGCGGCGACCCCACGGCGGAAGACCGGGTAGGGGATCAGCCGGAAGTAGGCACCCCCCGACCACGGGGCCGAGACGGGGCCCAGGGGCAGGCACGACATGGGGAGCTCGAGGAGGCCCGGCCGGACCTCGACGATCGGCGCGGAGCGCTCGACCGGAGCGGAGATCCTCCCGTAGCGATCGTGCGCCGCGAACGGGAAGTAGCTCGAGTCGTAGCGGTACCCGGCCTCCGCGAGCAGGTCGAGGACCTCGTCGCTGATCGAGAAGTTCGGTGCCCGGACGCCGAGCACCGGCGTCCCGGTGAGCTGCTCCAGCGAATCCCTGGCCCGGGCCAGGTCGCGCACGACCTCAGCCGGGGGGAGGAGGTCGAGCCGCCGGTGGAGGTCCGTGTGGCTCGCGACCTCGTGGCCCTCCGCCACGATGCGTGCGACGACCGAGGGATAGCGCCGCGCCACCCAACCCAGGACGAAGAACGTGGCCCGCCCGCCCACCTCCGCGAGCAGGTCCAGGAGCGCGTGCGCGTTCCGCTCGAGCCGGGGCTCGAGGGAGTCCCAGTCGGAGGTCGGGAGGCTCGCCCGGACGTTCTCGGCGTGGAACCAGTCCTCGAGGTCGAAGGTGGCGACGAGCGAACGGGGCGCCGGCCCCTCCACCGGGGCCCGCGCCCCCCCGCGCCCGGTCGCCGCCGCCGCCTCCCTCCCCACGACTCCGCCCAGGCTAGCGGGCGGGGCGCTCCGCGGACAGCCGGCGGGCGCCGTAGGCCGGCTACGGCCGAGGGACGGGTCCCCGCCCGGCCCGCGAGCATGACCGCCTCCCACGAACCCCGTAGCCGACCTACGGCGGCGCGGCGATGCCCGCCGGGCGGCCTGCCGGCTACGGTCGCGCCAGGTCCACGAGCATGCTGCCCTCGCCGTCGCCGTCGCAGGATCCGCCGAGCCCTGGCCCCCGGGCGGTCGGCCGCTCGGCCGTGGCGCTCCGGCCGGGCGCGGCCGCTCCCGCTGGGGAGGCGGCCGGGCGTCCGGACGGGCGTCGACGGCTCGACGTGCTCCTCGTCTCCCAGCCGACGAGCTACGGCGTGGCGGTCCACGTGCGGCATCTCGCGGAGGCCGCCGTCGCGGCGGGGCACCGGGTGACCGTGGCGTGCCCGGAGCGCGGGCCGCTCGCGGGGTGGGTGCGGGCCGCCGGAGCCGGGCACGAGCGGCTGGATATGGTTCGCGGGCCCTCGCCCAGGGATCTGGTGCACCTCCTGGCGCTCCGACGCCTGGCCCGGGGGCGCGACGTCGTGCACCTGCATTCCTCCAAGGCCGCGGCGCTCGGCCGGGCGGCCGTCGCCACGCTCCGGCCTCCCCGGCCGGCCACGGTGGTCACGCCCCACTACTGGTCCTGGCTCGTGGGCGGCCGGCTGGCGGGCCTGTACCGGTGGATCGAGCGGGTCCTCGCGCCGCGCTGCGACGCGATCGTCGCCGTCTCGGAACGGGAGGCGGCCGACGGGAGGGCGGTGCTCGGGTCGGCCGCCGGGCGGATCACGGTGATCCACAACGGCGTCGACCGGGCCCGCTTCACCCCCCGGGGGCCCCGGGCCGACCGCGATCCGGACGCGCCGCTCGTCGTGTGCGTGGGGCGCCTCTGCGAGCAGAAGGGCCAGGACGTCGCGGTCCGGGCGCTGGCCCTCCTCCGGGACCGACGGGCGCGGCTGCGCCTCGTGGGGGGCGAGGCGATGCCCGGGGAGCGGGCCCGGCTCGAGGCCCTGGCCGAGGCGCTCGGGGTCGGCGGGCGCATCGAGTGGCGCGGGGAGGTCGACGACCCGGCCCCCGAGCTGCGGGCGGCCGACGTCGTGGTGGCCCCCTCCCGCTGGGAAGGCATGTCGCTCGTGTTCCTGGAGGCCATGGCGTGCGGGGCGGCGGTGGTGGTCTCGGACGTCGCCGGCAGCGAGGTCGTCGACGGGGCCGGCCTGGTGGTGCCGCCGGACGATCCGCCGGCTCTCGCGGCCGCGGTGGACGCGCTCCTGGCCGACCCGGAGAGACGCGCCGAGCTCGGCGCCCGGGCTCGGGAACGGACCGCGCGGCACGACCTGGAGACGGCTCTCCGGAGGAACCTCGAGCTGTGGGCCGCCCTGGCTCCGACGCCCGACCGCCCGGGGGTGGTCGCCTATGGCTGAGGCCTCCCTGGCCTTCCCGTCGGCGCCGCCGCACCGGGGCCCCGGCGAGCCGGTCCGGTACGTGTGCATGCCGGGGAGCCCCTACACGGGTTCCACCCTCCTCGGCCTGCTGCTCGACCACCACCCCGGGTTCGCCTCGGTGGGCGCCGCCACCGGGCTCACCCCGAGGATCGACCCCCGGACGTACCGGTGCTCGTGCGGCGCGAGGTTCGTGGAGTGCGAGTTCTGGCGGCGGGTGGCGCGGCGGACGGCCGAGCTCGGGCACCCCGTCGCGGTGTTCGGACCGGGGTGGAGCACCGACGTGCGGGTGTCGAGGCGGCGCTGGCTCAACGGGATCCTGGTCCGTTCCCTCGGGAGCCTCCGCGTGAACGCGGCGAGGGACGCCGTGCTCTGGCGGTCGCGGCCCATCCGCCGCCGGCTGGCCGGGGCCTCGCTCGCCACCTGGAGCCTGGCGACGGCCGTCCTCGAGGCCACCGGGAAGGAGGTGTTCGTGGACACCGCCCGGGACCACCAGCGCCCGAAGTACCTCCGGGGGACGCCGCTCCTCGATCTCCGCGTGATCCACCTCGTCCGCGACCCCCGGGGCAACGTGGCGAGCATCATGCGGCACACGGGGGCGGACGTGGCGACGGCGTCCCGGCGCTGGCGCCACGCGAACCTCGAGGCGGACCGCCTCCGGCGGCTGCTCCCCCCCCAGGCCTGGCTGCGGCTGCGGTACGAGGACCTCTGCGCGGACCCCGGGGGGACGCTCGAGCGGATCGCGCGGTTCGCCGGCGTCGAACCGGCCCCGCTCCCCGGCGCCATCGGGGGCCCGGGGCACCACTTGATCGGGAACTCCATGCGGCTCCGGGGCGTGTCGGAGATCCGCGAGGACCGCAGGTGGCGGGAGGAGCTGGGCGCGCGGGAGCTGCGGACGATCGCCCGGATCGCGGGTCGCGCCAGCCACCGCCTCGGGTACGACTGGCCGTAGGGAGGGGACGTGCTGGTCTTCGTCCACATCAACAAGACCGCCGGCACCACCGTGCGGTACGTCCTGCGCAGCTCCTACGGGTCGAGGCACTGCGACGTGGAGCCGTGGGTGGGGGCCGGCGATGGGGCGACCTTCTCCGCCGCCGACCTCCGGCGCGTCCGGCGCCTCTACCCCCGCCTCGCGAGCATCGCGGGGCACCGCATCGTGGGCTACGTGGACCTCGAGGAGCCCGGGCTCCGGTACTTCACGTTCCTCCGCGAACCCCTCGCGACGTGCGCGTCCCGGTTCCAGTACCAGCTCGACCATCGGGGGAAGCGGGGGCTCGTGTTCGAGGAATGGATCGGGCGGGACTGGGTGCGGAACGCGCAGACCCGCCGGATCGGCGGCACCGAGGACCCGGCGGACGCGCTCCGGGTGATCGAGCGGCGGGAGATGTTCGTGGGCCTCGCCGAGCGCTTCGACGAGTCGATGGTGCTGCTCAAAGCGCTCCGCGCGCCGGACCTCGACCTCTCCTACGTCCCGGTCAACGTCGCCAGGCGCTCCGACCTCGCGAAGGAGCTGCTCGCCGACCCCCGCAGCCGGGCCCTGCTCGAGGAGGCGAACCGGGCGGACCTCGAGCTCTACCGGCAGGTCCGGGAGGAGGTGTACCCTCGCTTGCAGCGCGAGTTCGGACCGGCCCTCGAGGAGGCGGTCGCCGCGTTCCGGGACGGTGGGCGCAGGGGGTTCAACCGGTGGAACCTGGCCCGCTACGGGGTGAAGCAGCGCCTCCTGTTCCGCCCGCTCGTCCGCCTGTCCCGGGCGCGGGCGGCGGGCCGACCGGTGGAGGGTGCGCTCGGCGGGGGATGAGGGGGCCGTCGGCGCGGGGGGGCGAGGGGCGGGGCGGCTCGGGGGAGGTGCGGGCCCGATGAGGGGTCGGACGATCGCGGCGATCCTGGTGCTCTCGGTGCTGGCCCCCGCGCCGGTTCGGGCGGGCTCCGTGGGCGGGGGGTTCTTCAACCTCCAGTGCCGGCTCTCCCACCGGGCGCCCGACGACCCGATCGTGTTCCCGGGCCAGCCCGGTGCCTCCCACCTCCACGACTTCTTCGGGAACCGGCGCACCGGGGCGGACAGCACGCGGGCGTCGATGCTCGGGGCCAGGACGACCTGCACGCTCTCCGCCGACACCTCGGCGTACTGGGTCCCCACGCTGCTCGACGCGAACGGGGACCCGGTGCCCGTGCGCAAGGTCCAGGTCTACTACCGTTCCGCGTCGGGGACCCTCGTCCGGGCCTTCCCCACGAACCTCAAGATCATCGCGGGTGGCGACACGCTGGATCCCCCGGCGCCGACGCGGTCGCAGCGGTCGTTGTCCTGGGCCTGCGGGGACACGGCCCCCTACCTGCCCTCGCCCCCCGACTGCACCGGGACCGGCCTCTACGTCACCGCCCACATCCACTTCCCCGACTGCTGGGACGGCGAGCACCGCGACGCAACGGACCACCGGTCGCACATGACGTTCGGATCCCCCGGCTGTCCACCGGGCTACGTCGCCGTCCCCCGCCTCCGGCTCCACGTGCAGTACGCGACGACGAACGCCGAGGGCGCCACGCTCGTATCCGACGGGTCCGGCGGGCTCCCCGGCGGGACCCTCCACGCGGACTTCTGGAACACGTGGGACCAGGACGCGCTCCGGTTCCTGGTCCGCCGCTGCCTGAACGCCGGACGTGCCTGCGCCCAGATGACCGACCAGGCCCTCGCCGACCTGGGGTTCGACGGGTAGCCGGTCGCCCCGGAGGGGAACCCCGTCCACCTCCCGTAGCCGACTTTACGGCGATGGGACGACGCCCGGGGGAGGCGCCGGTGGCAGCGTAGGACGCTGAGCGCTTCCCCCGCAGACGGAAGGGGAGATGTCGTATGACCCCTGGCGCATCCCGCCGATCCCGACGCCCCGCCCCCCGAGGAGCCTTCCTCGCGCTCGCCGCCGCGCTCCTCGTCGGCCCCGCCCTCCCCGCGCTGGGGGACCTGCCCGCCACGTCCTCCCCGGTCCTCACGCTCGTGCGGACCATCCAGACCCGGCCGTTCGTCGGCACCACGATCTACGCGAAGGACGCGGAGGGGAGCGCCTTCGTGCCGAGCGACGTGTCGCTGTGGCTCGTGGGCGACAACGAGCGCTCGGCCTACGAGGTGAACCCCTACGACGGGACCCTGAAGGCGATCGTCCCGCGGGAGGCCTTCGAGGTCGCGCCCCGGTTCGGGGGGACGGAAGCCGCCGGCCCCAACCGGTCGGGGGACCTCGAGAGCCTCGCCTACGACGCGGCCAACGACGTCCTGTACGCGTTCTCCGGCACGTGCTGCAGCTCGGCGGCGCTGCCCACGGCCTTCCGGCTCGTCCGGGACACGACCAGCGGCTCGTTCGTGGTCGACTCGTGGCAGCCCCTCCCCACCGGGGCCGACTACACCGCCGCGGCCTGGAACCCCGGCGACGGCCAGGTCTACGTGGGGAAGGGTCGAAGGCTCCGGACCTACGACTTCGCGACGAACACCTCCGGCTCGCCGTTCCGGATCCGCAACGTCTCGGGGATCCTGGGGCTCGACTTCTGGGGCGAGGACCTCTTCGTCGTGACGAACGCCGAGCGGATGGTCCGGGTGAACTGGGCCACCCGGAGCATCGTGACCGGGTGGGACTTCGGCCTCGCGACCTTCGGGATCGGGGACAGCCGGGGGGTGGTGGTGATCCCGAACCCCGACCCCTCGGCCTTCGACCAGATCTACGTCTACGACGGCTACGACGGGCGGGCGGCGGACGACCCCCTGCGGTACGCCGTCTACGTGTTCGACGTCTCCGACGGGAGCGGGGGCGGTGGCGGCGGAGGAGGCGGCGGCGAGCTCGTTGGGAACCCCGGCTTCGAGGTGGACACCTCCGGCTGGGACGGGAACGGCGTCGCGACCCTCTCCCGGGTGTCGGGCGGCCACGGCGGGTCGTGGTCGGCGTTCCTGGAGAACGCCACCACGACGAGCGGGAACTGCGTGCTCAACGACTCGCCGAACTGGGTGGGGACGACCGTGGCCGGCACCTACACCGGGAGCCTCTGGGTCCGGGCCGACGCGGCGGGGGCGACGCTCAAGCTCCGCTTCCGCGAGTACAGCGGCGGGACCCTCGTGGGCTCCGCGGTCGTCACCACGACGACCCTCACGACCGACTGGCAGCAGGTGACGGTGCAGATCGTGCCGCAGGCCGCCGGGAACTCGACGCTCGACTTCACGGCGTTCGTCCCCAACGCGCCGGTGGGGGCGTGCTTCTACGCGGACGACGCCTCGATCAGCGTGGCGTAGATGCGCGAGCCCCCGCCGCTCACGATCCGGGTCGTCCCCACCCCGAACCGGGCCGCCACCGCCATCGTACGGTGCCGCTCGCACCTGCTGCGGGCCCGGGAGGAGGTCCGGGTCGCGCTCGCGATCCTGCCGCAGCTCGACGGGCCGGCGCCGACCGACTCACCCCCCGCGGGCGCCGCCGGCTGGGCGGCGGCTCAGGCCAGGCTCGAAGCGCTGCTGGCGCGCCTGGAGGAGCTCGCCGCGGAGCTCGACGCGGGGGTCCTCGGCCCGCCGGCCTCCCGCACCGTCCCGGCGTGAGAGAGGCCGCCGCGGTCGGGCCTCAGAGCTGGTGCGACTTGTCGCGCGAGCAGTTCCGGCAGAGGAGCTGGAGGTTGCTGGGAGCGTCGCTCCCGCCCAGGACCACGGGGATGATGTGGTCGATCACCAGGTTCCCCACCGCCCCGCACCGGACGCAGCGGCCGGCGTCCCGTTCCCAGACGTGGGCCGCGGTCTCGGTGTCGAGCCGGGTCTGGAGCCTGGGGTCGCTCGCCTCCAGCAGGACGGTGATGTCGTCGACCCGCAGATCGGGGTCGGCCGAGAACCACTCCCCGCGGTAGAGCCAGAGCGCCTCGCCCTCGCGCTCCAGGATGAACCGCGGCTCGGTCCCGTGTCCCGTGGCTCGTCGGGCCCACTCGGGGAGCGAGAGGCTGCCGAGCAGCTGCTGGTCACGGACCAGGATGATGTAGGCGAACGGGGTCCGCTCCGGCCGGTGCCCTGCCTTCGCCGTGAGCTTGGAGAGGAGCCCGACCACCCGCCCGTAGCGCTGCCGAGCGAGTCCGAGGCTCCTGCGGGCCTCGGTCTCCACCCGCCGGGCCTGCGCCAGCCGGTCCCGTGCGCCCTCGAGGGCCCGGGCCAGCTCGGTGAACCGGGCCTCCGCCTCCTCGACCCGGCGTCGGGCGATCTCGAGGACCGCCTCGGCCTCCCGCTCCCGGCGGCGCCGGCGGCGCGTGCGGCGGTGGCGGACCCCGAGCACCAGGGAGCCACGGACCCCCTCGATCCCCCCGCGCGCCGTGCGCGAGGCGAGCTCGGCCTCGTCCTCGTCCGCGCCGCTGCCGTCCCCCCCGCGGAGCGCCTCCGCCACCTCGGCCTCGGCTTGGGCGAGGAGGGCGCGCTCGCCGCGGAGGGCCTCCTCGGCGCCGAGGAAGGCGCGCTGGATCGACCCGACCTCGAGCTCGATGGCCTCCACCATCTCCGCCGCCGCCCGGGCCTCGCCCTCGATCGCCGCGAGGTCCAAGCGCGCGGCCTCCACCTCCTTCTCGGCGCGCGCGATCTCGGCGGGGTCCACCGGGGGCGGGGCTCCTTCCCCGTCGGCGTCCGCCTCCGGGAGCACCACGAGGTCGGGATCCACGTCCGTCTCCCCGGCCCGCCCCAGCTCCTCGCGGAGCTCCTGGACGGCGAGGGAGGCGCGCGCCGCGGCCCGCGTGGCCTGGGTGAGGCGCCTGCGGGCCTGGGCCTCGAGCTGCGCCGACTCCTCGACCTTCTCCAGGGCGCGCTCGAGCGACGCCTCCTTGACGGCGAGCTCGCCGAGGCGCGCCCGCTCCTCCTCCTCCTCCCGGAGGAGCTGCTCCTCCTGCTCGCGCAGCCGCTCCTCGAGCTTCAGCACGCGCTTGGTGGCCCGCACGACCCGGACCACCCCGCGGACGGCTCCCACCCCCCGGCCCGACGCCTGGGCCTCGGTCTCGGAGGCCGCGAGCTCGCCCCTCGCCGCCTCGAGCTCGGCGCGGAGGGCGTCCAGGGCGTCCGCAGCCGCCCGTCGACGGTCCCGCGCGGCCGCGGCGTCCCGCTGGGCCGCTCCCAGCTGCTCCCGGGCGGTCTCGACCCACGCCTCGAAGCCCTCCCGACGCTGGCGGGCCGCCCGCGCCTCCGCCTCGGCGGCCTCCAGGCGCTGCTGTGCGAGCGTCGCCCGCCGCTCCGCCGCCCGGAGCTTCCGGTCGGAGCCTCGGTCCGTCGCGCGGGGAGGCGCCACCGCCCGCGTCCCGGCCGGCGGGCCGTGGTCCGCCACGAGCGAGGCGACCTCGTCGCTCCGCGGCTCCGCCCAGAGGTCCAGGAATTCCTGCTCGAGGAGGGGGGCGACGCGGGTCGGCATGTCCGTGGACATGGGATCCCAGGGGAGGAGGGAGTCCCACGTCCGGAACCCGTACAGCTCGATCGAAGCGTCCCGGCGCAGGGGCATCGCTCGTCATCCTGACGCATCGGGCGCCCGGCGGGGTCTGCGGATCGCCGTAGCACCGGTACGCCCGGTGCAGCAGCTCCCGGGCGCGGAGGGCGTCCACCGGCGCTTCCGAGGCTCTCCGCCGCCCGTTGACCGCTGGCACTCGGGCGGCTATCCTGTTAGCACTCAAAGGCGGAGAGTGCTAGCCGACCCAAGGAGGGTAAGGATGGCGGAGTTCTACCTCAAGCCCCTGGAGGACCGGATCGTCGTCAAGCCCAGCGAGGAGGAGGAGACGACGGCCTCGGGCATCGTGATCCCCGACACGGCGAAGGAGAAGCCCCAGATGGGCGAGGTCCTCGCGGTCGGGCCGGGGCGCTGGGAGGACGGCCAGCGCGTCCCCCTGGACGTGAGCGTCGGCGACAAGGTCATCTACTCGAAGTACGGCGGCACGGAGTGGAAGGACCGGGAGGGGAACGAGTACCTGATCCTCTCCGCCCGCGACGTGCTCGCCATCGTCACCAAGTAACCGGAGGGGAACGAGGCGCGACGGGGGGCGCGCGTCCGGCGGCCCCCCGTCGCATCTGTCGAGGAGGCTCAGGGAGATGCCTGCGAAGCTGCTCAGGTTCAGCGAGGAGGCGCGGCGGTCGCTCGAGGCGGGCGTGAACAAGCTCGCCGACACCGTCGCGATCACGCTCGGCCCGAAGGGCCACAACGTCGTGCTGGACAAGAAGTGGGGCCCGCCCACGATCACGAACGACGGCGTCACCATCGCCAAGGAGATCGAGCTCGAGGACCCCTGGGAGAACCTCGGGGCCCAGCTCGCGAAGGAGGTCGCGACCAAGACCAACGACGTGGCGGGCGACGGCACCACCACCGCCACCGTGCTCGCCCGGGCCATGGTCCGCCTGGGGATGAAGAACGTCGCGGCCGGCGCCAACCCGATGGCGCTCAAGCGGGGCATCGAGCGGGCCGTGGCGGCCGTCGTGGAGTCGATCAAGGCCCAGGCCAAGGAGGTCGAGTCGAAGGACGAGATCGCGCAGGTCGCCGCGATCTCCGCCGCCGACCAGCAGATCGGCGAGGTGATCGCCGAGGCCCTGGACAAGGTCGGCAAGGACGGCGTGGTCACGGTCGAGGAATCCAACACGTTCGGGATGGAGCTCGAGTTCGTCGAGGGCATGCAGTTCGACAAGGGCTTCATCTCGCCCTACTTCGTCACCGACCCCGAGCGGATGGAGGCGGTCCTCGAGGAGCCCTACATCGCGCTCGTGAACAAGAAGCTCTCGAGCGTCCAGGAGCTGCTCCCGCTGATGGAGAAGGTCCTCCAGGCCGGGAAGCCGCTCCTCGTGATCGCCGAGGACGTCGAGGGCGAGGCCCTGGCCACGCTGGTCGTGAACAAGATCCGCGGCACGTTCCAGTCGGTGGCGGTGAAGGCGCCGGGCTTCGGGGAGCGCCGCAAGGCCATGCTCCAGGACATGGCGATCCTCACCGGCGGCCAGGTGATCTCCGAGGAGGTCGGCCTGAAGCTCGAGAACGTCGGCCTGGACATGCTGGGCCGGGCCCGGAAGGTCGTGGTGACGAAGGACGACACCACGATCGTCGAGGGCCAGGGGAACCCTGAGGAGATCAAGGGCCGGATCAACCAGATCAAGGCCGAGATCGAGAAGACCGACTCCGACTGGGACCGCGAGAAGCTCCAGGAGCGGCTGGCCAAGCTCTCCGGCGGGGTCGCGGTGATCAAGGTCGGGGCGGCCACCGAGGTCGAGCTCAAGGAGAAGAAGCACCGGATCGAGGACGCCCTCTCGGCGACCCGGGCCGCGGTGGAGGAGGGCATCGTCCCGGGCGGCGGCGTGGCCCTGATCCGGGCCGAGTCCGCCCTCGCGGACCTGGGGCTCTCCGGCGACGAGGCCACCGGGGCCGACATCGTCCGCCGGGCGCTCGCCGAGCCGGCCCGGCTGATCGCCGACAACGCGGGCTTCGAGGGCGCGGTGATCGTGGAGCGGATCCGGGCCGAGGGCGACGGCCGCGGGTTCAACGCCGCGACCGGCGAGTGGGTGGACATGTTCAAGGCGGGGATCATCGACCCCGCCAAGGTCACCCGCTCGGCCCTCCAGAACGCGGCCTCGATCGCGGCCCTCGTGCTCACCACCGAGAGCGCGATCGTCGAGAAGCCCGAGGAGGAGAAGGAGCCGGCGGCCGGCGGCCACGGCCACATGCACTGAGCCCGCGCGCCGGGCGACGGGAGCGAGGGGCCGGGCGGACGCCCGGCCCCTCCGCGTTCCGGCCCCGGGGGCGTGGCCGCCCGCCGCCCGGCCCCCGGGTCGTCCGCCCCCGCGTCCGGCCCCCTGGCCCGGGGGTAGACTCCCGGCGGATGGAGGACACCGGCGGCTTCGAGGAGCTCCTCCGGGCCTGGGACGGCGAGCTCGTCGCCGTCCGCCACGACGCGCCCACCGCCACCTGGATGTTCATCGGGGTCCACTCGACGGCCCTCGGCCCGGGGTTCGGCGGCACCCGGATGAAGGCCTACCGCCGCCCGGCGGACGCCCTGTGGGACGTGCTCCGCCTCTCGGAGGCGATGACCCTCAAGAACTCCCTCGCCGGGATCCCGTTCGGCGGGGGGAAGGCGGTGCTCGCGGTCCCGGGGGTCCCCTCCGGGGAGGCCCGCCGGGAGCTCCTCCTCCGCTACGCCGACCTGGTCGCCTCGCTCCGGGGGACCTACGTCACGGCCGCCGACATGAACACGGGCTGCGCCGACATGGACGTGATCGGGGAGCGCACCGAGCACGTCCTCGGCCGCTCCCCCGAGCGCGGTGGCTCGGGGGAGCCTTCGCCGGCCACGGCCCGGGGCGTGTTCCACGGGATCCGGGCGGCCGCCCTCCACGCCTTCGGTTCCGACGACCTGGCTGGACGGTCCGTGCTGGTCCAGGGGGTCGGCGCCGTCGGCGGCCGGCTGGCGGATCTCCTGGCGGAGGCCGGCGCCAAGGTCCTGGTCTCTGACGTGGATCCCGGGCGGGCCCGGGCCGTCGCCCAGCGGGTCGGTGGGGTGGAGGTGGCCCCGGCCGACGCCGTCGGCACCGAGTGCGACGTGTTCGCGCCCTGCGCGACGGGGGGCGTGCTCTCGGCCGAGACGATCCCGCGCCTGCGCTGCCGGGTGGTGGCGGGGGCCGCGAACAACCAGCTCCTCGAGCCGGCCGACGCCGAGCGGCTCCGGGACGCAGGGATCGTCTACGCCCCGGACTTCGTGGTGAACGCGGGCGGCGTGCTCTCCCTGGCCGGGCTCGAGGTGCTCGGATGGACCCCGGAGCGCCTCGAGGAGCGCCTCCGGGGGATCGGGGACACCCTCCTGCGCGTGTTCGCCCTGGCCGAGGAGGAGGGGATCACGACCGACGCCGCCGCGCGGCGCCTGGCGGAGGAGCGGATCGCCGCGGCCCGGGCCGGCCAGGGCGCCGCCGCGCCCGACGGGCGGTCCTAGCCCCGAGCGCTGGGCCCGAGGGGAGCGTCCTAGATCGGCGGGCGCTCCTGGCCGGCCAGTCCCATCCCCACGAGGAGCGCGGCCCCGAACGCCACGTTCCCCGCGCCCAGCAGCCACCACAGGACGGTCCCCGACCCCTCCTGGGGGCCGAACAGCGCGGACAGCACGCAGATCGTGGCGAGCAGGGCGTCGACCACGACGAAGGCCCACGACCACCACCACACGTCCTCGATCCGGTGGGCGACGAGCACCATGAACATCGCGAGGCCGATCGCCATCGCCCCCGCGGCCCGGACGTAGGCGTGGTCGGGGTAGGGGGTCTGGTCGAACAGCCGCTCCAGGAACCACCGGGGCGCGACGAGCTCGGGGATGCTCCCGAGCGCCCACGCCGCCGCCTGCCAATACAGGACCCGCCGGAGGAGGCTCATCGGCCGGCCATCCTCCCACATCGGGCGGCGGCCCCCCTCTGCTAGCATGAGGCCGTCCCCGGAACCAGGCCTGGACGCGCGCGTCCCCCCGCCTGGCCGCCGGGGCCAGCGGGAGGACGTGGGGAGGCGATGGGCGGTCCGAGGGTCGCGGTGATCGGGCTGGACTGCGGCACGCCGCAGCTCCTGTTCGAGGACCTCGCCGACGAGGTCCCGAACCTCCGCAAGCTGATGGAGTCGGGGATGCACGGCGAGCTGGCCAGCATCACCCCGCCGATCACGGTCCCCGCCTGGGCCTGCGCGATGACCGGGAAGACCCCCGGGCAGCTCGGCATCTACGGGTTCCGGAACCGCAAGGACACGACGTACGAGGGCCTGGCCATCGCCACCGCCGACGCCGTCCGGGAGCCCGCGGTCTGGGACCTCCTGGGCGCCCGGGGGATGCGTTCCCTCCTGATCGGCGTCCCCCCCTCGTACCCACCGAGGCCGGTCGAGGGCTGGCGGGTGTCCTGCTTCCTCACCCCGCCGTCGGCGAAGGCCTGGACGCACCCGGTCGAGCTCGCCGCCGAGGTGGAGGAGGAGCTGGGCCCGGGCGGCTACATCTTCGACATCCCGAACTTCCGAGAGCAGGGCCTGGACGTGGTCCTGGAGCGGGTCTTCCAGATGACCGAACGCCGGTTCCGGGTCGCGCGGCGCCTCGTGCGGACCAAGCCGTGGGACCTGTTCATGATGGTGGAGATGGGGCCGGACCGCCTCCACCACGTCTTCTGGCAGTACGTCGACCCCCGCCACCCCAAGCACGAGCCCGGGAACCGCTACGAGACCGCGTTCCAGGACTACTACCGGCTGCTCGATCGGGAGCTGGGGGCCCTCTTGGAGGCCCTCCCCGACGACGCCGTTACCATCGTGATGTCGGACCACGGGGCCCGCCCGATGATGGGCGGGGTCTGCTTCAACGACTGGCTGATCCGGGAGGGCTACCTGGCCCTGTCCGAGGAGGTGCAGGGGGTCGTCCCCGTGGCGAAGGCCCCGATCGACTGGGCCCGGACCGTGGCCTGGGGGGACGGCGGGTACTACGGGCGGCTGTTCCTGAACGTCCGGGGACGCGAACCCCAGGGGGTCGTCGACCCCGAGCGGTACGAGGAGGTGCGTGGGGAGCTCGCCGCGAAGCTCGAGGCGATGCCGGGCCCCGATGGGCGGCCCCTGGGGAACGTGGTGATCAGACCCGAGGAGGCCTACCCCGAGGTCCGGGGCGTGGCCCCCGACCTGATCGTGTACTTCGGCGACCTGGACTGGCGGAGCGTCGGCACCATCGGCAACCCCGACGTCTTCACCTACGAGAACGACACCGGCCCCGACGGCGCGAACCACGACCGGACGGGCGTGTTCGCCATGGTGGGCGCCCCGGGCCAGCCGGCCGGGCGGGTGGAGGGGCTCCGCCTGGTCGACGTGGGGCCCACGATCCTCTCGCTCTACGGGATCGAGCCGCCCGAGGGGGCCGTGGGGAGGAGCTTCCTGTGAGGGGCGGGAGGCCGCGGTGACCCACCACCCGGAGCAGAAGGGGTTCACGGTCTGGTTCACCGGGCTCTCGGGGGCCGGGAAGTCGACCGTGGCCGAGATGCTCTACCACGAGCTCCGCGCCCGGGGGATGAAGGTCGAGATCCTCGACGGCGATGTGGTCCGCCGCAACCTCTCGAAGGGGCTCGGGTTCTCGAAGGAGGACCGGGACACGAACATCCTCAGGATCGGCTTCGTGGCCCAGCTCCTCACCCGCAACGGCGTGGCCACGATCTGCTGCCCGATCTCCCCCTACCGGGAGACGCGGAACAAGGTCCGGGAGATGATCGGGGAGTTCGTCGAGGTGTACGTCCACGCCACGGTGGAGGAGATCGCGAGGAACCGCGACCCCAAGGGCCTCTACAAGAAGGCGCTGGCCGGCGAGATCAAGAACTTCACCGGGGTGGACGATCCCTACGAGCCGCCCGAGCACCCCGAGCTGGTCCTGGACACCATGGTCGAGACGCCCGAGCAGTCGCTCCGGAAGGTCCTGGACAAGCTGGCCGAGCTCGGCTACATCGAGGATCCCACGCCGCTCGTCCGCGAGCCCCGGCCCCACTCGGGCCTCACCGACCTCCGGGTCACCGAGGCCGGCCACGTGTCCGACCGGTAGTCGGCGCTCGCTCGTCGCATCGCCCGCTCCGGCCTGGTACCTTGCTCGCATGGTGCACGGCTGACGCCCGCCCGGGACCGGGTGGGCGTCCTTCGTACCCGGGGAGCGCGATGGAGATCGAGATCGGGATCGGGAAGACCGCCAGGCGGGCGTACGGGTTCGACGAGGTGGCGATCGTCCCCTCGCGGAGGACGCGGGACCCCGACGACGTCGACATCTCCTGGGAGATCGACGCGTTCCGGTTCCGCCTCCCGATGATGGCGTCGGCGATGGACGCCGTGGTGTCCCCCGCCACGGCGGTCGAGATCGGGCGGCTCGGGGGGCTCGCGGTGCTGAACCTCGAGGGGCTGTGGACCCGGTACGAGGACCCCGAGCCGGTCTTCGAGGAGATCGCGTCGCTCCCCGACGAGAAGGCGACCCGCCGGATGCAGGAGCTGTACCGGGAGCCGATCAAGGAGGAGCTCATCGTGCGCCGGATCCGCGAGATCAAGGAGGGCGGGGTGGTGGCCGCCGCCTCGCTCACCCCCCAGCGGGTCCGCCGGTACGCCCACCTCGCGCTCGAGGCCGAGCTCGACGTCCTCGTGATCCAGGGGACCGTGGTCTCGGCCGAGCACGTCTCGACCCGCACCGAGCCCCTCAACCTGAAGGAGTTCATCGCGGGCTTCGACCTCCCGGTGATCGTGGGGGGGTGCGCCTCGTACCAGACCGCGCTCCACCTGATGCGGACGGGGGCGGTCGGCGTCCTGGTCGGGGTGGGGCCGGGGAACGCCTGCACGACCCGCGGGGTGATCGGCGTCGGCGTGCCCCAGGCCACGGCGATCGCGGACGCCGCCGCGGCCCGGGCCGAGCACCTCCGGGAGACCGGGCGGTACTGCCACGTGATCGCCGACGGCGGGATGCGGACCGGCGGGGACGTCGCGAAGGCGATCGCCTGCGGCGCCGACGCGGTGATGATCGGGTCGCCCCTCGCCCGGGCCTACGAGGCGCCCGGCCGCGGGTTCCACTGGGGGATGGCCACGTTCCACCCCACCCTTCCCCGGGGGACCCGGGTCCGCACCCGCCAGGTGGCCTCCCTCGAGGAGATCCTGGTGGGCCCGGCCCACGAGAACGACGGGACGCTGAACCTGTTCGGCGCGCTGGCCACGTCGATGGCGACCGCGGGCTACGCCACGATCAAGGAGTTCCAGAAGGCGGAGCTCGTGGTGGCGCCCTCGATCGGGACCGAGGGGAAGGCCTACCAGCGGGCCCAGGGCGTCGGGATGGGGCACTGAGGACGGGGGGCGGGCCGCGGGCGTGAGCGGGGGCGACGGGCCGTGAGCCGGGGGGAGCCGCGGCCGGTCCTCGTCGTGGACCTGGGCGCGCAGTACGCCCAGCTGATCGCCCGCCGGGTCCGGGAGTGCCACGTGTACTCCGAGATCGTCCGGCACGACGTCTCGGCGGAGGAGGTCCGGGCCCGCCGCGCGGCCGGCCTGATCCTCTCGGGCGGCCCGGCCTCGGTCTACGAGGACGGCGCGCCAGGCGTCGATCCCGAGCTCTTCCGCCTCGGCGTCCCGGTGCTCGGGATCTGCTACGGCCACCAGCTGATGGCCCAGGCCCTGGGGGGCGAGGTCCGGGCCACGGGGGCCAGGGAGTACGGACGGACCACGCTCCGGGTCGAGGAGCCGGGGCTGCTCCTCGCCGACCTCCCCCCGGAGGACGTGGTGTGGATGAGCCACGGCGACACGGTGACCCGGGCCCCCGCCGGCTTCCGGGTCACGGCCCGGACCGACGTCACGCCGGTGGCGGCGATGGAGGACCCCGAGCGCGGGCTGTTCGGCGTCCAGTTCCACCCCGAGGTGGCGCACACCCCCCGGGGGCTCGCGGTGATGCGGCGGTTCCTCCGCGACGCGTGCGGGCTCCTGCCCGAGTGGACGCCGGTGAACGTGATCGAGCGACAGGTCGAGCGGGTCCGCCGGCGGGTGGGCGAGGCCGAGGTCCTCTCCGCGCTCTCCGGCGGGGTGGACTCGGCGGTGGCCGCGCTCCTCGTGCACCGGGCGGTGGGCGACCGGCTCACCTGCGTGTTCGTGGACACCGGGCTGCTGCGGGAGGGCGAGCCCGAGCAGGTGGAGGAGACGTTCGGGCGGCACTTCGGGGTGCCCCTGGTCCACGTGAAGGCCGCCGACCGGTTCCTCGGCGCGCTGGCCGGCGTGGCCGACCCCGAGGAGAAACGCCGGCGGATCGGCGAGCTGTTCATCCGGACCTTCGAGGAGGTGGCTCGGGAGCACCGGGGGGCCCGGTTCCTGGTGCAGGGGACGCTCTACCCGGACGTGATCGAGTCCGGCTCGGCCACCGCCGCCACGATCAAGACCCACCACAACGTGGGCGGGCTGCCCGCGGACATGGCGCTCGAGCTCGTGGAGCCCCTCCGCGACCTGTTCAAGGACGAGGTCCGCCGGGTGGGCGAGGAGCTCGGCCTGCCCGAGGAGATCGTGTGGCGCCAGCCGTTCCCCGGGCCCGGGCTCGCGGTCCGGATCGTGGGGGAGGTGACCCCCGAACGGCTCGCGATCGTCCGGGCCGCCGACCGCGTGGTCCAGGAGGAGGTCCGCCGCGCCGGCCTGGCGCGCGAGCTGTGGCAGGCCTTCGCGGTGCTGCTCGCCGGGGTCCGCAGCGTGGGGGTGATGGGCGACGGGCGGACCTACGAGTACCCGGTCGTGGTGCGCGCGGTGACCTCCGAGGACGCGATGACCGCCGACTGGGCGCGGCTCCCCCACGAGGTCCTGGACCGGATCGCCGCCCGGATCGTCCGCGAGGTCCCCGGGGTGAACCGGGTCGTCTACGACGTCACCTCCAAGCCCCCGGGCACGATCGAGTGGGAGTGAGCGGGGGACGCCGCGCTCCGCGCTCCCGCGCCTCATACCCCTGACGTAGCGGATGCCCCCCGGATAAGGGGTTGTGTCGTTCGTACAGGGGGCGCTACGTTCCTCCCGGTGGACGCGACGCCGGGAGGCTCGCACCCGCGCGGCGCGGTCCTGCGGCCCGTGGGCGGAGCGCTGATGCGAGGGGCTCGGGACCCGGGGGAGGGGCGATGGCGAGCCGGGTGAGCGTCGTACGAGGACCGGTGGCGCGGGGGGATCCGCGCGCGCGGCCGGAGCGGGCCCCGGCCTTCCGGCTGGAGCTGCTGGGCGGGTTCGAACTCCGCGTGGACGGCCGGTCCACCGGCTTGCCCTTCGGGTCGCAGCGCCTCCTCGCGTTCCTCGCCCTCCGGGAGCGGCCGGTCCTCCGCGCGCACGTCGCGGGGATGCTGTGGCCCGAGAGCCCCGAGGTCCGGGCGGCGGCGAACCTCCGCTCGGCGCTCTGGCGGCTCGGGCCCGCCGGGCCCTGGCTCGTGCTCTCGTCCGCCCAGCACCTCCAGCTCGCGCCGGGGGTGGCGGTCGATCTGCGTCTGAGCGCGGCCCTCGCGCGCCGGCTGCTCGACCCGGCCCAGCCGCTCCCCGAGGGTGCGGCGGTCGACGATCTCGCCCGGGACCTCTTGCCGGACTGGTTCGACGAGTGGGTGGTGGTGGAGCGGGAATCCTTCCGCCAGCTGCGGCTGCACGCCCTGGAGTCTCTGTGCGCGCGCCTCACCGACCTGGGCCGCTGGCCGGAGGCGGTCCAGGCGGGCCTCGCCGCCGTCGCGGCCGAGCCGCTCCGAGAGAGCGCGCACCGCGCGCTGATCCGGGCCCACCTCGCCGAGGGGAACGTGGTGGAGGCGATGCATCGGTACGACGCGTTCCGCCGCTTGCTCCGGGACGAGCTCGGGCTCGAGCCCTCGCCCGCGATGCGGGCGCTCGTCCCCGCCGCGCGCTCCGTGACGGTGGGGTGACGCCGGGCCCCTAGCCTGGCGCCGTGACCGCCGCTCCCCCCGACCGCCGCCCGCGAGCGTCGCCCCCGACGGGCGGGCTGCTGGTCCTCCGGGTGTGGTTCGAGCCCGACCACGCGACCCCGATGCGCGCCCGGATCGTGGGGTCGATGGACCCCACCGGGGGGACCCACCGGCCCGTGGGTCCCGAGCTCCCCACGCTCTCGGCGACCGCCGCGAGCGTGGAGGACGCGGTCCGGGTCGTCCGCCGGTGGCTCGAGGCGTTCGGGGCGCCGGCCGGCCCCGCCTCGGAGGGGCGGACGGCGAGCCTGCCGTGAGGGGGGGGCGCGGTGACGCTCGGGTGACGCGGACCCGGCAGGGTAGCGGGGACCGTCCGCTGGGCCCCCGGCGGGCGGCAGCGGGGAAGACGTCGATCCGGAGGCGGACGGTGAGGGGAGGTCCGGGACGATGATGCGGTGGCTGGTCGGGTCGAGCTTGCGGTTCCGCGGCCTCGTGGTGGGGGTGGCGGCGGGCATCGTCGTCCTGGGGGTGGCGCGGCTCCCCTCGACCCCCGTGGACACGCTCCCCGAGTTCAAGCGCCCCACGGTCGAGGTCCAGACCGAGGCGCTGGGGCTCTCCGCCGAGGAGGTCGAGCAGTTCATCACGGTGCCGCTCGAGCAGGACCTCCTGAACGGGGTCGCCTTCCTCGACGAGATCCGGTCGGCCTCGCTGCCCGGGCTCTCCTCGGTGGTGATGGTCTTCGAGCCGGGGACCGACATCCTCGACGCCCGGCAGGTCGTGGCGGAGCGACTCACCCAGGCCGTGGCCGCGGCGGGGCTGCCGGAGGTCGCCAAGCCCCCGCAGATGCTCCAGCCGCTCTCCTCCACGAGCCGGGTGGCGATGGTCCGGCTGGTCCCCGAGGAGCTCTCCCCGATCGAGGTGTCGGTCCTCGCCCGCTGGGTGATCGTGCCCCGGCTCCTCGGGGTGCCGGGCGTGGCCAACGTCGCGATCTGGGGCTTCCGGGACCGCCAGCTCCAGGTGCTCGCGGACCCGGCGCGCCTGCGGGAGGCCGGGGTCACGCTCGAGGACGTGATCCGGACCGCGGGGAACGCGCTCGAGGTCTCGCCGCTCACGTTCCTCGAGGCCTCCACGCCCGGGACCGGCGGGTGGATCGACACGGTGAACCAGCGGCTCCACATCTTCCACGAGCAGGCCATCCGGACCCCGGAGGACCTGGCCCAGGTGCCGCTCGAGGACGCCGAGGGGCGGGCGGTGTTCGTGGACGGCGAGCCGGTGACCCTGGGCGACGTGACCGACGTCGTCGAGGACCACCAGCCCCTGATCGGGGACGCGTACTGCGGCGACCGGCGGTGCCTGCTCCTCGTCGTCGAGAAGTTCCCGGGCGCGAACACCCCGCAGGTCGCCCGGGGCGTCGAGGAGGCCCTGGACGTGATGCGGCCGGGCCTCGAGGGGATGGCGATCGACACCGCCTTCTACCGCCCCGCGGAGTACATCGCGGCCTCGTTCGGGAACCTGGCCCGGTCCCTGGCGATCGCGGGGGCCCTCGTGGTCCTCCTCCTGGGGCTCCTGTTCCTCGACCCGCGGCGGACCGCGGTCGCCGCCGCGGCGGTCGCGCTGTCGCTGGCGGCCGCGTGGGTCGTCCTCTTCCTCCGGCGCGACACGGTGAACCTCATGGTGGTCGCGGGGCTCGCCGCCGGCCTCGGCGCGATCGTCCAGGACGCCGTGCTCGACGCCGCGAACATCGCCCGGCGGCTCCGACGGCACCACGCGGAGGGGACCGGCGCCCCGGTCTGGCGCGCGATCTCCGACGCCTGCCTCGAGATGCGCCGGGCCGCCGTCTACGGCGGCCTCATCGTGGTCGCGGCGACGGTGCCGGTGTTCCTCATGGACCGGGAGGCCGGGGCGTTCCTCCCGCCGATCGCCCTCTCGCTCGCGCTCGCGATCGGCGCCTCGGTGCTCGTGGCCCTCACGGTCACGCCGGCCCTCGGGCTGCTCCTGCTCGGGGGCGCCGGGCCGGGCCCGCGGGAGGCGCCGGCCCTGGCCTGGTTCGCCCGCGCCTACGGGCGGGCGGTGCCCCGGATCGTCGGCCGGCCCGGGCCCGCGGCCGTCACCCTCGCGGTCGTCGTCGCGGCCGGCCTCGTCGCGCTCCCGTTCCTCGACGTGTCGATGCGCCCGTCGCTGCGGGAGCGGGACGTCCTGGTGCACCTCGACGCCCCGCCGGGCACCTCCCTGCCCCGGATGGACGGGATCGTGGCGAGCGCGGCCCGGGACCTCTCGGCGATCCCCGGCGTCCGGGACGTCGGGGCGCACGTCGGGCGGGCCGTCACCTCGGACCAGATCGTGAACGTGAACTCCGCGGAGATCTGGCTCTCGATCGATCCCGCCGCCCCGTACGAGGAGACGCTCGCGGCGGTCCGCGGGGTGATGGACGGCTACCCCGAGGTGTCGAGCGCGGTCACGACCTACTCCTCGAAGCGGGTCTCGGAGATCCTCGGCGGCTCGGACGACGAGCTCGTCGTGCGGATCTACGGGGAGGACCCGACGACCCTTCGGCGCCTCGCGGAGGAGGTGCGCGGGGCCATCGCCGGGATCGACGGGATCCGAGCGCCGCGGATCGTGGAGGCGCCGGTGGAGCCGGTGATCGAGGTCGAGGTGGACGTGGACCGCGCCCAGCGGTTCGGCATCAAGCCGGGCGACGTCCGTCGGACGGCCGCGATCCTCCTCTCGGGGATCACGGTCGGCCAGCTGTTCGAGGAGCAGAAGGTCTTCGACGTCGTGGTCTGGGGGCGGCCCGAGCTCCGGCGCAGCGAGGACGACGTCCGGGACCTCCTGATCGACGCCCCGACCGGCGGCCAGGTCCGCCTGGCCGAGATCGCGGACGTGCGGACCGTCCCCAACCCCACCGCGATCCTGCACGACCAGGTGATGACCTACCAGGACGTGACCGCGGACCTCGCGGGGCGGACCTTCGGGGCGGTGGCCGAGGAGGTCGACCGGGTCCTCCGGGGGATCCGGTTCCCGCTCGAGTACCACGCGGAGGTGCTCGGGGACCCCGCGGAGCGGGCCGCGGTCCGCACCAGGGTCCTCACGGTGGCGGCGGCCGCCGCGATCGCCATCTTCCTGCTCCTTCAGGCGGCGTTCACGAGCTGGCGGCTCGCCGTCCTGGCGTTCGCGACGCTCCCGATGGCCCTGGCGGGCGGCGCCGTGGCGGCGCTCGTCGGCGGCGGGACCGTGGGGCTCGGGTCCGTGGCCGGGCTCCTCGCGCTCCTGGGGATCGGCGCCCGCGGGACCGTCGTCCTCTTCCGGCGGTACCAGGAGCTCGAGCGCCGGGAGGGGCTCCCGTTCGGCGCGGACCTCGTGCAGCGCGGCTCCCAGGAGGAGGTCGGGCCGCTCGTGGCGTCGGCGATCGTCGCCGCCGCGGCGCTCGCGCCCTTCGCGTTCCGGGGCGGGACGGTGGGCTTCGAGGTCGTGGGCCAGGCCGCGGTCGTGGTCCTGGGCGGCCTGCTCGCGTCCGCGCTGCTCCACGCGGTGGTCGTCCCCGCCATGTACCTGCGGTTCGGGCGCGTGTCCCGGCCGGACACGACGGCCGAGGACCTGGTGGTCACGATCCCCGAGATCGAGGCGGTCCCGAGGAGCTGAGGGGAGGGTCGGTGGTGCGCCGTCGAACCTGGCTGGTGGTGGTGCCGCTCGCCGCGGCGCTGGCGGCCGCCTGCTCGAAGGCCGCGACGGAGGAGGCGTACGGGCCCGAGCCGGCCCACGTCGAGCCGATCGAGGGGTCGGAGGTGGCCCGGATCAGGCTGGAGGAGTACGCGGCGGAGCGGATCGACCTCCGGACCGCCCCGGTCGAGGAGGAGGGCGGCCGGCTGGTCGTGCCGAGCGCCGCGCTCCTCGTGGACCCGGAGGGCCGGTTCTGGGTCTACACGAACCCCGAACCGCTCGTCTTCGTCCGCCACGAGGTCCGGGTGATCTCCGACGACGGCGGGCGGGCGATCCTGGCCGAGGGGCCGCCGGCCGGCACGCGGGTCGTGGTGGTCGGCGCCCAGGAGCTCTGGGGCGCCGAGTCGGGGGTGGGGGGGCACTGACCTGATCGGGGAAGGGAAGGGACGCCCATGCTGCGCTGGATCGTCGGCTCGAGCCTGAGGTTCCGGTACCTCGTCGTCGCGGCGGCGGCGGCCCTGGTCTTCTTCGGCGTCGGGCAGCTCCGCCACGCGGAGGTCGACGTCTTCCCGGAGTTCGCACCGCCCCGGGTCGAGATCCAGACCCCCGCCATCGGCCTGTCCGCGTCCGAGGTCGAGTCGCTGATCACGGTCCCCCTGGAGCAGGTGCTCACCGGGATCCCGGGGCTCGATGAGATCCGCTCCAAGTCGGTCGAGCAGCTCTCCTCGATCGTGCTGATCTTCCACCACGGGACCGACCTGCTCGAGGCCCGCCAGCTCGTCCAGGAGCGGATCGAGGCGATCGCGCCGGGCCTGCCGACGTGGGCCAGCCCCCCCTTCATGATCCAGCCGCTCTCGTCGACGAGCCGGGTGATGAAGATCGGGCTCCAGGCGACCGATCCGGACCTCGACCTGATGGACCTCTCGATGGTCGCGTACTGGAAGATCCGGGCCCGGCTGCTGCGGGTCCCGGGCGTCGCGAACGTCCCGATCTGGGGCGAGCGGATCGAGATGCTCCAGGTGCAGGTCGACCCGGAGCGGCTCCGGGAGCACGGGGTGACGTCGGAGCAGGCCCTCACCGCCACCTCGGAGGCGCTCGAGGCCGGGCTGCTGCGCTTCAGCGAGAGCAACTTCATCGGGAGGGGTGGGTGGGTCGAGACGCCGAGCACCCGCCTCGGGGTGCGCCACGTGCTCCCGATCGTCGACGCCGAGGACCTGGCGGACGTCCCGGTCGTGACCCGGAAGGACGGGACCGTGTACCTCCGCGACGTGGCGGACCTGGTCCGGGGCACGTGGCCCATGATCGGCGACGCGGTGATCAACGACGGGCCAGGCCTGATGCTGATCGTCGAGAAGCTCCCCTGGGCCAACACGCTCGACGTGACGCGCGGGGTGGAGGCGGCGCTCGAGGAGCTCAGGCCGGGGCTGCCCGGGATCCGGATCGACCACACGATCTTCCGGCCGGCCACGTTCATCGAGGACGCCATCGACAACCTGAGCGGGGCGATCTGGCTCGGCGCGATCCTGATGATCCTGATGCTCGGGGCCTTCCTGTTCGAGTGGCGGACGGCGCTGATCAGCGTGGTCGCGATCCCCCTCTCGCTGATCGCCGCCGGCCTCGTCCTCTACTGGCGGGGGGCCACGGTCAACACGATGATCCTCGCGGGGTTCGTGATCGCCCTCGGCGACATCGTGGACGACGCGATCATCGACATCGAGAACGTCGTCCGGCGCCTGCGAGAGCACCGCCGGCAGGGGACCGGCAGGGCCACGGCGCGGGTGATCCTGGAGGCCTCCCTCGAGGTGCGCAGCGCCATCGTCTACGCGACGCTGATCGAGGTGGTGGCGGTGGCGCCGATCTTCATGCTGACCGGGCTCTCCGGCGCGTTCTTCCGCCCGCTCGTCACCTCCTACGCGCTCGCCCTGCTCGCGTCGATGGTCGTGGCCCTCACGGTGACCCCGGCGATGAGCCTGATCTTCTTCCGGGGCGCCGCGTCGCTCCAGCACCGCGAGTCCCCGCTCGTCCCGCTGCTCAAGCGGGGGTACGACGCGATCCTGCGCCGGATCGTGTTCCGGCCGCGTCGGGCCTACGGCGCCGTCGCGCTCACCACGGTCCTGGGGGTCGCCGCCCTGCCGCTCCTCGGCCAGAACCTGCTCCCGGACTTCAAGGAGCGGGACTTCCTGATGCACTGGCTCGGGAAGCCGGACACCTCCCACCCGGAGATGGTCCGGACCACCCAGCTCGTCAACCGGGAGCTGCTGTCGATCCCCGGGGTCCGCAACGCCGGGTCCCACATCGGGCAGGCGCTGCTGATGGACGAGGTGGTGGGCACGTACTTCGGGGAGAACTGGGTGAGCGTCTCGCCGAACGTGGACTACGACGAGACCGTGGCGAGGATCCAGGACACCGTGAGCCGCTACCCCGGGATCTACCGCGACGTGCAGACCTACCTGAAGGAGCGGATCCGGGAGGTCCTCACCGGCACGAGCGAGGCGATCACGGTCCGGATCTTCGGGCCCGACCTCGATCTGCTCCGCGAGAAGGCCGAGGAGGTGAACGAGATCCTCGGCAGCATCCCCGGCGTGATCGACAACCACGTCGAGTTCCAGGAGGAGATCCCGCAGATCCGGGTCGAGGTGGACCTGGCCGCCGCGCGGCGGTACGGGATCAAGCCCGGGGACGTCCGCCGCCAGGCGGCCTACCTGATCGGCGGGGAGGAGGCGGGCGACATCTTCCGGGGGGGCAAGGCCTACGACGTCCAGTTCTGGAGCACGCCGGAGACCCGCGACAGCCTGGCCGACGTCGCGAACCTCCAGATCGACACGCCCTCCGGCGAGTACGTCCGGCTCCAGGACGTGGCCGACATCCGGATCGTGCCGGTGCCAAACGTGATCCACCACATCGACCTGTTCCGGAGCATCGACGTCGGCGCCAACATCGACGGTTCCCGGGACCTGGGCTCGGTCGTCGCCGACCTCGAGCGCCGGCTCGAGCGGGTGGACTGGCCCCTCGAGTTCCGCGCGGAGCTGCTCGGGGAGTTCCAGGAGCGCCAGGCCGCCCAGCGGCGGCTCTTGGCCTTCGCCATCGCGGCCGCCCTCGGCGTCTTCCTCCTGCTCCAGGCGTCGTTCGGGAGCTGGCGGCTGGCCACGCTGTCGTTCCTGACCCTGCCCATCGCCCTGGTCGGCGGGGTGATCGCGGCGTACCTGGGCGGCGGCATCATCTCGCTCGGCTCGCTCGTCGGGTTCTTCACCGTGCTCGGGATCGTGGCCCGGAACGGGATCATGCTGATCAGCCACTACCAGCACCTCGAGCGCTTCGAGGGCGTGCCCTTCGGCCCGGAGCTGGTCCTCCGCGGCGCGTCGGAGCGGGTCGTGCCGATCATGATGACGGTCCTCACGACCGGCCTCGCCCTGGTCCCCCTGATCCTCGCGGGGGAGATCCCCGGCACCGAGATCGAGTACCCGATGGCCATCGTCATCCTGGGCGGCCTGATCACGGCCACCCTGCTGAACCTGTTCGTCGTGCCGTCCCTCTACCTGCGGTTCGGGAAGCCGCGGGCCGCGGCCTAGGAGGGACCGGATGTGGGATCCGGGAGGGAGCTGAGATGCGACGGAACCGCCTCGCCGTGATCGGGTCGGCCCTCGTGCTGGCCTCGGCCCTCGCCGCCGGGACGGCCGCCGGGGGGGCGGGCGGCTCGCCCGCCGCACCCGCCGCCGTCGCCACCCCGCCCCCGCCCCCGACGGACGCGGACGACTTCACGCCCGAGCTGTTCGACGCGACCTCGGCCACCATCGACAACCCGTTCCTCCCGCTCCCGCCCGGGACCCGCTGGGTGTGGCGGGGCCGGGCCTTCGAGGACGGGCAGCGCGTGGAGCGCAAGGTGATCTTCACCGTCACCGACCTCACCAAGGTCGTGGCCGGGGTCCGCACCCGCGTGGGCTGGGACCGGGACTTCAACGACGGCGTCCTCGGGGAGGGAGAGCTGATCTTCCTGGCCCAGGACATCTACGGGAACGTGTGGCACCTCGGCCAGTACCGGGAGACCTTCGACGAGGAGGAGTTCGTGGGCGGCCGGGTGTGGGTGGTGGGCGACCCGGTGGGGGCCGAGGCGGGGCTCATGATGCTCGCCGACCACGAGGTGGGCGACACCTACTCCCAGGGGTTCGCCCCGCCCCCCTGGAACTGGGACGACCACGCGAGGGTCATCGCGGTGGGGGAACACACGTGCGTGCCGGTGGGCTGCTTCGACGACGTGCTCGTGGTGAAGGAGTTCGAGCCCACCAAGCCCGGCGCCTACCAGCTCAAGTACTACGCGCCCGGGGTCGGCAACGTCCGGGTCGGGTGGGGCGGCAGGAACGAGGAGGAGCGGGAGGTGATGGTGCTCGTGAAGTGGTTCGAGCTCACCCCCGAGGCCCTCGCCGCCGCCCGCGAGCGGGCCCTGGAGATGGAGCACCGGGCCTACGCTTACGGCCGGACCGACCCGGCCGAACCCGGCTAGGGGCGGCGCCTCGCCCGGGCGGGGTCGGGACCCGGTCCTCACCCGCGAGCGGGCCCTCCGCCCCCCGCGGACCCTCTGCCCCCCGCGGACCCTCTGCCCCCCGCGCGGACCTCGAGCTCCCACTCGAGCAGGTCGAGCTCCCCGCGGAACGCGCGCAGGGCGGTCCGCGCCCGCAGCCAGCGCCCCGCCCGGCGGGCCAGGGCGACCAGGCCCGCGGTGCCGAGCCCCGCGAGCCAGCCGATCCCGAGGCCCGCCCACATCGTCACCGCGCTCCTCATGGTGTCCTCACGGCTCCTTCCCCGTCCTCGCGGAGGGCTCGCGGTCGACGGCTCCGGCGGCGAGGAGCCGGCGGAGGGCCTCCTCGCACCCCCGACCGGCGAAGGGGCGGAGCGTCTTCGAGAGGTGGAGGGCCGTCCGGTGGGAGACGCCGAGGAACCGGCGGAGCCGGGCGGCCGAGACGGCGTCCCGGGACTCGGCCACCGCGTAGGCGGCCAGCACCCACTTCCAGAGCGGCACGTGGGAGGAGCGGAACGCGGTCCCCACCCGGACGCTGAACTGGTACCGGCAGGCGCCGCACTCGAACTGGCCGCGGGCGACGATCCGCGAGATACCGGACCGCGCCCCGCACCGGGGGCACCGGGCGCCGTCGGGCCACCGGAGGCGCTCCAGGAGCTGCCGGCACCGCGCCTCCGAGCCGAACGCTGCGGCCGCGCGGGCCCCGTCCGGGACGCCGACCCCACGCCACGGCCCGGGGTCCTCGCCCCGGGCGACGCGGCGTGCGGCCCGGGCGAGCGACGAGGGGAACAGCGCCTCGAGGACGTCGGACGGGCGAGCCGGCCGCCCCCGGGGTCGCCGGACCCCCGATGCCTCGCTCCGGCGGGCGCGCGTGCCCCCCGCCGGCCAGCTGGTCGGGTGCGCCATCATCTCGCGGCCCTCGCCCCCGATGATGCACCGCCGAACCTGAGCGGGAGCTGAACGCCGCGGGGAGGTCGTAGGGGCTCAGGGACCGTCAGGCCGGGTCCGCGAGCCGATCGGGCGGGGTCCGCGAGGCGATCAGGTGGGGTCCGCGAGGCGGGGGAGACGGACCTCGAGGCGCGCGCCGCCCAGGGGGCTCTCGAGGGCCGCGACCGAGCCCCGGTGGTGGATGGCCACCTCCCGCACGATCGCGAGGCCCAGCCCGCTCCCGCCCGAATCCCGGTCCCGGGCGTCGTCGAGGCGCACGAACCGGTCGAAGACGCGGACGCGGTCGCCCGGCGGGATCCCCTCGCCGTCGTCGTCGACCGTCATCACCACCTCGCCGTCCTCCTCCCGGAGCGAGATCGCCACCGTCGTGCGTGCGTGCCGGGCGGCGTTCTCCGCGAGGTTGCGGACCAGGCGCTCCAGGCGCAGAGGGTCCCCCAGGACGCGCCCCGCCGACACCTCGGCGGTCCGGATCCTGAGGCCCGTGGAGCCGCGCAGCCGCGCCGCCTCCCCGAAGACCAGGTCGTCGAGGTCGACCGGGACCGCCGCGAGCGCGAGCGTGCCCTCGTCCATCCTCGCGAGCAGGAGGAGGTCCTCGACCAGGCGCTGCAGCCGGAGGTCCTCCTCCAGGACGACCCCGGCGAGCTCCGGCACCGTCGTCCGGTCGGGGTGGGCGAGGGCCACCTCGGCGTGCTGGCGGATCGAGGCCACGGGCGACCGCAGCTCGTGCGAGGCGTCCGAGACGAACCGCCGCTCGCGCGCCCGGCTCGCCTCGAGCCGCTCCAGCATCCGGTTCATGGTCCGCGCCAGACGGGAGAGCTCGTCGTCGCCCGGAGGCACCGGCACCCGTCGGTGGAGCTCGCTCCCGGAGATCGCGTCGACCTCCGCCCGGATGGCCTCGACCGGCGCGAGGGCCCGGCCGACCAGGCGCCAACCCACGGCGCCCACCACCACGACGAGGAGCGGCATCAGCAGGATGAGGGCCCGGGTGGCGGCCTGGCGGGCCTCCGAGATCGTCTCGTAGCTGTGGCCGACGATCACCGTGGCCGCTCGGCCGTCGACGCTCGCCCGGACGGCGACGGCCAAGAAGGGGCCGTCCTCGAAGGGGACGGCGGGGACGATGCCCGAGCCTCCCGCGGGCAGGCGCACGAGCGGCGGGAGGCCCGCGACGTTCGCGCTGGCCACGAGGACCTCGCCGCCCTCGCCCACGACCTGTACGAACTCGTCGAGCTCCTGGTGGGTGGCGATCCGGTCCGAGCGCGCGACCCGGGCCAGGTCCCCGGCGATGTCCTCGGCGCGGCTGAAGGCGGTGTCCCGGACGTGCTCGCCCATCGAGCGCTCGAGCAGGGTCACGGTGGCGAGCGCGGCGACCGCGAGCGCCACGCCGACGACCGCCACCGCCGCGGCCGTGGTCCGGAGCCGGATCGCCCCGCGGCCTCCGAGCCGCCGGAGGAGGCGTCCCCGCCCTGCCTCACCCACCGTCGCCGTCCAACCGATAGCCGGCCCCCCGGACGGTCTCGAGCGCGTGGCGTCCGAAGGGCCGGTCGAGCTTGTTCCGGAGGTGGCCCACGTACACCTCGACGATGTTCACATCGCCCTCGAAGTCGTAGTCCCAGACGTGCTCGAGGATCTCGGTCTTGGAGACGACCTGTCCCTTCCGGCGGAGGAGGAACTCGAGCACGGCCATCTCCCGCGCGGTCAGGTCGAGCTCGACCTCCCCCCGCCAGGCCCGGCGCGCCGCGGGGTCCAGACGGAGGTCGCCCGCCTCCAGCACGGGGGGGCGCTCGGCCGCCCCGCGCCGGATCAGCGCGCGGAGGCGGGCCAGGAGCACCACGTGGGAGAAGGGCTTCGTCACGTAGTCGTCGGCGCCGGTGTCGAGGGCCTCCGCCTCGTCGAACTCGCCGTCCTTCGCCGTGAGCATCAGGATTGGCGTCCAGTTCCCCTCCTGCCGGAGCGCCGCGCAGATCTGGTAGCCGTTCAGGCCCGGGAGCATGAGGTCGAGGACGATCGCGTCGTAGGGGTTCTCGCGGGCCATCCACAGGCCATCGGTCCCGTTGAGGGCGACGTCGGTGGCGAACCCCTCGGCCTCGAGGCCCTTCTTGAGCCCCGCGGCGAGCCGCACCTCGTCCTCCACCACGAGGACGCGCACCCCGACCCCTCCTGCAGCCTGGACGCCCCCCGAGCGTCGCACCCGGGACCTGAACGTCGGCTGAATCATCCCGCAGCGCGCCGGCACGCGCATCCCCCGTCCGACGCACCTCCGTTCCGCCGGCCGGTCGAGACGCCCGCTCCTCGCGGGCCGCGTCAGGACGAGGACGTCCGCTCGGCGAACACGATGAGGCGCTGGGCCGCCGAGAAGCGGGGGTTGCAGGTGGTGAGGACGAGCGTCGGGTCCCGGGTCTGGTCGAGGACGAACCGCCCGTTCGGGAGGATCCCCGAGGGGGGCGTGATCGCGGTCCGCACGACCCGGTAGGTGAACGTCCCGTACTCGGTGGCGAGGACGATCCGGTCCCCGGGGCGGAGCCGGTCCAGGGACCAGAACGGGGCGCCGTAGGTGGTCCGGTGGCCGGCGATCCCCACGCGGCCGTGGTCCTGCCAGGGGTAGGCGGTGTCCGGGTAGTGGCCCGGCCCCTTGGCCAGGGAGGCGGCATCGGTCCCCTCCACGACGACCACGTCCAGGTCGATCCGGGGGATCCGGAGGATCGCGATCCCCTGGCCGGGGACGTGGACCCGGCGGTCGCGCTCCGCCTCGGCGGGGGTCCGGGTGCCGATCTTCGGCTCCAGGCGGGCCCGCAGGTCGGCCTGGGCCCCGCGGGTGACCACCAGCCCCGTCCCCCAGAGCTGCCAGGCCAGGGTGGCGGAGATCCCGAGGGCCCCGAGGATGCAGAGCACCCCCAGACCGCGCAGCACCCGCCGGACCGTCCGCCGCCGGCCCGGTGGGCGGGGCGCGGCCGTCTCCACGGGGCGCGCCTCGGTCCGCACGCCACCAGTCTGGCAGGGCCGGCCGCTCCCGGCCACGGTCGAAGGTCGGGTCCCCCCGCGCCCGGCCACGGTCGAAGGTCGGGTCCCCGCGCGCCCGTAGGATATGATCGTGAGCGAGCAGTCCCCCCTCCTCGAGGGCCTGAACCCCGTCCAGCGTCAGGCGGTCCTGCACGGCGAGGGCCCGATGCTCATCGTGGCCGGGGCCGGGTCCGGCAAGACCCGGGCCCTCACGCACCGGATCGCGTACCTGATCCGCGAACGGGGGGTGTCGCCGTACGCGATCCTCGCGATCACGTTCACGAACAAGGCGGCCCGCGAGATGGCCGAGCGCGTCGAGGCCCTCGTGGGGGAGCGGGTGGCGTCGCGGATGTGGATCTGTACCTTCCACTCCGCCTGCGCCCGGATCCTCCGCCGGGAGCACGAGCACCTCGGGCTCCCCTCGGCCTTCACCATCTACGACGAGGGGGACACCGAGCGGCTCCTCGCGCAGGTGCTCAAGGCCCAGGGCGTCGACCCCCGGCGCTACCCGCCGCGGGCCGTGGCCGCCGCGATCGGCAGGGCCAAGGACCGCGTGCTCTCCGCGGAGGACTTCGCCCGCCTCGCCTCCGGCCCGTACGAGGAGACGATCGCCCGGGCCTACCTCGCCTACGAGGAACGGAAGCGGGCGGCGGGCGCCCTGGACTTCGACGACCTGATCGCCGAGACCGTCCGGCTGTTCCGGGCCAAGCCGGAGGTGCTCGCCCACTACCAGGAGCGGTTCCGCCACATCTTGGTCGACGAGTACCAGGACACGAACCGCGCGCAGTACGAGCTGGTGAACCTCCTCGCGGCCAGGCACCGGAACGTCTGCGTGGTCGGGGACGCCGACCAGGGCGTGTACTCCTGGCGGGGGGCGACGATCCAGAACCTCCTGGACTTCGAGCGGGACTACCCGGACGCGGCGGTGTTCCTGATGGAGCAGAACTACCGCTCGACCCAGAACATCCTGGCCGTGGCGAACGCGCTGATCGCCCACAACGTCCACCGCAAGCCCAAGACCCTCTGGACCGACCTGGGGACCGGGGAGCTCGTGGTCCGGTTCCGGGCCGAGGACGAACACGAGGAGGCGGGGTTCGTCGCGGAGGAGGTCGAGCGGCTCGTGGGCGAGGAGGGGTACCGCTACCGCGACATCGCGGTCTTCTACCGGACCAACGCCCAGAGCCGGGTGCTCGAGGACGTCCTCTCCCGGGCCGGCGTCCCCTACCGGGTGGTGGGCGGGGTCCGCTTCTACCAGCGGAAGGAGGTCCGGGACATCCTGGCCTACCTCCGGCTGCTGGTGAACCCCCAGGACGTGATCTCCGCGCGGCGGGTGATCAACACCCCCCGGCGGGGGATCGGGGAGGCCACGGTGGCGGCCCTCGAGGCCTTCGCGGTCCTCGAGGGGATCCCCTTCCTCGAGGCCTGCCGGCGGGCCGACGAGGTCCCGGAGCTCGGCCCCCGGGCCCGGGGGGCGGTCCGGTCCTTCGTGGAGGTGATGGACCGGCTGGCCGGGATCCTGGCCGAGGGGGCGACGCCCGCCCGGATGGTCGATGCGGCGGCCACGGAGTCCGGCTACCTGGCCGAGCTCGAGGCCGAGCGGACCGTGGAGGCCGAGGGCCGGATCGAGAACATCCGCGAGCTCGGCGGGGTCGCCGCCGAGTTCGCGGAGCGGGATCCCGACGGCGACCTGGCCGCCTTCCTCGAGCAGGTCGCGCTGGTCTCCGAGCAGGACGAGTACGACGAGGAGGCGTCGGCGGTGACGCTCATGACCCTCCACAACGCCAAGGGCCTGGAGTTCCCGGTGGTGTTCATCGTCGGCCTCGAGGACGGGGTCTTCCCGCACTACCGCTCGATGACCGACGCCCATGAGCTCGAGGAGGAGCGGCGCCTGGCCTACGTGGGGATCACCCGGGCCAAGGAGCGCCTCTACCTCTGCCACGCGTGGAGCCGGTCGCTGTTCGGGCAGACCTCCTACAACCCGCCCTCCCGGTTCCTCTCCGAGATCCCCGAGGAGCTCGTCCGCTCGCTCGAGAGCGAGGCGCCAGCGCCGGGCCGCGCGACCTGGGTGGCGGCGGCGTCGGTGCCCCGGGGCGTCGCATCGGCCCGACGCGAGCCGGTCCTCGTCGGGCCGGGGGACACCGTGGTGCACGAGCGGTGGGGGGAGGGCGTGGTGCTGTCGGTCTCCGGAGCCGGCCCCGACGCGGAGGCCACCGTGGCGTTCGGGGACGTCGGGGAGAAGCGGCTCCTCCTCGCCTACGCCCCGCTCCGGAAGGTCGGCTGAGACGCCCCGAGGTCGGCTGAGACGCCCCCGAGGTCGGCTGAGACGCCCCCGATTTGACCGCCGGTGGGGGCGGGACCAAGATAGGTCCCGGCAGCCGGTCGCGGAGCCGGTCGATGGATCGGAGCGCCCGAGCACGTGACGTCCCGCCCGCGGCCGCCGCGCACCCCCCTCCCGGCACGCCTTCCATCGGCCGGGACGCGTCCGCCCGCGGGCCGCCGCCCGCGACGTCCGGCGACCACGGCACGACCCGAGACGAGGCACGTGGAACGGGGTGAGGTCCGATGAAGGCGGTGGTCTACAAGGGTCCGTTCTCGGTGGCCGTGGAGGAGGTGCCCGACCCCAAGATCGAGCACCCGAACGACGTCATCGTGCGGATCACGTCGTCCTGCATCTGCGGGTCCGACCTCCACATGTACGAGGGCCGCACCGCGGCCGAGCCGGGGATCGTGTTCGGCCACGAGAACATGGGCATCGTGGAGGAGGTCGGGCAGGCGGTCACGACGATCCGCAAGGGCGATCGGGTCGTGATGCCCTTCAACGTGGCCTGCGGGTTCTGCAAGAACTGCGTGGCGGGCTTCACCGGCTTCTGCCTCACGGTGAACCCGGGGTTCGCGGGCGGGGCCTACGGCTACGTCGCGATGGGCCCCTACCCGGGCGGCCAGGCGGAGTACCTGCGGGTCCCTTACGCCGACTTCAACTGCCTGAAGCTGCCGCCCGGCACCGAGCACGAGGCCGACTTCGCGCTGCTCGCCGACATCTTCCCCACCGGCTACCACGGGTGCGAGCTGGCCGACGTGCGCCCCGGCGAGACCGTGGCGGTCTACGGGGCCGGCCCGGTGGGCCTGATGGCCGCGTACTCCGCGCTGCTGCGGGGGGCATCGAAGGTGTTCTCCGTGGACCGGGTCCCGGAGCGCCTGGCGAAGGCCCGGGAGATCGGTGCGATCCCGATCAACTTCGACGAGGGCGATCCCGCGGAGCAGATCCGGGAGCAGACCGAGGGGGAGGGCACCGACAAGGGGGTCGACGCCGTCGGCTACCAGGCCGTCCTGCCCCACGCCGAGCGCGAGGAGCCGGCGGTGGTCCTGAACAAGCTGATCGAGACCGTCCGGCCCACCGGCGCCCTGGGGGTGCCCGGCCTGTACGTCCCCGCCGACCCGGGCGCCCCGGAGGAGTCGGCGAAGCGCGGGTTCCTCAGCGTCTGGATCGGGAAGCTCTTCGAGAAGGGCCTGCGGATGGGCACCGGCCAGTGCAACGTGAAGCGCTACAACCGGCACCTCCGCGACCTGATCATCGCGGGGCGGGCGAAGCCCAGCTTCGTCGTCTCCCACGAGCTCCCGTTGGAGAAGGCCCCCGAGGCCTACGAGAAGTTCGACAAGCGGGTCGAGGGCTACACCAAGGTCATCCTGCATCCGGGGACCTGATCCCGCGCGGGGGAGGCGGACCGCCCGGGGGCCCCGGCCGGCGGGGCCCCCGGGGGCCGGCCTCCGGACGACGGCGGTCGCCCGCCGTCACGCGGTCGGGTCCTCGACCCCCTCCGAGAACTCCCACCAGCTGAGCGGGAGCCAGTCGCCGCCCACGAAGCCGTCGACGCTCGAGCCGAACCCTCGGACCCGGACCGCGGTCCCCGGTCCGTACACGTGGCCCGAGAGCCCCCGCACGGCGACCAGCAGCCGAACGGTCCGCTCGCTCGACGGTCCGGGTCTCGCGTCGGGCACGTCATCGCCCCCTCGGATCACAACGATGTAACCCTATCCCGGGAGGGGCGGCGGGAGAAGCAGCGGTCCGGAGGATCACTCCCAGGTCGATACCCCGCACTCCGGGCACTGGAACGCCTCGTGCCGCACGCTCGCCGCGATCTCCGCGGGCTCCGGGAAGGCGTGGCCGGGCGCCTCCCACGAGGCCCACGCCGCCCCGTACCGGTCGATCACGAGCACCGCGGGCTCCTCCGTGGCGAGCAGGCGGCGGCGCGCCCCGCCGCCGGGGTCGAGGAGGGCGGGGAGCGAGGGCTCGGGCCGGCCGTCCGTCACCGCCCGGACCACGCCGCCCGCCCATCCGATCTCGGGCTCCGCCGCCGCGAGCTCCCGGGCGAACCGTCCGCAGGCGCCGCAGCCATCGTGGAGGAACGCGAGCACCACGGCCCGGCGCTGGCGGAAGTCCCAGAGCGAGACCTCCCGGCCGGCGGGGTCCACGAACCGGACGTCGGGCACCACGGCGCCGGGCTCGAGGAGGGTCGCGGGGAGGGATGCCATCAGCGGAACAGGAGCAGGTAGCCGGCGGCCAGGATCGCGACCCCCACGATCAGGGGCGCGATCACCCACGCCAGCCCGAGCCGGCCGCGGTAGGGGCCGAGCGTGCCGACCTTCGTGGTGGGCTTCAACCCGGGCGGGCGGAACCGGATCCTCCTGGCCATCACCCATCCAGTCTAGGGGCCCTCGGGCGCTCCGCTACACTGGCCCTCGGGATGGCCGAGCGCTACCGGGTGGTCGTGGCGAAGCCGGGGCTCGATGGGCACGACCGGGGGGCCAAGGTCGTGGCCCGGGCCCTCCGCGACGCCGGGTTCGAGGTGATCTACACGGGGCTCCACCAGACGCCGGAGCAGATCGTGGAGACCGCGATCCAGGAAGACGCCGACGCCGTGGGGCTCTCCTGCCACTCGGGGGCGCACATGACGCTGTTCCCCCGGGTCGTGCAGCTCCTGCGGGAGCGCGGGGCGGGCGACGTCGTGGTGTTCGGGGGCGGCATCATCCCCAGGGACGACATCCCCAGGCTCGAGGAGGTCGGGGTGGAGCGGATCTTCACGCCGGGCGCGTCCACCGGCGAGATCGTGGCGTGGCTCCGGGACCGCCTCGCCGCGCGGGCCCCGACCGCCTGATGGACCTCTACGAGCACCAGGGGAAGGAGCTCTTCGCCGCCGCCGGCGTCCCGGTGCCCCGTGGCATCGTCGCCGCCACCCCCCAGGCCGCCCGGGAGGCCACCGAGCAGCTCGGGGGGCGCTCGGTGGTGAAGGTGCAGGTGCAGGCCGGGGGGCGCGGCAAGGGCGGCGGCGTGGTGCTCGCGGACTCGCCCGAGGAGGCCGAGGCCGCGGCGGCGCGGATGCTCGCGGAGGGCTTCAAGGGGCTCCCGGTGACCCGGGTCCTGGTCGAGGAGCGGGTGGCGATCGCGCGGGAGTTCTACGCCGCGTTCCTCCTCGACCGCAGCACCGGCCGGTACCTCGGGATGGTCGCGGCCGAGGGCGGGGTCGACGTCGAGGAACTGGCGAGGACGAGGCCGGAGGCCCTCCGCCGGGTCCACGTCGACCCGATGCTCGGGCTGCGCGACTACCACGTGCGCCGCCTCGTCGGGCACCTCCCGGCCGAGGCCCGGGAGGGGGCCGCCGAGGTGATCCGCAAGCTCCACGCGTTGCTGGTCGAACGCGACGCGATGCTCGTCGAGGTGAACCCGCTCGTGCTGCTCGAGGACGGCCGGGTGCTCGCCCTCGACGCCAAGGTGACGATCGACGACAACGCCCTCGGCCGCCAGCCCGAGCTCGAGCAGCTCCGGACGGCCTTCCCCATCGACCCCGTGGAGGCTCGGGCGAAGGAGGCCGGGCTCCAGTACGTGAAGCTCGACGGGGAAGTGGGGGTCATCGGGAACGGGGCCGGGCTCGTGATGTCCACCCTGGACGTGGTCCAGCGGGCCGGGGCGCGGCCCGCCAACTTCCTCGACATCGGCGGCGGGGCGAGCGCGGAGGTGATGGCCACCGCGCTCGAGGTGGTGCTGTCCGACCCCTCGGTCCGCGCGGTGCTGGTGAACGTGTTCGGCGGCATCACCCGCTGCGACCTGGTGGCCCGGGGCATCCTCTCGGCGCTCGAGCGCGTCGAGGCCCGGGTCCCGCTCGTGGTCCGCCTGGACGGGACCAACGCCGACGAGGGCCGGCGCATCCTGGAGGAGGCGGGCCACCCGCGGGTCGTCCCCGCGGCGACGATGCTCCAGGCCGCCGAGCGGGCGGCGGAGCTGGCCCGGGCCGCGGTCGGGGGGGAGCGCTAGCCGTGGCCGTCCTGGTCGACCGGGCCACCCGGGTCGTGGTCCAGGGCATCACGGGGCGGGAGGGGACGTTCCACTCCCTCCGGAACCGGGCCTACGGGACCCAGGTCGTGGCGGGGGTGACCCCGGGGAAGGCCGGCCAGGACGTGGAGGGGATCCCGGTCTTCGACACCGTGGTCGACGCGGTCCTCGAGACCGGGGCCGACACCTCGTTGATCTTCGTCCCCGCCAGGTTCGCTCCGGACGCGATCCTGGAGGCGGCCGACGCCGGGCTCCGCCTCGCGGTCTGCATCACGGAGGGGATCCCCGTCCACGATATGGCCCGGGTCGCGAGCTACCTCCGGGGGACCGGGATGCGGCTCGTGGGGCCGAACTGCCCCGGCGTGATCTCGCCCGGGCAGGCGAACGTGGGCATCATCCCCGGGGAGATCTGCGCGCCGGGCCGGGTGGGCCTGGTCTCGCGGTCCGGCACCCTCACGTACCAGATCGTCCACGAGCTCACCCAGCGGGGCATCGGGCAGTCCACCTGCATCGGGATGGGGGGCGACCCGGTCCACGGGATCGGCTTCGTCGAGGCCCTCGAGCTCTTCGAGGCGGATGCCGATACCGATCTCGTGGTGCTGATCGGGGAGATCGGCGGGGACGACGAGGAGCGGGCCGCTTCCTTCATCGCGGAGCGGGTCACGAAGCCGGTCGTCGGCTACATCGCCGGCTTCACGGCCCCGCCGGGGAAGCGGATGGGCCACGCCGGGGCCATCGTCACGGGCTCCAGCGGGACGGCGCAGGCGAAGGCCGAGGCCCTCGAGGCGGTGGGCGTGCCCGTGGGCCGGACCCCGACGGAGGTGGCGGAGCTGGTCCGGGAGCGGATGCCGTGAGGTGCCCTCGCTGCCGCACGGAGAACGCTCCGGGTGCCCGGTACTGCGTGGCCTGCTGGGCCGAGCTCCCACGGGAGGAGACCGCGGTGGCCGCCGCCGAGGGGCGCTCGCCGCCCGAGGGCGAACCCACCGAGCCCCTCGCCCCCCCGACCGAACCCGTCGCCCCACCCACCGAGCCCCTCGCCCCGCCGGCAGGTGCGGCGGGGCCTCCGACCGAGCCCGTGCTCCCGGCCGCGCCGACCGCTCCGATCGCGGGCGCGCCGATCCCGGTTCCGCCGCCCCCCTCCCCGACCCCATCGTCCGCGGCCCGGGGGCCGTCGGTGCTGGGGGGCGGGTGGGGGACGGCGACCGCCTGGGGTCTCGGGGCCTGGGCCGCCCTGGCCCTCCTCGGGCAGCTCCTCGCCTTCGGCGGGGCGCTCCTCTCCGGCGCCGGCCTCGGGGTGGGCGCCGTGGCGCGCCTCGGCTGGCTGTACTTCTGCGGGTTCCACGGGATCGGGGTCGTGGCCGAGGTCCGGGACGTCGCGGGCCCGCTCGGCGGCATGCTCCCCCCGGGTTTCGGCCTGTCCTACCGGCTCGAGGTCGCGATGCTCTCGGCGACGGCGCTCGCCCTGTACCTCCTGTGCCGGGGCGGCCGGGCCGCGGCGGACCGGGCGGGAGGCGGCGCGGCCGCCCGCGTGGTCCACGGCCTCAAGGTGGCGCCGGCCTACGCGGTGCCGGCCCTGCTGCTCTCGCTCCTCGTGCGGTTCGACCTGCCGAGCCCGGCGCCGGAGGCCTTCACCGGCACCATCACGATCCGGCCCGCGCCGTCCTCCGCGCTGCTCTGGCCGCTCCTCCTGGCCGCCGCGGCGGGGGCCGCCGGTGGGCTCGTCTCCGCCCGGCCCATCCTGCGGGAGGGTCCCGGGGGCGGCCGCACCGCGGCCGCCGCCCTGGCCGGCGGCTGGACCATGCTGGTCGCGGTCCTCGGGCTCTCGTTCGTCGGGCTCTTGGTCCACGCCGCCGTCTCCCCGGACGCCGCGGCCGCGTACCTCCGCGCCGTGGGGTCCGAGGGGCCGGACGGGGCCGCGGTGGCCCTGGCGCACCACGTCCTGCTCCTGCCGAACCAGTCGCTCCTCGTGGCGGCGCCGGCGATGGGAGGGTGCGACGGCGTGTACGGCTCGGGGTTCTCCGTCGACCTGCTGTGCCTGACCCGGTTCCCGGCGGGGGTCGACCTGGAGGGCGCCGCGGGGCCCCTCCAGCCGATCCCCGGGATCCCTTCCTTCCGCACCCGGCCCACCCCCGCGCCGTACTTCCTGTTCCTGCTGGTCCCGGCGGCATCGGTCGCGCTCGGCGGGCGCGCCGCGGCACGGCGCGTGGCCACCTCGTCCGAGGCGATCGCGGCCGGCGCCCTGGCCGGGGCCGTCTTCGCCGCGCTGTTCGGGGCCGCTGTGCGCCTGGGCTCGCCCCGCCTCGGTGTGGCCGCCGACCTCGGCGGGTTCGGGGGCGGCGGCAGCTTCGCGTTCGGGCCGGAGCTCCTCCCGGCCTCGCTCCTCGCCCTGGCCTGGGGAGCGGTGGGGGGTGCGCTGGGCGCGTTGCCCGGCTCCCGTCGCCTCGCGGCCGCCGCCCCGATCCCCCCGCCCGCGGTCGCGGCTCAGCCGGGTCCCGAGGAGAGGTAGAGGGCGAGGGCGGTCACCGAGGAGAGGGCGCCCACGACCAGGAGCCAGCCCGCCCGTCGGGGGTCCACGTCTTTGTTCGCCAGCCAGGCCACGAACCCGCCGACCAGGCCGAAGAGGATCGGCAGGGTCCACCAGGCTCCGTGGATCCGGCGGCGGACCGCGGGGGCCGGCGCCGCCCACCCGGACGGGGCCGTGGGAGACCCCGGGCTCCCCGGCCGTCCCAGCCCGACCTCGGTGTGCTCCGGCTCGAGCGCGACGAACCGGTACCAGGCGGCCCGCCAGCCCTCGTCGGTCCGGGGGAAGCGCTCGACCGGGGCCTCCGGCGATGCCCGCTCCCAGATCCCGAAGAAGTCGGCGCCGTAGCCGAGGAGGTAGCGGGCGCCCGAGTGCGTGTACTGGATCGCCCTGGCCGGAGCCTCCTTCGGCACCTCGGCGAACGTCCGCTCGATCGACGTGTACCGGGCCCAGGCCGCCTGCCACCCCTCGTCGGTCCGGGGGAACCGCTCCACGGGCGCGCGCGGGGCGCGGCGGTCCCAGATCGCGAAGGCGTCGGGGAGGTACCCGAGCACGTACCGCAGCCCGGTGTGCGTGAAGACCGGAGCCGGACCGAGCGGTGCGCCGCACGCCGAGCAGGCCGCCGCCCCGCGTTCCACGGGGCGTCCGCAGCTCGGGCAGGTATCCGGGGTGAGGTCGCGCGCCACGCTGGCAGCCTAGGCGTCCCGCGGGGCCGCGCCAACGAGGCCCGGACGGGCCGGAGCCGGGGCTCGCGCCGCTCGCGGTGCCGGCGGGCCTATCCCGTGAACCCGGCGCCCGGGCCCGCCGGGGGCTCCATCGGGGGCGCCTCGGGCTCGGAGTACATCATGTAGGCCCCGTACGTCCACACCAGGGCCAGCAGGAGCCCGATGAACAGGCCCCAGGACACCGAGGAGCCCGCCGGCTTGCTCACGAGCCCGAGCACGGTGAAGACGAGCCCCAGGATCGCGACCCCCACGTGGAGCAGCCCGGGCTTCGCCGGCAGCGAGTACCGTACGTTGGCCATCTTCCGCAGCACGACCTCGACGGCGGCGACCAGCGCGAGCAGCGCCGCGATCGCGGTGACGCCGCGGAACCCGTTCACGGTGGCCAGGTCCACCTCGACCCCCAGGAAGCTGCAGCAGCGGTACCAGGTGGGGACGAGCGACCACACGAAGAAGATCCCCGCCCCACCGAGCACGATCTTGTCGGCGGTGGTGAGGCGGGAGGCATCCAGACCGGAGCCCTGCGCCATGCCCAGCTCCTTTCGTCCTCCCCGTACGACGGACCGATGCAAGCACCCGCCCGGGGGCGAGTCAAACACCGCCGCGCTCGCGTCGCCGCACCCGCGCCCACCAGGCGGCGCCGCCCACCCCGGCGAGGCAGGCCGCGAGCGCGATCCAGGGGGCGAGGGAGGGCCGGGCGAACGGCGGCGGGTGGGCGATGGCGAGGAGGGCGCCGGTCGCCCCGGCGCCGGCGAGCGCCCCGAAGAACCCGGGGGGGAGCCGCCCGGCGCCGAGCCGCTCGCGGCGCGCGAGGGACCAGAGCCCGAGCCCCAGCACGGCCGCCAGCGCGGCGACCATCGACCAGCGGAAGTGCCCCGACCAGGCCCCGAAGGCGCCGGAGCCGGCCCCGAACCTGGTCCAGGGGAGGGCCGTGGCGAACGCGGCGACGGCCAGGGAGGCCCCCACGAGTCGGGCGGGGAGGGCGTCGGGCGCCGGGCGGGCGGCGCGCCCGCCGTCCGGGAGGGGACCGAGGACGGCCTCGAGGCAGCACGCCCCGAGCACGCGGCCGCGGACGGGGATCGCGCAGCCCAGGCAGAGCGGGCGCCCGCAGCCGTCGCAGAGGCCGACCGCCGGGGTCCGGGGGTGCGAGGCGCAGCGCTGCTGGGTCCTCGCCGCGCGGTCCTCCGGCATGGCCGAAGCTTATCGACGTTCGACACCGGGCCGCGCGCGTTGCTAGCGTGCGCCGCGTGGAGGCGCGGGTGGCGGTGCTGGCCTCGGGGGAGGGGACGAACCTCCAGGCGCTCCTGGACGACCCCGTGGTGGGACCCCGGGTCGCGCTCGTGGTCTCCGACCGGCCCGGGGCCCGCGCCCTGGACCGGGCCCGCCGGGCGGGGGTCCGGGCGGAGCTGCTCGACCCCGCCCGCTACCCGGGCCGGGAGGCGCACGAGCGAGCGCTCCTCGAGCTCCTGGCCGGCGCCGGGATCACGCACGTGGCCCTCGCCGGCTACATGCGGGTGCTGGGCCCCGCCGTCGTCGAGGCCCACCGGGGCCGGATGCTGAACATCCACCCCTCGCTCCTGCCGGCGTTCCCCGGGGCCCACGCGGTCCGCGACGCCCTCGCCTGGGGGGTCAAGGTCACCGGGGTGACGGTGCACCTGGTCGACGAGGAGGTCGACCACGGCCCGGTCGTGTTCCAGGAGGCGGTCCCGGTCCTGGAGGGCGACGACGAGGCGAGCCTCCTCGCGCGCCTCCACGAGGTCGAGCACCGGCTGTACCCGGCCGCGGTGCGGGCGCTGCTCGAGGGGAGGATCGAGGTGCGGGGGCGGCGGGTCCGGGTCCTGGAGGCGGCCCGTGGCTGAGCGACGCGCGGGGGAGGTCCTCCCCGTCCGCCGGGCGCTGCTGTCCGCCGCCGACAAGGCCGGCCTCCCGGAGCTGGCCCGGGCCCTGGCCGAGCTCGGCGTGGAGCTCCTCTCCACGGGGAGCACGGCCCGGGCGCTCCGCGACGCCGGGCTCGCCGTGACGCCGGTGGCCGAGGTCACGGGGTTCCCCGAGCTCCTCGACGGGCGGGTGAAGACCCTCCACCCCCGGATCCACGCGGCGATCCTGGCGGACCGGGCCAACCCCGAGCACGTGCGCCAGCTCGAGGAGCACGGGATCCCCCCGATCGACCTCGTGGTGGTGAACCTGTACCCGTTCCGGGAGGCCGTGGCGGCGGGCGCCGCGGAGCCCGAGGTCATCGAGCAGATCGACGTCGGCGGGCCGGCGATGGTCCGGGCGGCGGCCAAGAACCACGGGTCGGTGGGGGTCGTGGTCCGCCCGGAGCGCTACCCGGAGGTGGTGGGGGAGCTCCGCCGGGAGGGCGGGCTCTCGCTCGACACCCGGCGGCGCCTGGCCGCCGAGGCCTTCGCCCACACCGCCGCCTACGACGCGGCGATCGCCTCCTGGTTCGCCTCCCGGCTCGCGGGGGAGGCCCTCCCGGGCTTCGTCGGGCTGGCCCTGGAGAAGGAGGCCGACCTCCGCTACGGCGAGAACCCCCACCAGCGGGGCGCGCTCTACCGGGAGGCGGGGGGGCCGGGACCGCTGGGCGGGGCGCGCGTGCTCCAGGGCAAGGGGATGTCGTTCAACAACTGGCTCGACGCCTGGGCCGCGTCCTCGCTCGCGGCGGCCCTCCCCCGGCCGGCCGCCGTGATCGTGAAGCACAACAACCCCTGTGGGGCCGCGCTGGGGCCTTCGGCGGCCGAGGCCTACCGGCGGGCCCTCGCCGGCGATCCGGTCTCGGCCTTCGGCGGGGTCGTCGCGTTCAACGTCGAGGTCGACGCCGAGGCGGCCTCGGCGACGGCCGAGGTCTTCACCGAGGTCGTGGCCGCGCCCGCCTTCGACGCGGGGGCCCGGGGAGCCTTCGCCTCGCGGGAGGCCCTCCGGCTGGTCGAGCTCCCCCCGGAGCTGCCGGGTGGCCTCGACGTCCGTCCGATCCCCGGCGGCGCGTTGGTCCAGGACCGCGACGCGGTGACCGAGGCCCTGGCCGAGGCGCGGGTCGTCTCGACCCGGGCCCCGACCGAGCGGGAGTGGGCGGACCTGGAGCTCGCCTGGACCGTGGCCGCCGCCGTCCGCTCGAACGCGATCGTGCTGGTCCGGGACGGGGCGACCGTGGGGATCGGCGCCGGGCAGATGTCCCGCGTGGACGCCTCGTTCCTCGCGGTCCGGAAGGCCGGGGACCGGGCCCGCGGGGCGGTGCTCGCGAGCGACGCGTTCTTCCCGTTCCCCGACGCGCTGGAGGTGGCGGGGGACGCCGGGGTGACCGCCGTCGTCCACCCCGGCGGCTCGGTCCGCGACGAGGAGGTCCTCCGGGCCGCGGAGGCCCGCGGGATGGCGGTGGTCGTGACCGGACGCCGCCACTTCCGCCACTGACCCGACCCCGCGACGGCGCGGCCACCCGGTAGGATGCCTGCCGTGACGGCGCGCATCCTGGATGGGAAGCGGGTGGCGGAGCAGATCCGGGGCGAGGTCCGGGAGCGGGTCCAGGCGCTCCAGGAGCGCGGGGTCGTGCCCGGGCTCGCCGCCGTGCACGTGGGCGAGGACCCGGCGTCCCGGATCTACCTCGAGGCCAAGCACAAGGCCTGCGCGGACGTGGGGATCCGCTCCGAGCAGTTCGACCTCCCCGCCTACGCGAGCGAGGACGAGGTGCTGGCCACGATCCGGCGGCTGAACCGCGACCCCGAGATCCACGGGATCCTCGTGCAGCTCCCGCTCCCGAAGCACGTCTCCGAGCTCGCGGTCCAGGAGACGATCGACCCGCAGAAGGACGTCGACGGCCTCCACCCGCTGAACGTCGGGCTCATGGTCCGCGGCGAGCCGCGGTTCCCGCCGGCCACCCCCTACGGGATCGTCGAGCTCCTCCTGCGCTCGGGGATCCAGCTCGAGGGCGCCGAGGTCGTGGTGGTGGGCTACGGGGAGCTGGTGGGGGCCCCGCTCTCGATCATGCTGGCGCAGGACTCGATCCGCGGGAACGCCACGGTCACGATCTGCCACGTGAAGACCCGCGACCTCGCCGCGCACACGCGGCGGGCGGACATCCTGGTGGCCGCGGCCGGGGTGCCCGGGCTCATCACGGCCGAGATGGTGCGCCCCGGCGCCACCGTGGTGGACGTGGGCGTGCACCGCACCGAGCACGGGCTCGTGGGCGACGTCCGGTTCGACGAGGTCAAGGAGGTGGCCGGGGCCATCACCCCGGTGCCCGGCGGGGTGGGGCCGATGACCGTCGCCATGCTCCTCGTGAACACGGTCCGCGCCGCCGAGGCGGCGGCCTTCGGGCGTTGACGGCCTCGGCCCCCGGGGCGGCCCGCGCCACCGGCCGACTGGCCCGGATCCTCGCCGACGGCGGCTTCGCGGTCACCGCCGAGGTCGTCCCGCCGGCCTCGGCCGACCTGGGGGCGGTCACGGACCAGGCCCGGGCCCTCGTGGGGTACGCGGACGCGGCCAACGTCACCGACAACCCGCGGTCGTCGGCCCACATGTCGCCGCTCGCGGGGGTGGCGGCGGTGGCCGCGGCCGGCGTCGAGCCGATCGTCCAGCTCACGTGCCGCGACCGGAACCGCCTGGCCCTCACCGCCGACCTCCTCGGCGCCTGGGCCCTGGGGGCCCGCTCGGTCCTCTGCCTCACCGGCGACCCGGCGTCGACCGGCGATCACCCCGAGGCCCTCGAGGTCCACGACCTCGCGGTGACCGACCTCGTCCGGCTCGCGGTCCGGCTCCGCGACGAGGGACGGCTGCTCTCGGGGGCGCCCGTGGAACCCGCGCCCCGGTACCTCGTGGGGGTGGCCGACGTCCCCCTCGCGCGTCCCTACGACCCCGGCCGGCTGGACCGGAAGCTGGACGCGGGCGCGGACTTCGTCCAGACCCAGATCGTGTTCGACGTGGAGGGCCTCGCGGAGTGGGCGGACCGGGCGCGGGCCCGGGGCGTGTTCGAGCGGGCCCGGGTGATCGTGGGGATCGCACCGCTCCGCAGCGCCCGGCAGGCCCGCTACCTCGACGAGCACCTGCCGGGCGTCGTCGTGCCGCCGGAACTGGTCCGGGCCCTGGAGGACGCCGGGCCGGAGGCCGCGGCGACCGGGGTGCGCCTCGCGGTGCGGATCCTCGAACGGATCCGGCAGGTCGAGGGGATCGCGGGGGTCCACGTGATGGGCCTGGGACGGGAGGACGCGGTCCGGCGGGTGATCGAGGCCGCGGGCCTCGTCCCGCGGCCCACGCTGGCCGGGGCTCAGCCCCGTTCGTCGATCGGGACGTAGGTCCGGTCGCGGGGCCCGATGTACTCCGAGTCGGGCCGGATGATGCGGTTGTCGGCGTACTGCTCCCGCACGTGCGCGGTCCAGCCCGCCATCCGCGCCATCGCGAACACCGGCGTCATGAGGTCGTGCGGGATCCCCAGGCAGTGGTAGAGGCTCGCGACGTAGAAGTCGACGTTCGGGTACAGGCCCTTCTCGCGCAGCACGACCTCCTCGATGGCCCACGAGATCTCCCACCACCGCAGGTCCCCGACCCGCTCCCCGATCCGGCGCGACAGCTCGCGGAGGATCCGGGCCCGGGGGTCCTCGACGTGCCGGTAGACCCGGTGGCCGAACCCCATGATCCGCTCCTTCCGGGCCAGCTTGTCCTTCACGTAGGCCTCGGCGCGGGCGGGGTCGGCGACCTCCTCGAGCATCTTCATCGCCTCCTCGTTGGCCCCGCCGTGGAGGGGGCCCTTGAGGGCGGCGATCGCCCCGGTGATCGCGGAGAACATGTCGGAGAGGGTGGAGGCGATCACCCGGGCGGTGAACGTCGACGCGTTCATCGTGTGGTCGGCGTAGAGCACCAGCGAGACGTCGAGGGCGTCGGCCAGCTCGGGGTCGGGCTCCTCGCCGAGGAGCATCCACAGGAAGTTCGCGGCGTGGGGGAGCTTCGGGTTCGGGGCGACCGTCTCCTGGCCGGTCCGCATCCGGTGGTACATCGCGATCAGCGCGGGCGTCTTCGCGACCAGCCGCATCGCCTTCCGGTAGTTGGCCTCGGGCGTGTGCTCCCACCCGTCGGGGTCGTAGGCCGAGGCCGCCGACACGCTCGTCCGGAGCATCGACATCGGCGACGTCTGCTGGGCGAGGGTGGGCATCAGGCTCACGAGGAACGGGGAGGGCTCGCGCTCGGAAACCAGGAACTCGTTGAGCTCGTCGAGCTGGTCCCGGGTCGGGAGCTCCAGGTGGTGCAGGAGGTAGACCACCTCCTCGAAGTTCGAGTCCCGGGCGAGATCCTCGATGTCGTAGCCGACGTACCAGAGCTTGCCGCGCTCGCCGTCGATGTCCGAGATCCTGGTCTCGGCCGCGACGACGTCCTGGAGCCCCTTCTCGGTCATCGCTCCCGCCTCGATATCTCGATGTTCAGATGTTATCCCCTCCGGTCCGTCCCGGGGGGTCGGCGACCTCCACCAGCCAGCATACCGCCGGGGGCTCTCCCCCGGCGCCGCTAAGGTGGGGTCGTGGCGTACGACGTGGTCCTGGTCCCCGGCGACGGGGTCGGCCCGGAGGTCATCGCCGCCGCCCGGCGGGTCCTCGACGCCACCGGGGTCCCCCTCCGGTGGCAGGTCCGCGAGGCCGGGCGGGCCGCGTTCGAGGGCGGCGGCGACGCCCTCCCGGCCGCGACGCTCGAGGCGATCCGGGTCGCCGGCGCGTGCCTCAAGGGGCCCTGCGAGACCCCCTCGGCGAGCGGGCTGCGGAACGTGAACGTGGCCCTCCGCCGAGCCCTGGGCCTGTTCGCCGGGCTGCGCCCCTGTCGGCTCCTCCCGGGGGTCCCGTCCCGCTACGAGACGGTGGACCTGATCGTGGTGCGCGAGAGCACCGAGGACCTGTACCTCGGGGTGGAGTTCGCCCGGGGCGAGCCCGCGACGGCGGAGCTGGTGCGGTTCCTGGAGGAGGTGGCGGGGATCCGCGTCCGCGACGACTCCGGGATCTCGGTCAAGGCGATCTCGGCCTCCGCCTCCGAGCGGATCGTGCGGTTCGCGTTCGCGCAGGCACGCGCCCGGGGGCGGCGGAAGGTCACCGCGGGCCACAAGGCGAACATCATGAAGTTCACCGACGGGCTGTTCCTCGAGGTGGCGCGGGCGGTGGCCGCCGAGCACCCGGACGTCGCCTTCGAGGACCGGATCATCGACGCGCTCACGATGGCGCTGGTGCAGCGGCCGGAGGCGTTCGACGTCCTGGTCCTGCCGAACCTCTACGGCGACATCGTCTCCGAGCTGTGCGCGGGGATGGTGGGCGGGCCCGGCGTCGTGCCCTGGGCGCACCTGGGGGACGGGGTCGGCGTGTTCGAGCCGGCCCACGGCCCGGAGCCGGCCCTCGCGGGGACCGGGCGCGCGAACCCGGTCGCGGCGATCCTGGCCGGTGCGCTGCTCCTCCGCCACCTGGGCGAGGAGGGGGCGGGGGCAGCCGTCGAGGCGGCGGTCGAGGCCGTCCTGGCCGAGGGCCGGGTCCTGCCCCCGGAGCTCGTCGCGGCCGGGCCCGGGGCGTCCGTGGACGAGGTCGCCGCGGCCGTCATCGCGCGGCTCGGCGCCGGCCCCCGCGGCTAGGATTGGGCCGGCCCGGCGACGGCCGGGCTCCCGGGGCCGCGGGGCGCGCCCCGGGGAGCACGCACGCGCGGGGGTGGAGGGTGAAGATCACGGTCGTCGGCAGCGGGTTCGTCGGGCAGACCACGGCGATGCGGGTCCTCCAGAAGGGGCTCGGCGAGGTGGTGATGGTGGACATCATCGAGGGCCTCCCGCAGGGGCTGGCCCTCGACCTCCGGCAGGCGGCGCCGATCGAGGGCTACGAGCCGACCGTGATCGGCACGAACGACTACGCGGACACCGCCGGATCGGACGTCGTCGTGATCACCGCGGGGTTCCCCAGGCAGCCCGGGATGAGCCGGATGGACCTCCTCGGCAAGAACGCGGGGATCGTGCGGGAGGTCGTGGAGCGCGTGACGCCGGGTTCGCCGGACGCGATCCTGATCGTCGTGACCAACCCGCTGGACGAGATGACGTTCCTCGCCGCCGAGGTCTCGGGGTTCCCCAGGGAACGCGTGATGGGGATGGCCGGGGTGCTGGACTCGGCCCGCCTGCGGGCCTTCATCGCCGAGGAGCTGGGGGTCTCGCCCTCGGTGGTGCAGGCCATGACCCTCGGGTCCCACGGCGAGTCGATGGTCCCGCTGCCTCGACACGCCACGGTCGCCGGCAAGCCGCTCACCGAGCTCGTGGACGAGGCCACGCTGGAGCGGCTGTACCAGCGCACGCGGGACGCGGGCGCCGAGATCGTCGCGCTCCTCAAGAAGGGGAGCGCCTACTACGCGCCCTCCGCGGCGGTGACCCGGATGGTCCGGGAGATCATCGAGCCGACCGGCGAGCTGCTCCCCGTCTGCGCCTGGTGCACGGGGCAGTACGGGATCACCGACGTGTACGTGGGGGTCCCGACCCGGCTGGGCCCGCGGGGGGTCGAGGAGATCGTCGAGATCGACCTCAACGAGGACGAGCTCGCCGCGCTCCGGGCCGCGGCCGAGGGGATCCGCGCCAAGTGCGCGGACCTGGCGAAGCTCTAGCCTCGCCGGTGGGGTCCGAGCGACCCTCCACCGCGCCCGGCGGAACGTGACCAGGCCGCGGTGAGCCCGCCCCCGACCGCCGCGAGCACGCCACCGGCCGCCGCTAGCGGTGCACCCGGGCCGCGCCGGACGTCCGGGGCGGTCGCCTCGAGCCGCGCCCGGAGCTCGCCCTCGGGCAGGCCCGTGGATCGGGCCAGCTCCCGGGCCAGGCGTCCGGCGGACGGGCCGCCGAGCCGGGCCTCGTCCACCAGGATCCCCGCGAGCCCCAGGCTGCAGGCCGCGAGCCCGGCCGCCACGAGGAGCCAGGCCCAGCGGGTCCTCCGGGCGGAGAGGCGGGAGAGGGGGATGGCGGCGAGGACGACGAGGCCGACGGCGAGGGTCGCCCTGCCCTCACCCAGGTCCACGCCCGGGACGTCGACGGCGGGCAGGCCGAGGTAGGAGACCCGGGCCCAGGGCAGCAGCGCGCCCATGCCGATCAGGAGGCCACCCGCGGCCGCCGCCACGAACCCCGCCAGCCGGAGCGGCGTCGGGCGCGCCGTCGATAGGAGCTCCCGGCGCACGGCCCGTAGTCTCCCACCACCGGCCGGCGCGGTGGGTAGCATCGGACCGTGGCCCACGGGGAGTTCCGCCGGCGCGCCCGGCTGTTCTTCACGAACTGGCGGACCTCGAACCTGCCCCTGCCCGAGCGGCTCCGCGTGACCGCCCGGAACCGGCTGCGGGCGCTCCGGCGGGGGTGCTGCGGCAACCCCGGCGAGCCCGGGTGCTGAGAGGCAGGTCCGGAGGGCCCCGGTCGGGGCCCCTGAGCGGCGCCCGCGATCCCGGGGCCCTCCCGGCTCAGGTGCTCGCCTTGGCCTCCTCGCGAGGCACGATCCGCGCGGAGCCGACGCTCGGCGTGAAGATCGTCTCGTGCCCGTCGGCCCACCGCACCCGGTAGCGGACGCCGACCTCGCCCCGGATCACCTCGAGGATCTCGCCTTCCCGGGTGGGCGTGCCGACGTGCTCGGACTCGACGATGATCCGGTCACCGACCTTGCCGACCATGGCCTCCCTCCGCACGTCCTCGACGTCCTCGTCCGTGCCCCGGCGGCCGGCCGGCCGCTCCGGGGCGACCTGGGGCCGTCCCCGGCCGGTCCCGCCTTATTCCTAGCGCGCCGCGGCCCGCTTGACCACTCGGCGACCCGGCGGCCGCGCGTCCGGGGCGGGCTCAGCCGGCCCCGGCCCCCTGGGCCGCGCGGGCGGCCACCTCCTCGGCCACCTCCATCGTGGTGGCGCTGCCCCCGAGATCGGGGGTCCGGACCCTCCCCTCGGCGAGGACGGCGTCGAGGGCCGCGTCCACGGCCCCCGCGGCCTCCGCCTCCCCCAGGTGGCGGAGGAGCATCGCCCCCGAGCGGATCATCGCCACGGGGTTGGCCACGCCGCGGCCCGCGATGTCGGGGGCGCTCCCGTGGACCGGCTCGAACACCGCGTACTCCCAGCCGAGGTTGGCGCCCGCGACCAGGCCCAGCCCGCCCACGAGGCCCGCGCAGAGGTCGGACAGGATGTCGCCGTAGAGGTTGGGCAGCAGGAGCACGTCGAACCGTTCCGGTTCCCGCCCCAGGCGCATCGACAGCTCGTCGATCTCGAGGTCGCGGAGCTCGACCCCGGGGACGGCGGCGGCCTCCTCCCGGGCCGTCTCGAGGAACAGGCCGTCGGAGTACCGCATGATGCTCGCCTTGTGCCCGACGGTGACCGTCCGGCGGCCCTCCCTGCGGGCGAGGTCGAGGGCGAAGCGGACGATCCTCCGGGTGGCCGTGACCGAGATCGGCTTCAGGGTGACCGCGGCGTCCTCCCGCAGGCGGAAGCCCGAGAGGCGCTCCAGGAGCTCGCGGAGCCGCTCCGCCTCGTGGCTGCCGCGGGCGAACTCGATCCCCCGGTAGAGATCCTCGGTGTTCTCCCGGATCACCACGAGGTCCACGCCCGCGTGCCGGGTGGACACGCCGGGCAGGGAGCGGGCCGGGCGGACCGCGGCGAACAGGTCGAGCTCCTGGCGCAGCGCCACGTTCACGCTCCGGAAGCCGGTCCCCACGGGGGTCGTGATGGGGCCCTTCAGCGCCACGCGTGCCTCGCGGATCGCCTCCAGGGTCCGGGCGGGGAGCAGCTCGCCCCAGCGCTCGAGGGCCGTGGCGCCCGCGTCCTCGGTGCGCCATCCGATCCTCGGGCAGGCGGCGTCCAGGACGAGCCGCGCCGCCCGGGCCACCTCCGGCCCGATGCCGTCGCCGGGGATCAGGACCACCGCGTGCACGGGCCAAGGGTAGCCCCCGGCGCCCGGGCCCCGACCGGCC
>DATMBJ010000196.1:0-45346 GCA_035559315.1 Actinomycetota bacterium
CGTGGCCGCGACCCGGTCCGCGGCTACGACCAGGAGCGCGTTCGCGAGCGCGGCCACGAACGTGAGCGCCCACACCCCGCCCCAGGAGGCGAGCGGGAGCAGCGCGGGGTTGCCGACCTGGCTCGAGCCGAGCTGCCCCCAGGTGAATCCCCCGAGCGGCCAGGCGCCGCGCACCCACTCGAGCACCGTCCAGGCGGCCGCGAGCCCCGCGGCGGAGCCGAGCGGCCGCTCGTCGCGCCACAGGACCGGCGTCACGGCCCCGAAGGCGGCCACGGACGCCGCCTGGGCCAGGACCAGGCCGGTCCAGGCGAGCTCCCCGAACAGGAGGATCCAGGAGAGGGTCAGCCCGAAGTACGCGACGCCGAACACGAACCCCAGGGCCGCCCCGCGCGGCGGCCGGGCCCGCCGGGCCAGCGCCACGAGCGGCGCGAGCGAGACCAGGGCCAGGGGCCAGAGGCCGGCGGGCGGGAGCGAGAACGAGAGGAGCGCGCCCGAGGCGGCGGCGAGGAGCCCGGGCCAGGGGCGGCGTCGGGGGGGAGTCAGGCGCAGTCCCGGCAGAGCATCCTGGTCTTGTCTTTGAGCTGGCTCCGGTGCTTGACCAGGTAGCACTTCTGGCATACGAACTCGTGGGGCTGGGGCGGCACGACCTTCACGGCGAGGGGCTCGAGCCGCTCCTCCCGCGAGAGCGCGAGGAGCGCGTCCTCTTCCTCCTCCTCGGCCGCCTTCGCCTCCTGCTTGACCAGGAGCTCCTGGATCGACTCGACGTCGCCCTCCTCCGGCTCCCTGGCGAGGGGGGCCGGCTCCTCGGCGACCTCGACGTCCTCCGGTTCCTCCTCCTCTACCTCTACCTCGTCCACGAGGTCCTCGTCGTCGAGGCGATCCTCGATGTCCTCCATCCTGCTCATCCTCCCGGTCGCCTCACGGCCGAAGCGGGGATTGTACCCCCCGCGGGCCGGGGGGTCGGTTCGCTTCCCGACATCCCGGTATTCGAACGGCGGACGCCCCCCGGATGTTCCCGTCCGATGGTTCCCGCTCCGGCCCCCCTCCGAACCCCGGGCAGGCGAAACGAGGACCCGAGTGGCCTTTGGAGCCGCGGCGCCGGGGCGCCGCGTTGTCTACTCAGCCTCTCGGGTCCTCAGCGCCACCGCCGGGGCGGCAGCGCGATGCGCACGGTAACGAAGCCTCCCGGGGCTGTCAAACGCGCCGGTCATGGGCCCCACCGGGACCATGCCGCCGTCCCCCTCCTCCTCCACCGCCGACGCCGGGCGCTCCCGGTCGGCCGCGGGGGGCTCGGGAGTCACCGGGCGGAGACCTCCCGCCCCATCGAGACCGTGAGCACCGGGCGCAGGTCCTCCAGGTCCTCCGCCTCGAAGGGGTCGAGCTCGTAGGCCGCGAGGTCGGCGTGGGCGCCGGGCTCGAGGGACCCCTTCTTCCCCTCCTGGTGGGCCAGGCGCGCGCTCCCGATCGTGTGCAGGCGGATGGCTTCGGCCCGGGACAGCCGCTGCGCGGGGTCGTGGTGCCCCTCCAGGGCGGCGAGCGCGGCCATCGGGTCGAGCGGGGTGATGGGCGAGTCGCTCCCGACCCCCACCTCCAAGCCGCGCTCGAGGAGCGAGCGGAAGGGGTTCATCCCCGCCGCCCGCTCCCAGCCCAGCCGGACCTCGTACAGGCCTCCCCGCTGGCCCCAAAGCGCGTCGAACGCGGGCTGGACGGAGATGGCGAGCCCGAGGGCCGCCGCGCGCTCGACGTGGGCGGAGGTCGGCATCTCGAAGTGCTCGATCCGGTGCCGGCGGGCGCGGAAGTGCCGGCGGGCGCGGGAGTCGAGGGTCCCGTAGATCCGCTCCCAGGTGCGGAGCACCTGCTCGATCGCCCGGTCCCCGATCGCGTGGAGCCCGACCTGGAGGCCGGCCGCGTGGGCGCCGTGGAGGAGCTCGGCGAGCTCGTCGTCGGCGAAGTACGTCTCCCCGCTCCCCTCCCCGTCCGCGTAGGGGGCCAGGAGCCCCGCGGTCCGGGCCCCGATCGAGCCGTCCACCGGGAGGTCGCCGCCGATCCTCCGCAGCCCCAGGTCCATCGCCTGCGCGACGTCCGTCGTGGCCAGGTAGATCACGACGTCCACCGGCAGCCGGTCCCGGTGCTCGAGGAGGATCCGGACGTCCCGGAGCCCCCGGAGGGCCGGCATCGACATCTCGTGCACGCAGGTCACCCCGCGGGAGGCCGCCAGGGCCGCCGCCCGGAGCTGGAGCTCCTGCACGTCGCGGTCGGGGATGGCCTGCGCGAACCACCGTCGCAGGCGCTGGTTCGCCTCCCCCGTGAGGGCGCCGGTCGGCCGCCCCCGCTCGTCGCGGCCGACGCCGGGTGCATCGAGGACCCCGGCCGCCCGGAGGGCGGCCGCGTTCGCGAGCGACAGGTGGCCGTCCACCCGCACCAGGCACAGGGGCTGCGGCGAGACCCCGTCCAGGTCCTCGAGGCCCGGGAGCTCGGGCCGTGGCCAGCGGGACTCGTCGAACCCGTGGAGCAGCGTCGGGGCCTCCCTGCCGGCGGCCGCCCGCCGCGCGGCGTCGAGGAGCTCCTCCCGGGAACCCGCCGCCGCGATCTCGGGGTTCGCGAGGTGCTCGCCGGTCCCGGTGAGGTGCACGTGGGTGTCGACGAACCCGGGGAGGATCGTGGTGCCAGGGAGTTCCACGACCCGGTCCGCCTCTGGGAGCTCGCCGGAGCCGACCCGCTGGACGTGACGGCCGTCCACCAGCACCCACTCGCCCTCCGGTGGGTGCGAGAGGGTCCGGACGCGGGACGCTCGGTAGAGGGTGCGCATCGGGCGCCGATGATGCCACAGCTCGCGGCCCCGGTGGCAGCACCCGCTCCCCAGGCGGCGTCTGCCCTACGAGCGATCAGCGGGGCAGACCCGAGGGACCGCCCCACCCCGTCATCGCCCGGACCTCCTCCGGGCCGGTGAGGATCCGGGTCTTGCGGGGGTTCGGGACGAGGCCCAGGGCGTCCAGGGCCCGGAGCGCGCGTTCGAGGCCCCGACGCGCGGCGTCCGGGCCCGGCGCGGGCGCGATCACGTCGTCCACCCAGCGGAGGTGGCGGAGTTCCGCGCCGCGGAGGGCCGCGTCCAGGGGCCCGAGGACGGCGTTGGCCAGGACGGCGGAGGGCTCGGGCCCCACCGGCAGGCCTCGCACCCCGCGCTCCTCGAACGACCGCAGGAGCCGTCCCAGGGGCCCGGCGAGGGCCGGTCCGCCCACCCATCGGAGGGCTCGTTCGACGGCCGCGGGGGCCGTCGAGGGGTAGAAGTCGGCGACGTCGAGGACGAGGACGGCCCGCACGTCGCGGGCCCTCAGCAGGGTGCCGAGGGCGGCCCGGTGGCGGGCGCGCGCCGCGGCCAGGGGCTCGAGCCGCCCCCCGGGCCCCGGGAGCGCGCGGTTCGCCACGACCTCCGGACCGAGGGCACGTTCGATCGCCGGCAGGGCCGCCTCGACCAGCCCCTCGTAGGCCCGGGCGTCCCGCTCGGGGAGCCGCGCGAGGAGCCGGCTCCCGCCGCCCGGGCGGGGCACCGGCGCGAACGAGGGGAGCTCGAGGTCCTCGGTTCCCCGGCGCGCCCTCGGCATCCCCTCCCTCCCCCGGCCCGAGGGAGGGAGGGCCGCTCGCGGACGGCCGGATCCTAGCCCGCGGAGCCCCGGGGCGCGATCCCCCGGCCGGGGGTTCCCGGTTCGGGTCTCGGCGAGCCCGCCGCTCCCCCGGGCGGGTCGTCGTTCTCCCTGGGCGCGCCGCCGGCCGCTCCCCCGGCCGGCGCCGGACGGACCCCGCCCGGCCCTCCCGCCCCGTGGCCGGACGGGCCCCGCCCGACCGTCCCCCGCCCCGGCGCCGTATGCTCGCGGTGTGCTCGATGAGCGGGACCTGGACATCGTGGCGGCCCTCCAGGAGGACGCCCGGGCGACCTACGCCGAGGTCGGTCGTCGGGTCGGGCTCTCCCCCTCCGCGGTCCACGAGCGGGTCCGCAAGCTCGAGGCGGCCGGCGTGATCCGGGGCTACCGGGCGGTCGTGGACCCCGAGGCCCTCGGGCTGCTCGTGACGGCCCTGATCGCCGTCACCCCGCTCGACCCCACCCAGCCCGACGACCTCCCCGAGCGGGTCGTCGACTTCCCCGAGGTGGAGGACTGCTACAGCGTGGCCGGGGAGGCGAACTACATCCTCAAGGTCCGGACGCGCTCCCCGAGCGGGCTCGAGGACCTGATCCGCCGGCTCCGCGAGAAGGCGGGGGTCGGGACCCGGACCACCGTCGTGCTCTCGATCCCCTTCGAGGGCAGGCCCACCCGCCCCCCGGCCCCCCCGGCCTGAGCCGAGGCCTCAACCCCGGTCCCCGCCGACGCCGCCCAGGTCCCGGTACCGGTCGTAGAGCGCGAGGTAGCGGCGCCACAGCGGCGCCAGGCGGCCGCCCGGGTCGAGCTCGCGGAGGCTCCCCGGCCGGAACGGTCGGCCTCCCGGACCGATCGCGCCCAGTTCGGCCCGGTCGATCCCGAACTCCCCGAGCACCTCGACCACGGGCTCGGCCGCGTTGGCGAGGGCGAGCCACACCCGGTTGTTCAGGCTGTCCAGCTCCGCGGGTCGCAGGGCGCGCTCGGCGGAGGGCCTCCCCAGGCGGCGCGCGAGCTCGATCACCCAGCCGGGGAGCAGGTCGCCCCAGACCTCGGTCCTCCCCCCGATCGCCTCCCGCGCCACCAGGGGGTCGAGCCAGAGGTCCGGGTCCCGCAGCCGCGAGGCGACGGCGTCGGCGCCGTGGGCGATCGCCGCCCGCAGGGCCTGCACGAGCGCCCGCGAGGTGTCGTCCTCGAGCCCCTCCAACCACGCGGCCCGCTCGACCAGGAACCGCCCCACGGAGCGGTCCAGGGCGGCCGCCACCACCTCCCTGGCCACGTCGGCGAACCGCCCGGCCAGGTCGGCGATCTCCCGCTCGAGCTGCTGCAGCTGCCCGGAGGCCATCGTCCCGCGGACCCGGACCCCCGAACCGGGCCCCGGCCGGAGCGTACCCCAGGGCGCGGAACGGCGTAGACTGATGGCGCAGACACAGCGGCCGGCGGGAGCCCCGTCCGGCGGAGCGCTCCGGGAGCTGTCATGGACCAGTACCGCAGGTACCTCCGGTGGATCAGGCGGGCGGCCCTCGTCCTCGGCGTCTACCTGTTGATCGCCTACCTCCTCCTCGGGATCACGCCGGACGTGGCGCTCACGAACCCGGGGCCGACCCTCGCCCAGTACCGGGTGCTGATCATCCAGATCCTGTTCGCGATCGTCTTCATCCTGATCCAGTTCGTCGCGCTGTTCTGGTTCCTGGCCCGCGGCAACACCTACGTGATCTACCCGGGCGAGTACGACGTCACGTTCGACGACGTCCGGGGCCAGCCGGCGGCGGTGGAGGCGACCAAGGAGGTCCTCCGCCTGTTCCAGGGGTTCAAGGAGTTCAAGCAGATGGGCGGCTACCCGCCCCACGGGATCCTCTTCGAGGGACCGCCGGGCACGGGGAAGACGCTCCTCGCCAAGGCCATCGCCGGATCGTCGAGCGTCCCGTTCCTGTACGCGTCGGGCTCCGGCTTCGCCAACATGTTCCTCGGGATCCCCCAGCTCAAGATGCGCCGCCTGTTCTCCAAGGCTCGGGCGATGTCGGACAAGTACGGCGGCGCGGTGATCTTCGTCGACGAGCTCGACGCGATCGGCGGGAGCCGGGGCCTGGTCTCCGAGCGGAGCGCCCCCGATCGGACCGCGGACCGCGTGATCATGGGCGGCATGTGGGGCGGCGGGCTCGGGGTGATCAACGAGCTGCTGGTCCAGATGGACGGGCTGGTGGTGCCCCGGGGCCTGTGGCGGCACGTCCGGCGGGTCCTGTTCCGGGCCAAGCCCAAGGTGCCCTTCTACAACATCATGGTGATCGGGGCGACCAACCGGGCGAACACGCTGGACCCGGCGCTCCTCCGGCCGGGCCGGTTCGACCGGAAGATCCACGTTGGGCTCCCCGACCACGAGGGCCGCCGCGACATCGCCCGGTACTACCTGGCCAAGGTCCGCCACGAGCCGATCGACGTGGACAAGCTGGCCCGGATGACCGTGGGCTACTCGCCCGCGATGATCAAGAACATCGTGAACGAGGCCCTTATCTTCGCGCTGCAGGACGGCCGGGACGCGCTCCGCTGGGACGACCTCTGGCAGGCCAAGCTGGCCGAGGAGATCGGGCTCAAGCAGCCGGTGCGGTACACCGAGCGCGAGCGGGAGATGGTCGCGACCCACGAGGCCGCCCACGCCGTGGCCTCCTACACCCTCGAGCGCGGCGAGCGGCAGATCCAGGTCATCACGATCCAGAAGCGGGAGGGCGCCCTGGGGCTGGTCCACGGCCAGGACGTCGAGGACCGCTACCTCCGGACCCAGAAGGAGATCCTGGCCCGCCTCCAGGTCTCGCTGGCCGGGCTCGTGGCCGAGGAGATCTGGTTCGGCCAGACCACGACCGGGCCCTCGAGCGACCTGGAGGCCGCCACCTGGAACGCGGCCGCGTACGTGGGCCTGTACGGGATGGGCCGGAGCCTGGTGTCCGCGAGCGCCCTGGCGAACCCCTTCGCCGGCGAGAACCCGATCAAGGCCGTCCTGGCCGACCCCGAGCGCCGCAAGGAGGTGCACGAGCTCCTCGAGGAGTCCAAGCGCCGGGTCCGCGCCCTCCTGCTCCAGAAGCGGCACGTCGTGGAGGGGATCCGCGACGCGCTCCTCGAGCGGGAGGAGCTGATCGGGGACGAGATCGAGGCGCTCATGGCCCAGCTCGGGGAGCGCGAGCCGCTCGAGGTGCCGGCGGGGTTGTTCACCGGGAACGGGCAGCAGGGCGCCCAGGGCGAGGGGCGCGAGGCGGGCGTCGCGCTGCCCCCGCCGCCGCCCAGGCCCGACCTGGGCTGAGCGCGGTCGCCCCCGAGCCGGCGGGAAGAGGGCGGCCCGGGCGGCGGTTATGCTCGGTACCGTGCGGGTTCACAACACGCTCACCAGGCGGGTCGAGGAGATCGTCCCGCTCGAGGACCGGCGGATCCGGATGTACACGTGCGGCCCGACCGTGTACCGGTACGCCCACCTGGGGAACCTCCGGACGTTCCTCCTCGCCGACCTGGTCCGGCGGGCCCTCGAGTTCGAGGGGTACGAGGTCTTCCAGGTCATGAACATCACGGACGTCGGGCACATGACCGACGAGTCCTCCCCCCAGGCCGTGGACAAGATGCTCCTGGCGGCCGAGGACGAGGGCCTCTCGCCGCTCGAGATCGCCGAGAAGTACACGAAGGCGTTCCTCGAGGACGCCGCGGCGATCGGGATCCAGCCGGCGCACGTCTACCCCCGGGCCACCGAGCACATCCCGGAGATGATCGAGCTCACCCAGCGCCTGATCGAGCGGGGCCACGCCTACGTGGTGGACGACGGCACCGTCTACTACGACGTCCGGTCGTTCCCCGAGTACGGGAAGCTCTCGGGGAACACCCTCGACAAGCTCCGGCCCGGCCACCGGGACCTCGAGACCGACCCCCGGAAGCGCCACCACGCGGACTTCTCGCTCTGGAAGGCGGCCGGGCCGGGGCGGCTGATGAAGTGGCCGAGCCCCTGGGGCGAGGGGTTCCCGGGCTGGCACATCGAGTGCTCGGCGATGTCGATGAAGTACCTGGGCGAGCGGTTCGACCTCCACACCGGGGGCGTGGACCTGATCTTCCCCCACCACGAGGACGAGATCGCGCAGTCGGAGGGCGCCACCGGCCACCAGGTCGTCTCGACCTGGGTCCACGGCGGCCACCTCCGGCTGGCCGGGCAGAAGATCGCGAAGTCCGCGGGGAACGTGGTCCGGGTCCACGAGCTCGTCGACCGGGGGTTCGACCCGCTCTCCTACCGCTACCTCACGTTCCAGACCCGCTACCGGAGCGAGATGGACTTCTCCTGGGAGGCGATGGCCGCCGCCGACGAGCACGTGAAGCGGCTCCGCCGGCGGATGGCGGAGTGGAAGGAGGCGCCGCGCCCGGCGGAGCTCACCGAGGTCGGCCGGGCGTACGACCGCCGGTTCCGCGACGCCGTGGCCGACGACCTGGACATGCCCGCGGCCCTGGTGGTCCTGAACGAGCTGGTGAAGACCCCGGACGTCGCCCCCGGCGAGAAGTACGCGCTGCTCTCCTCCTGGGACCGGGTGCTCGGGCTGGACCTCGAGCGCGAGGCCCGCGAGGGGTTCGAGGTCCCGCCCGAGGTCCAGGCGCTCCTCGAGGAGCGGGACGCGGCCCGGAAGCGGCGGGACTTCGCCACGAGCGACGCGATCCGCGCCCGCCTGGTCGAGATGGGCTTCGAGGTCCAGGACACCGCGGCGGGCACCGTGGTCCGCCGGCGGAGCTAGCTGGGCGGGGGCTTCAGGCCACCGTGAGCAGCTCGCGGGGGGCGTGGTTCAACCGCTGCGCCCCCTCCGGGGTCACGGTCACGATGTCCTCGATCCGGACGCCGAACTCGCCGGGCAGGTAGATCCCGGGCTCGATCGAGAAGCAGTGGCCGACCCGGAGGGGCTCGGCGTTGCCCGCCACGATGTAGGGCTCCTCGTGCTCCTCGAGGCCGATCCCGTGGCCGGTGCGGTGGATGAACCGGTCCCCGTAGCCGGCGTCCTCGATCACGCGCCGGGCGGCCGCGTCCACCTCCTCCGCCGGGACCCCCGGCCGGACCGCGCGGAACGCGGCCTCCTGGGCCTCCCGGACGACCTCGTACACCTCCGCGAACCCCGTCGGCGGGGCGCCGACCGCCACGGTCCGCGTGATGTCCGAGCAGTACCCCTCGACCCGGCCGCCGAAGTCGAGCACCACCGCGTCGCCGGCCCGGATGACGCGGCCCCCTGGCTCGTGGTGCGGCGAGGCGCCGTTGGGCCCCGACGCCACGATCGTGAAGGCCACCGACCCGTGCCCGACCTCGAGGAGCAGGTCCGCGAGCTGCCCCGCCACCTCCTCCTCGCTCCTGCCCTCGAGCCGGCCGGCCACGAGGCGCCGGAACGCCTCGTCGGCGCCCCGGGCCGCGCGGCCGAGCAGTTCCAGCTCGTCGGGGTCCTTCACCGCCCGGAGCGGCGCGAGGACCGGCGACGCCCGCACGAAGCGCGCCCCGGGCATCCGGGCCTGGAGGCCGAGGAGGTGCGCGGCCCAGGTCCGGTCCCCCACCGCGAACGTCCCCTCCCGCGGCAGGAGCCGGGCGGCGGCGGCGTAGGGGTCCTCGCCATCGAGCCAGGTGACCACCTCGACGGACCCGCCGATCGGGGACGCGCGGGCCAGGGGCGCCTCGAGCGCCGGGACCAGCAGGACGGGGTCGGCGGCGGCGCGGACCACGAGGAGCGTGAGCCGCTCGAGGGGGGGCGGCTCGTACCCGGTGAGGTACCGGTAGTCGGGCGAGGGTGCGACGAGGATCGCGGCCAGCCCCTCCTCCCGGGCCCGCTCGGCGGCCCGGCCGATCCGCTCCAGGAACCGCCCGCCCATCCGCCCCTCACACCTTCATGAGGATCGCCCGGGGGACGACCTGGAAGACCGCGGGCGTGGTCCCGAGGACCTCGCCGTCGGCCTCCACGGGCAGCGCCCGGTCCGCCTCCACCCGGACCGCAACCCGAGCGCGGAGCTCCGCGATGTGGTCGTGGGGCACGTGCTCGCCCCGGTAGATCCGGGGGATCATCGTGAACGCGTCGGAGCGAGGGCCCTTGAACACGAGCACGTCCAGGACGCCGTCCCCGGGGTAGGAGCGCGGCGAGACCCGCATCCCGGCCCCGTAGAACTGGCAGTTCCCGACCACGACCAGGAAGGCCGGTCCCTCGTAGGTCCGGCGGTCGGCCTGCACCCTCACCCGGGCCAGGGGGAACCCGGGCAGGGTGAGCCAGAACGCGACGAAGTACCGGGACTGGCCGAAGAACCTGGGCAGGCGCTGCGCCCGCCCGGCCACGGCCGCCCCCAGCCCGGCCTCGGCGACGTTCACCCCGTATCGGGTCCGCTCGGTGCCGTCCTCCGCCCGGTAGGTGATCCTCATGAGGTCCATCGGGTAGACGGAGTCCCCGACCAGGTGGTGACAGGCCCGGGTGGCGTCGCCCGGGAGGCCGAACGTCCGGACCAGGTCGCACCCGGAGCCGGCCGCCACGACCCCCAGGACCAGGTCGGGGACCAGGGGCCCCGAGTCCCCCATCATCCCGTTCACGACCTCGTGCACGGTGCCGTCGCCCCCCACGGCCACGAGGAACCGCGCTCCCGCGAGCACGGCCTCCCGGGCCAGCCGGGTGGCGTCCCCCGGTCCCTCGGTGAACCGCAGCGTGTAGTCGAGCCCCTTGGCCCGGAGCTGACGCTCGAGCTCGGGCACCTCCTCGGCCACGCGCCCCCGCCCCGCGTGGGGGTTCACGATCACGGTGAGGGGGCCGAAGGGGCTCGTCATCGCGGGGCGATGGTACCGGGGTCAGACGCCCGTGTAGGCGACCACGCCCCGGTTCATGGCCTGCCGCGCCGCCCGGACCGTCGGGGCCACGTCCTCGGGCGCCACCTCCTCGATCTGCGCGAGGAGGTCGATCAGCTGCTTGCAGGTCCGCACGAAGTCCCCCGGGGCCATCTCGGTCTCCCGGAGCACGCTCTCCAGGGGCTTCCCCTCCGCCCAGTGGAACGCGGGGACCGCGAAGCCCGCCTCCAGATCCCTGCAGAGCGAGACGCGGTGCGCGTCCTCAGCCTCCCGCACCCGCCGCCACAGATCCACGAGCCGCCGGAACCGTTCCTCGGCCCGGGCCGTCGGCATCCCACCTCGGGGCGCGGCCCGCTCGCGCGGCTCGTAGACCAGGGTCGAGACCAGCGCCGCCGCCTCCGACGGGGAGAGACCGACCAGGAGGCCCTCCTCGAGGGCCTCGCCGACGAGGATGTCGCCCTCGCCGTAGATCCGGGCCAGCCGCTCGCCCTTGGGGAGCAGCTGGAACCCGCGGACGTACCCCAGGTCCTCGAGCACGCCCAGCACCCGGTCGAACTGCCGCGCCAGGGTCTCGGTTCGGGAGCGGATCCGCCGGAGCGTGGCGGCGATCCGCGCCTCGAGCTGGGAGGCCCGCTCCGCCCACCGCTCGTGCTCGGCCCGGTCGGGACAGGCGTGGCAGGGATGGCGTTCGGCCCGGCGCTCGAGGCGGGCGGCCTCGCGTTCGGTCTCCGGGTCCAGGCGCGCCCGCGCGCGGGCTCGCGGCGGACGGACGTCGAGGGCCACCAGGCGGGCCACGACGTCCCTGCGGTACCGGGCGCTCCGCGGGTTCCCGCCCCGGGGCAGCGGGATCCTGGCCAGCACCTGCGGCGGCTCGTCGAAATCCTTCGCCGAGGGCCGGAAGAACCGCCGGTCCTGTCCGAGCACCGTCGGACGGCCGTCCCGGGACGAGAGCACCACGGCCAGGCCCCGGCGGCGGGCCCGCGGCACGAAGATCACGTCGCCGGGTCGGAGCGCGGCCAGCGCCTCCCTGGTGGCCTCCGCCAACAGCCGCTCCCGGCCCCGGAGGGCCTCCTCCCGGATCCGCCGAGCCCGCTCCCGCAGGGCCCAGTACTCGCGGAAGTCGCCGAGGTGGCAGGCCATCTGCCGTTCGTACCCCTCGAGGTAGGCCCGGTCCCGCTCCAGCTCCCGCTCCAGGGCCACCACCCCGCGGTCCGCGAGGAACTGCGCGAACGAGGAGTTGAGCAGGTGGTGGACCTGCTCGCGGGTGTAGGAGCGGACCAGGTTCACCGCCATGTTGTAGGAGGGGCGGAAGCTCGAGGTCAGCTCGTAGGTGCGGGTGGCGGCCAGGGCGGCGACCCGCTCGAACGGCACCTGCCGCTGGTACAGGACCACGGCGTGGCCGATCTCGTCGATCCCCCGCCGGCCCGCTCGCCCGGCGAGCTGCGTGTACTCGCCCGGCGTGAGGAGCTCGTGGCGCTCGCCGGAGAACTTCCACAGGTCCTCGATGACCACGGTCCGGGCGGGCATGTTGATGCCGAGCGAGAGGGTCTCGGTGGCGAACACCACCTTCACCAGGCCCGCCTCGAACAGCTCCTCCACGGTCTCCTTGAAGACCGGGAGCATCCCGGCGTGGTGCGCGGCGACCCCCGCCCCGAGGGCCTCGAGGAACTCCCAGAACCCCAGGGTCACGAGGTCGGCCTCGTCCATCCACGCCACCCGCATCTCCGCGAACGTTCGGATCCGCTCCCGCTCCTCGTCGGTCGTGAGCCGGACGCCGGCCCCGACGAGCCCCCGCACGCTCCGGTCGCACCCCGCCCGGCTGAAGACGAAGTAGATCGCCGGGAGCATCCCGCGTTCGGCCAGGACCTCCACCACCTCCTCGCGGCGGGGCACGTAGGCGCGGCGGTGCCCCTCGCGAGGGCGGGCCGTCCGGTGCACGAGGTGGGGCCGTCCTCGCGCCGCCACCCGGAGCTCCCGCTGGTGGAGCGAGACCAGGTGAGGGTTGGGGACGAGCCTCCCGTCCTCCTCCACGTGCATCGGGTGGAGCTCGCGGCCCACGAGGTACCAGTGCTGCAGCGGCACGGGGCGCCGTTCCTCGATCACCACCCGGGTCGGGCCCCGCAGCGTGCCGATCCACTCCCCGAACTCCTCGGCGTTCGAGATCGTCGCCGACAGGCACACGACCGACACCGTGAGCGGCAGGTGGATCAGGACCTCCTCCCACACCGCGCCCCGGTAGGGGTCCTGGAGGTAGTGGACCTCGTCGAGGATGACGAACAGGAGCCCCTCGAGCGTCGGGCTCCGTTCGTAGAGCATGTTCCGGAGGACCTCGGTGGTCATCACGACGATCGGGGCCTCGCCGTTGATCGAGTTGTCGCCGGTGAGGAGCCCGACGCGGGCGGCCCCGTGGCGGGCCACCAGGTCCCCGAACTTCTGGTTCGAGAGCGCCTTCAGCGGGGTCGTGTAGAAGGCCTTGCCGCCGAGCTCCAGGGCCCGGTCGACCGCGTACTCGGCCACCACGGTCTTGCCCGAGCCGGTGGGCGCGGCGACCAGCACGGACTCCCCCTCGGCGAGGGCCCGGATGGCCTGGACCTGGAAGTCGTCGAGGGGGAACGGATAGCGCGAGGCGAACCGTTCGAGATCCGACACGTCCACATCCGAGTCTACGGCCCTGGCGGCGGGCGTTCGCCTCGCCTCAGTCGATGAGCCCGCAGCGCTCCAGGTGCTCCCGGAGGACGCGGTTGAACTCCTCGGGCGCCTCGAGGTTCGAGAGGTGCCCGGCCCCCTCGATCACCTCGAGCACGGCCCCCGGGATCGTGCTCGCCATGGGCGCCGTGACCTCGGGCGGGATCAGGCGGTCCTCGGTCGAGGTGATCACGAGCGTCGGCACGTCGATCGTGGGCAGGTCGGGGGTCGAGTCGGGGCGCTCGGCCATCCCCAGGGAGGCTGCGGCCACCGCGTCGGGATCCTGGTCCGCGATCAGCTTCCGGACCTTGGCCCACAGCTCGGGGGGCGCCGAGGGCGACAGGAGGGGCGGCGGGGCCTCCACCAGGAACCCGATCCCCTCCGCGCGGAGCCGCTCGGCCAGGGCCCGCCGCGCCGCCACCCCGTCCGGCCCGTCGGGGGCCGCGCGGGTGTTGGCGAGGACCAGCCCCGAGATCCGGTCCCGGGCCCGCCGCCACATCTCGAGCGCCACGTAGCCGCCCATCGAGAGCCCGCAGACCACGGCCCGGTCCACGCCGGCCCGGTCCAGCTCCGCGCGGAGCCGTTCGGCGGCCACCTCCATCGTCATCACGTCGTCCGCCGGCTCTGTCCCCCCGAAGCCGGGCAGGTGCGGGGCGAGCACCGGCAGGCTCCCGGCGAACGCCGCGAGCTGCGGCTCCCACATCCGCGCGTCCAGGGGGAAGGCATGGACGAGGAGGAGGGCGTCGGCCACCGCTAGCCCCCGCCCAGGTCGCCCGGCCCCGGCGGCTGGATCGGCGGGAAGATCCCCACGGACGTGAGGGCCTGCTGGTAGTCCTGCCAGCCGTCCTGGAACACCTCGTCGGCCAGGGCGGCGACCTCCGAGGCCAGGGCCACGAGCCCGTCGCCCTCGCCGGCCGGGAGCCGGGCCGCCCGCACCACCGCCCGCGCCGCCCGGGCGTAGAGCTCGAGCCCCTGCGCCATCCGCCGCCGCGAGTTCAGGACGTAGTTCACGCCGGCCACCGTCAAGCCCTTGTCGCGGAGGAGGTCGTCCAGCTCCATCGCCCGGAGCTGTTCCGCCGCCCGCTCGGCGGCCCTGGCGGCCTCCCCCGCCACCCCCGAGACCTCGGAGGGCGTGGCCTTCCCATCCGCCAGCCGTTCCAGCTCCGAGGAGAACGCCGGCAGGACGTCGAACCCCACCGGCGCGGCGGGCTGCCCGATCGGGGCCAGGATGGCCTGGATCCGGGCCTGGTACTCCCGGACCACGGCCTCCCGGGTCCGGTCCCGCTCCGCCGCGGCGCTCGCCGCCCGATCGGCCCGCAGCCCGTTCGCGAACCAAACCACGAACGCCACCAGGCCCACGCCAGCGAGGAACGCGCCCGCCACCTGCACCGGCCGCCGCAGCAGGAGGGGCGGCTTCACCGGCACCACGACCGGCCGCGGCGCCCTGGCCACGTGCTTGCTGCGCGTCCTGCCCTTGCCCTTGATCGCCATCGGTCCCCCGTCAGCGCCGCATGAGGCGAGCCACCAGGATAGCCGCCTCGTAGAAGAGGTAGAGCGGAACCGTGAGGGCGATCATCGTGTAGGGGTCGGCGCTCGGGGTGATCAGCGCGGCGAACACGGCGAGCACCACGAGCGCTCCCCGCCGCCACTCGCGCAGCCGCTGGCTCGACAGGACGCCGGCGAGCGTCAGGAAGATCAGGACGATCGGGAACTCGAACGAGATCCCGAACGCGAGCGTGAGCATCATCACGAACCCCAGGAACCGGTCGGCCGTGAGCAGGGGCACGACGAACTCCCCGGCGAACCCCAGGAGGAACGAGAGGCCACGGGGCAGCGTGAGGTAGGCGAAGAGCGCCCCCAGGAGGAACAGGATCACCGACGACAGCACGAACGGCCCGGCCAGGCGGCGCTCCCGCTTCGTGAGGCCGGGCACGATGAACGCCCACAGCTGGTAGAGGACGATGGGGAGGGCCACGGCGAGCCCCAGGAACACGACCACCTTGAGCTTGACCACGACCGCGTCGAGGGGGCTCCCGAACACGAAGGAGCAGCCCGTGGGGGGGCGGTTCCCGGGCGGGAGTGCCTCGATCGTGTCGCAGTAGGGCTGGCGGAGCAGGCGGACCACGGGGTCGTACAGGAACCAGCCGGCTACCGAACCCACCCCGATCGCCCCGAGCGACACGATCAGCCGGTAGCGGAGCTCCTCCAGGTGCTCCACCACCGTCATCGTGCGCTCGGGGTCCTTCCGGCGCGTCCGCGGGATCAGGCGCATCGGCGGGCTGGTCCGGCCCCGCTACCCTCGGGGGGTCGCCGCCGGCGGCTCGTCGGGGGTCCCGGCGGACCGCGCCGGCGCGGCCGCATCGCCGGCGGCGCCGGCCTCCCGCGCGGACCCGCGCCCCGGTTCGTCCCCGTCGGCGTCCGGCTCCTCCCCCGCCGGACCGGGGCTCCCCTCCGGTCCCCCGGCCGCCGGGCCCTCGTCGCGGGCGGCCCGCAGCCGGTCCTCCACCCGGTGGTCGTCGGCGACCTCCTCCGAGGGCGCCGGCGGGTGCGGGCCCGGCCGCGCGCTGGACCGCACGGGGCGCCGGGGAGGCTCCCGGTCCTCGAAGTCGAAGGTCAGGGTCTGGCGGACCTCGTCCTGGGCCTTCCGGAACTCGCGGAGGGCCCGGCCGATCGTCCGGCCCACCTCGGGCAGCTTGGCCGGGCCCACGACGATGAGGGCCAGGACCAGGATCACCAGGAGCTCCATGGGGCCGATGTTGAACATGTCCGCCGGGGCCAGTGCCCGTCTGGATTCTACCGGCCGCCCCCGGCTCCACGGGGCCCGCCCGGCGCCGGGTCCTACCGGCCGCCCCTCCGCAGGGGGTCCTGGGCGAGGCGCGCGGCCCGCTCGCCGGTCCGCGCGGCCTCGGCCGCCACCTCCGCCGCCTCGGCCCCCACCTCCCGCTGGAGGCGCCCGGCGGCCCGTCCCACCACCAGCGCGTGCCGGACCAGGCCGACGAGGACCGCCGCGATCGCTGCCGTCGACAGGAGGCCGACCACCGCCCACACCACGACCGGTCCGGGCATGCGAGCGATGCTACCCGCTCGCGGCCCTCACTGCTTCGAGAGGAACTCCTGGATGTACCGGTCGTCCTGGAGGCGGAAGTGGAAGTCGATCAGGTCGTCGACCGTGAAGGGGGGCGCCTCCGCCCGGTCCCGAGGGTCCTCGTCCTCCACGTCGAACAGGCTCGCCGTCCGGGACGGCCCCGGGCCGGGTCCGGTCACGTCCACGCCGGCCGAGACGAGCAGCGCGACGATCTTCCGGTCGGCCCGCTTCTCGACGTCGTCGAAGCACACCGGGCAGGTGAACCGGTAGGTGCCCTCCCGCCCGTTCTGCCGGACCGAGAGCACGATGGCCTCGGGCCCCATGTCCACTTCCCCGCACCGGGGGCACGTCGTCCGGATGGTGGTCATGACACCCCGGGTATCGGCGGAGCCCCGGCGGCGCTTGAGCGCCCGAAGTGACTACCCTCGCCTCCCCCGCCGGTACCGGGCCAAGGTCCGTTCGGCCAGCTCCCGGACGCGGTCCCGGAGCTCCGGGGGCTCGAGCACCTGGGCGTCGGGGCCGAGGCGGAGGAGGAGCCCGGCGAGCCACCCCAGGCGGGCGGTGGGGAGCACGACCTCGGCGCTCCCGTCCTCCCGCTCCACCTCCGCCTCCACCGCGTAGTACTCCGCGACCCATCGCGCGCCGGGGCGCAGCAGGAGCCGCACCCGGACGTCCCGCTCGGTGGGCGTGTAGAGGGACCGACCCGCCCCCGCGAGGCCCCGGAGTTCGAAGCGCTCCCCGGTGGGTGTGGCCCGCCGGATCCGGTCGGCCCGGAACAGCCGCTCGGCGTCGGCGCGATGGTCCCAGGCCACGACGTACCAGTTCCCGATGTCCTGGAACACCTCCTCGGGGTCGATCCGGCGCACCGTGGTCTCGCCGGTCGAGGCGGCGTGGTACTCGATCTCGACCCGCTCGTGCTCCGCCACCGCCCGCCGGAGCAGGTCGAGGACCTCCGGGGTCCTCCCCTCCCCCGCCACCTCCACCCGCTCCACGAGGGGGCCCAGGAGGTCCGGGCCGAGCCCCTCTCGGAGCTTCGCGAGGGCCGAGGCCAGGGCCGGGGCCTCGGGGAGCCCGGCGGCGGCGGCGAGCTGCCGGCCTCGGAGGTAGAGGGCGAGCGCCTCGGCGCGGGTCAGCCGGAGGGGCCGGGCGAAGTGGTCGGCCATCCGGACCCACACCCGGCCGTCCTGGATGTCCACGTCGACCAGGTCCCCCGGGCCGTAGGGCGGGAGCCCGGTCATCCACACCAGGTCCAGGTCCTGGCGGAGCTGGTCCTCGGCGATCCCGAAGAGGGCCGCCACGTCCGCCAGCTTGGCCCCCGGGTTCGCGACGAGGTAGGGGACGATCTCGAGGAGCCGGCGGAGGCGTTCGGGGGCGCGGGGCTGCCGCGCCTCACCCGCCAAGGACCGCCTCCAGGCGCCGGACGACCTCGTCCCGGAGGGAGCGCGGCGAGCGCACCTCGGCCTCCGGCCCGAACTGGAGCACCCACGAGGCCAGGGCGTCCCCGGCCCCGAGCGGGACCCGGACCTCGACCCACCCGTCGCGGCGCTCCCGGACCCGCTGGGCCTCGGGGATCCCGGCCGTGGCCCACCACGCCACCTCCGGCGAGAACGCCACGACCGCGTGCCGCTCGGGCTCGCCCGGGCCCCACGGGCCGGCGCGGACGTGGTCGGCGGCCCGGAAGCCCGCGGGCGGCGCGCTCCCCTCCCCCGCCTCCTCGACCTCGGAGACGATCCTCGACAGGCGGAACGCACGGATCCCCCCGCGGCCGCGGTCGAGCCCCACGACGTACCAGTGCCCGGCGCGCCACACCAGCCCGTACGGGTCGAGGTGCCGCTCCGAGGCCCGCCCGGTCGCCGTCCGGTACCGGAACCGGACGCTCCGCGACCGGTCCACGGCCTCGGCCAGGGCCGAGAGCCGCGAGCCGCCGCCGGGGTCGAGGACCAGGGGCACCGCGGAGAACCCGCCGAGCCCGCCCCGCGCGCCCGCGAGCAGCTTCCGCACCGCCTCCTCGGCGTGGGGGTCGCCCGCGGCGCTCCTCGCCGCCACGAGGAGCGCGGAGAGCTCCTCCGGGGTGAACGAGATCTCGGGGAGGTAGTACCGCTCCTTGGGGATCCGGTAGCCCTGCTCCGCCTCCCAGGGATCGGTGGGGACGGTCTCGACCGGGATGCCGAGGTCCCGGAGGATGTCCTTGTCCCGCTCGAACATCCGCTTGGCGGTCTGCAGGTCCTCCTGCCCGTAGCCCTCGCGGAGCCGGCGGCGGATCTCCTCGAAGGGCAGCGGGCGGGGCGTCACGAGGAGGAGCGCGACGAGGTTCAGCAGCCGCTCGACCGGGTGCATCCGTGCGCGATGATACCCGGGCGATGGAACCGAACCGGGGAGGCCCCGCCGTCCGGATCCGCCGAGGCACCGTCCTGCGGATCGAGGGCGAGCGCCGGGGCGCGGTCGTGGTCTCGGTCCTGCTCCGGCCCGAGGAGCTCGTGGTCGACGCCCTGGCGTACCCGGGGCTCGTCGGGCCGGTGGCCGAGGGCGACGAGGTCGTGCTGAACACGACCGCCAGCGCCCTCGGCCTGGGGACCGGGGGATTCGACCTGGTGATGGCCGTGGTGGGCGGCCCCGACACGGAGCTCCAGCACCCGGGGAGGACCATGAAGCTCCGCTACACGCCGGTGCAGGCGGCGGTGGAGAGCGTCGAGGAGAGCCACCGTGAGGCGCTGGAGGCCTCCCCCGGGCTCCGGGGCGCGCCGGTCGTGGCCGCCCCGCTGCACTCCATGATCGCCCACGCCGCGGCGGGGGCCAAGGCCGCCGGAGCGGAGCGCGTCGTGTACGTGATGACCGACGGGGCGGCGCTCCTCGGGGGGTTCTCGGAGCTCGTCCCACGGCTCCGGGCGGCGGGGGTGCTCGACGGGTTCGTCACCTGCGGGCAGGCCCTGGGCGGCGAGCTCGAGGCGGCGACGCTCTGGACCGGTCTCCTCGCGGCCAGGGAGGTCCTGGGGGCCGACGCGATCGTGGTGGCCGACGGCCCGGGGAACCTCGGCACCGGGACCCGGTGGGGCGTGAGCGCGCTCGCGAGCGGGCACGCGCTGAACGCCGCCGAGGCCCTCGGCGGGCGCCCGGTGGCCGCGCTCCGGGTGAGCTTCGCCGACCCCCGCGAGCGGCACCGCGGCGTCTCCCACCACTCGCTCACGATCCTCGGCCACGTGGCGCTGGTCCGGGCCAACGTCGCCGTCCCCGTCCTCGAGGGCGCGGAGCGCGAGGCGGTCTGGGCGGCCCTCCGGGGGGCGAAGCTCGAGGAGCGGCACCAGCTCATCGAGGTCGACGGCCGCCCGGCGCTCGACCGCCTGGCCCGGGCCGGCGTGGTCGTGCGGTCGATGGGGCGGACCGCGGCGGACGACCCGGCGTTCTTCCTCGCGGCGGGCGCCGCCGGGGTCCTCGCCGGGCGGATGGCCGCCGGGGACCGCCGCTGGCGGGCCTGACCCCACCGCGCCCGACCGCGGTCACATGTGCGCGATGAGCTGCTCGACCCGCTCGTCCACCGAGCGGAACGGGTCCTTGCAGAGCACGGTCCGCTGGGCCTGGTCGTTGAGCTTCAGGTGGACCCAGTCCACCGTGTAGTCCCGGCGCTTCTGCTTGGCGTGCCGGATGAAGTCCCCCCGGAGCTTGGCGCGGGTCGTCTGGGGCGGCTCGCGCATCGCGCGGCTCACGGTCCGGTCGTCCACGACCCGCTCGGCCTTCCCCTGCCGCTCGAGGAGGTAGTAGAGGCCCCGCCCCCGGTTCACGTCGTGGTAGGCGAGGTCGAGGAGCGCCACCTTGGGGCTCCCGAGCGGGAGCCCGTGCTTGGCCCGGTAGCGCTCGATCAGGAGCTGCTTGGCCACCCAGTCCACCCGCCCCGCGAGGCGCTCCGGCGCCCCCGCCGCGAGCGCCTCCAGCGCCTCCCGCCACGCGTCGAGCAGCAGCCGGGAGGTGGCGTCCGCCCCGTGCCGGTCGAGGAACCGGGCCGTCTTCTCCAGGTACTCCGACTGGATCTCGAGCGCCGTGAGCTCCCGGCCGTTCGCCAGCCGGACCCGCTTCCGACACGAGGGATCGTGGGAGATCTCCCGGATGGCGCGGATGGGGTTCTCGAGCGAGAGGTCCCGCATCACGGTGTTGGCTTCGACCATCCGGAGGACCAGGTCGGTGACCCCGACCTTCAGGAACGCGGTCCACTCGTTCATGTTGGAGTCCCCCACGATCACGTGGAGGCGGCGGAACCGCTCGGCATCGGCGTGCGGCTCGTCCCGGGTGTTGATGATGGGGCGGGATCGCGTGGTGGCCGAGGAGACCCCCTCCCAGATGTGCTCGGCTCGCTGGGAGATGCAGAACTGGGCCCCCCGGGGGCCGGCCAGCACCTTCCCGGCGCCGCAGAACACCTGCCGGGTCACGAAGAACGGGATCAGGACGTCCGCCATCCGGGCGAACTCCCCCTGCCGGGCCACGAGGTAGTTCTCGTGGCAGCCGTAGGAGTTGCCCGCGGAGTCGGTGTTGTTCTTGAACAGGTAGACCTGCCCCGCGATCCCCTCCTCGTGGAGGCGGACCTCGGCGGCCGACAGCAGCGCCTCGAGGATCCGCTCCCCGGCCTTGTCGTGGGCGACGAGTTCGCGCACCGAGTCGCACTCGGGCGTCGCGTACTCGGGGTGGGAGCCGACGTCCAGGTAGAGGCGCGCGCCGTTCTCGAGGAAGACGTTCGAGGACCGGCCCCAGTGCACGACCCGGCGGAACAGGTACCGGGCGACCTCGTCCGGGGACAGGCGTCGCTGCCCCCGGAACGTGCACGTCACGCCGTACTCGTTCTCCAGCCCGAAGATCCTGCGCTCCATGCGTCCAGTGTAGGTCCAGCCGGGCCGGGGAGCGTGGGGTCCCCGCGCGGCGGGTGCGGGGCCACCGCGGGCGGTCGCGCGGGACGCGACGCGGGAGGCCCCCGGGGCGTTCCGGGGGCCTCCCCGTCGGCTCGCTCAGCCCCTGGAGACGAAGAGGGTGAGGCCGCCGTCCTCCGGCACCAGGTCCCCGAAGGTGACCGCCCCGGGGACGTCGAGCGTGATCCCCTCCTCCGCCCCGGCCGGGATGTCCTCGGGCGAGTCCCCGATGAGGCACGTCACGACGAGGACCCCGTCCAGGGTCACCGCCCCGGCCGCCAGGCTGATCCCCCGCAGACGGACGTCGAGCGTGAGGACCCCGCCGCAGAAGTTGGGCGGGAGCTCCGCGCCGCCGGCGCCGACCCCGCAGCCGAACAGCTCGAAGTCGCGCACGCCGGTCGCCGTCCAGGTCCCGAAGCCGACCACGGCCCCGGCCGCCGTGGTGTGGAGGAACGCGCCGCCCCCCGCCGCCCCTCCGGTGGAGGAGTTGAACCGTCCCCGACCCGTCACCGTGACGAGGTCGCCGTTGTCCGCCCGGGCCCGCGCCCCGGTCTGGGAGATCCCCGTCGCCGTCTGCAGGAACGCGTTGGCGATGTGCCACCGGAACTTCACCGGCGCCCCGGCGCCGGCCTGGGACACGAGGGCCGGGACCGCGAGCGCGAACACGACGAACGACACCAGGACCCGCTTCTTCATGGGAGCACCTCCCTCAGCGAGGAGCGCGGGCACGGGCGTGCGACCGCGGGGCGGGCGGTCCGCGCGGGGCGGAACCGGAACCGAGGGAGCGAAAGACCGAAGACCCCCGACACCCTGGCGGGCCGGTTCAGCCTCACACATCCCCGGCGCGGGGTCAACGGGCCGAACCCCCGGCCGTCGGGGAGGAGCCCCGGCGGCGGTGGGCGGGCTCAGGAGAGGATCGAGGCGATCTCCTGGTCGGTGAGGCGGCGGAACTTCCGCCGGCCGCGGAGCGTGCGGTCGAGGACGGCGGCCTCGATGTCCCGGGGCGGGATCTCCCGCTCCTCCACCGCGGAGAGGGCCCGGACGCCCTCCCGGACCGCGGTGGCGAGGTCCCAGCCCTCGGCGTAGACCTCCCGCAGGCGGGCGGCCAGCGCGTCGGCCTTGCCGCCCATCGCCACCGAGCCGTGCTCGTCGGTGATGCTGCCGTCGAACTTGATCCGGTAGATCTCGTTGCCTCCCGGCTCCTCCCCCACCTCGCCGACGAGGATCTCCACCTCGTACGGCTTCATCTGCTGGGTGAAGATCGTCGAGAGGCTCTGGGAGTAGGCGTTCGCCAGGTCCCGGGCCGTGACGTCCTCGCGGCCGTAGGCGTAGCCTCGGAGGTCGGCCAGGCGGATCCCCGCGATGCGGAGGTCCTCGAACTCGCTGTACTTCCCGACGCCGGCGAAGGCGATCCGGTCGTAGATCTCGGAGATCTTGTGGAGGGTGGCGCTCGGGTTCTCCGCGAGGAACAGGATCCCGTCCGCGTACTCGATCCCCACCACCGACTTGCCCCGGGCGATGCCCTTCTGGGCGTACTCGGAGCGGTCCTTCATGAGTTGCTCGGGCGGGACGTAGGGCATGAACGCCACTAGAGGCCCTCCCCTCCGGCCGAGCCCTGGCCCTGCCGAGCCGCCACCACGGCCTCGTACGCCGCCCGGATCTCGTCCTCCGAGACCTCCTCCACGCCCTCCCGGGTCACGACGTGGACCGTGGGGTAGATCCCGCGGGCGGGGTCGACCCCCAGGGTGGCCGCGTCCTCCTCGGAGGCGTCCACCAGCGCCTCCACCGCCACCCGGACCGCCTCCTCCCGGGGCATGCCCGGCCGCCAGCGCTTCTTGAGCGACGCCTTCGCCGGACGCCCGCCCGAGCCCGTGGCGTGGAAGTCCTCCTCCTCCCACCGGCCGCCGGTGGCGTCGTAGTAGAAGAGGCGCCCCTGGCCCCGCCGCTCGTCGAACCCGCCGAACAACGGCACCACGACGAGCCCCTGGAGGGCCATCGGGAAGTTGCTGCGGATCATCTGAGCCAGGCGGTTCGCCTTGCCCTCGAGGGACAACCGGCTGCCGGTGATCTTCTCGTAGTGCTCGAGCTCGAGCTGGAACAGCTTGACGATCTCGACCGCCTGGCCGGCGGCGCCGGCGATGGCGATCGCCGAGTACGCGTCGGCCGGGAACACCTTCTCCATCCGGTCGTCCGCGATCGCGTACCCCTCGGTGGCCCGCCGGTCCCCGGCCATCACCACCCCGCCCTCGAACTTGAGGCCGAGGACCGTGGTGCCGTGGGGGCCCGGGACGGCGGGACCCTGCGCCGATGCCCGCGGCACGGCCTCGGGGCGCATCCGAGCGAGCAGGTCGAGGAAGCTGGGGTTGGCGCCGATCGGCTGGCCGGGGTCGGCCGGGAGGAGCGGCGGGCTCCCTGTCATTCCCCGCCCTTCTGGACGTAGCTCTTGACGAACTCCTCGGCGTTCTCCTCGAGGACCTCGTCGATCTCGTCGAGGAGCTCGTCGATCTCCTCCTTGAGCTTCTCGGCCCGCTCGCCCGCGGTGGTCTGGCCCCCCTCCTCGCCGGGGCCACCGCCCCTGCGCTGCGTCCGCCTCTGTTCCTGCTCCTGCTGCACGTCGAACTCCTTCCCGGACCGCTCCCCGATTCTATCGGCTCCCGCCGACCCGGCCGGGAGCGCCCGCCGGGCCCCGGCGCCGCGAGCCCATCAGGCCTGGAGGAGCGAGACCAGCGTCGCCGCGTCCGGCGCCTCCTCCAGGAGCCGTTCGACGTGCCGCCGGGTCCCCCGCAGCGGCTCCCGCATCGGGACCCGCTGGAGGGCCTCGGCGCCCGTGTCGAAGATCAGGGAGTCCCAGGAGGCGGCGGCGATCGCGTCGGGGAACCGCGCGATGCACCGGCCCCGGAAGTAGGCCCGGGTGTCCTCGGGGGGGTGCATCACGGCGTGCTCGATCTCGTCGTCGGAGACGAGGCGCTCCACCTTGCCGCCGGCCGCCAGGCGGTGGTACAGCCCCCGGTCCTGCCGGACGTCGTGGTACTGGAGATCGATCAGGCGGAGCTTGGGGTCGGTCCAGGACAGCCCGTCCCGCTCGCGGTAGCCCTCCAGGAGGCGGTACTTGGCGACCCAGTCGAGCTCCCGGTGGAGCGAGAGCGGGTCCTCCTCGAGCGCCGCGAGGACCGCCTCCCACCGGCGGACGAGGTCCAGGTTCTCGGCGGTCGCCTCCTCCTGCTCCACGTACTTCCGGGCCCGCTCCAGGTACTCCCATTGGATCTGGACCGGGGACAGGCGCCGCCCGTCGGCCAGGGCGATCGGGACCGAGCAGGTGAGGTCCCGGGAGACCTCGTGCAGCGCCGCCACCGGGTTCGCGAGCGTGAGGTCGGGGAGGAACTCGTCCTCGATCATCTTGAGCACGAGCGCCGTGGTCCCGACCTTCAGGTAGATCTGGACCTCGGAGAGGTTCGCGTCGCCCACGATCACGTGGAGCCGGCGGTACTTGTCGGGGTCGGCGTGTGGCTCGTCCCGCGTGTTGATGATCGGCCGCTTCAGCGTTGTCTCGAGCCCCACCTCGGTCTCGAAGAAGTCCGCCCGCTGCGAGAGCTGGTAGACGACCTTCCCCCGCTCGTCCCACGGGGCCTCGGCCCCGAGCTTCCCGGCCCCCGTGAACACCTGCCGGGAGACGAGGAACGGGGTGAGGTCCCGGACGATGCTGGCGAACGGCGTCCGGCGGTCCACGAGGTAGTTCTCGTGGGTCCCGTAGGAGTTCCCCTTGCCGTCCGAGTTGTTCTTGTAGATCGCGATCCGCTGCCCGGGCGGGAGGATCCGCTCCAGCTCGCGGAGGGACCGCTCCAGGACCCGCTCGCCGGCCTTGTCGTGGACCACGAGCTCCCGGGGCGTCGCGCACTCCGGGGTGGAGTACTCGGGGTGCGCGTGGTCCACGTAGTAGCGGGCCCCGTTGGGGAGGATCACGTTGGCGAGGCCCAGGTCCTCCTCGGCCGGCTCCCGGACCTGGACCGGCTCGAACCCGCGGGCGTCGCGCAGCGGCGACTCCTGCTCGTAGTCCCAGCGGATCCGGCGGAGGGCGCCGGCGTAGGTGCTGATCAGGAGCGAGGACGACAGGACCGGGTTGAAGTCGGGGGCTCCCGGCGCCGAGATCCCGTACTCGGTCTCGGTCCCGATGACCTTGGGGATGGCCATGGGGAGACCTTACAGGTACTGGCCGGCGTTGATCCGCTCGACCTGGCGGCCCTCGCCCCCGCCCTCGCCGAGCAGGGTCCGGACGTAGACGATCCGCTCGCCCTTCTTCCCCGAGATCCGGGCCCAGTCGTCGGGGTTCGTGGTGTTCGGGAGGTCCTCGTTCTCCTTGAACTCCTCCCGGATCGCCCGCAGCAGGTCGTCGGTCTTGATCCCCTTCTCGCCGGTGGAGAGGAACCGCTTGATCGCGTCCTTCTTCGCCCGGCGGACGATGTTCTCGATCATCGCCCCCGAGTTGAAGTCCTTGAAGTAGAGGATCTCCTTGTCCCCCGAGGCGTAGGTCACCTCGAGGAACCGGTTCTCCTCGGAGCTCGCGTACATCCGCTCGATCGTGCGGTCGATCATCCGCTCCACCGCCGCCCGCACGTCGCCGCCCGCCCGACGGATCTCGTCGGGGTGGATCGGCACGGAGGGCTTGAGGTACTTGGACATGATGTCCCGGGCCTGCGAGGCGTCGGGCCGCTCGATCTTGATCTTCACGTCGAGCCGGCCGGGGCGGAGGATCGCCGGGTCGATCAGGTCCTCCCGGTTCGAGGCCCCGATCACGATGACGTTCTTCAGGGTCTCGACCCCGTCCAGCTCGGAGAGCAGCTGGGGGACGATCGTGTTCTCCACGTCGGAGGAGATCCCGCTCCCCCGGGTCCGGAAGATCGAGTCCATCTCGTCGAAGAACACGATCACCGGGAGGCCCTCCTTCGAGCGCTCCTTCGCGCGCTGGAAGATCTCCCGGATCTGCCGCTCGGTCTCCCCGACGTACTTGTTCAGGAGCTCGGGCCCCTTCACGTTCAGGAAGTAGCTCCGGGCGTCCTCGCGGCCGGTCCGCTCCCGCACCTTGTCGGCCAGGGACTTGGCCACGGCCTTCGCGATCAGGGTCTTCCCGCATCCCGGCGGCCCGTAGAGCAGCACGCCCTTGGGCGCCTCCAGCTCGTGCTCCTGGAACAGCTCGGCGTAGAGGAACGGGAGCTCCACGGCGTCCCGGATGGCCTCGATCTGGGCCTGGAGGCCTCCGATGTCGTCGTAGGTGACGTCGGGGATCTCCTCGAGGACGAGCTCCTCGACCTCCTCCCGCGGCAGGCGCTCCAGGCACACCCCCGAGCGGGCGTCGTACAGGAGCGGGTCCCCGACCCGGATCGGCTCGTCGCGGAGCCCGGCGGCGAGGGTGGCCACCATCTCCTCGTCTGCCCGCCCCAGGACGATCACCCGGTCCTCGCCCAGCCGCTCCTTCACCTTCACGACCTCGCCCTGCCGGTCGGGGTCGAGGACCTCGACCACGTTGAGGGCCTCGTTCAGGATCACCTCCGCCCCCCGCCGGAGCGAGCCCGGGTCGATCTCGGGGGCCACGTTCACCCGCATCTTCCGGCCGGCGGTGAAGACGTCGGCCGTCCCGTCCTCGTTCGCGCCGAGGAACACCCCGAACGAGGCCGGCGGGCGCGAGAGCTTGTCCACCTCCTCGCGGAGGGCCTCGATCTTGTCCCGCTCGGCGCGGAGGGCGTTCGCGAGCTTCTCGTTCTGGGCCAGGGCCCGGGACAGGTCGGCCCGGGTCTCGGCGAGCTTCTCCTCGAGGACCTTGACCTGGCGGGGCTGGCTCGTGAGCCGTCGCCGGAGCAGGGCGACCTCGTCCTCGAGGAAGCGGATCTGGGTCTGGAGCTCGTGGATCTGCTTCTCGTAGCGCTCGTCGCGCTCCGGGAGAGCGTCCGGCACCTGCGTCACCTACCTTGCGTTCGAGGACCGAGTATATGCCACCGGCCGGGGGGTGCGAAGACGTGCACCGCCGCCTTTCCCTCTCATACGACGCGGGGGGCCCGGCGGTTGCCCCGACCGCGGTCAGGGGAGCCGGCGGGCCACCGATAGGAACCCGGTGTGGGCCACCATGCGGTGCTCGGGCCGCACGCTCCGCTCGGAGAGGTGCCAGGGTCGGACCAGCACCTCGAACGTGTCGAGGTGGAGGAACCCCTCTCGCCCCAGGGCCTCGGCGAGCCGCTGGAGCTGCCCGGTCGTCGGGAGGTAGCAGCACAGCACCGCTCCCGGCTCCAGGGCCCTCCGGAGCGCCGGCAGCACCTCCCACGGCTCGGGGAGGTCGAGCACGGCGCGGTCGTAGGCCTCCCCCGTCCCCGCCACCTCCCGGACGTCCCCGGCTCGGAGCTCGAGCCAGGCCGGGAGCTTCCCGAAGAACGCCTCGACGTTGGCCGCGGCCTTCTCCCGGAACTCCTCCCGCACCTCGTAGGAGACCACCCGGCCTTCGGGGCCGGCGGCGCGGCAGAGGGCGATCGTGAGCGCGCCGGAGCCGGTCCCGGCCTCCAAGACCCGGGCCCCCGGGTACACGTCGCCCTCCACCACGATCGCGCCGAGGTCCTTCGGGTAGACGACCTGGGCCCCGCGGGGCATCTTCAGCACGTAGTCCGCGAGGCGGGGGCGGAAGCAGCGGAAGGCCATCCCGCTCGGCGAGCGGACCTCCACCCCCTCGGGGCTCCCCAGGATCAGGTCGTGGGGCACCGTGCCCCCGTGGGTGTGGTACGCCTCGCCCGGGCGGAGCCGCTTCACGAGGTATCGGCGCCCCCGCTGGTCGATCAGGAGGACCCGCTCCCCGGGCTCGAAGGGGGCGCTCACCGGGCGGCCCGCCCCGCGGCGTAGATCTCGGCCGGCAGGACCTCCTCGGACAGCTCCCGGGCCACCTCCTGGTCGGAGGGCATGGCCGGGGCCCCGCCGCGGGCGTCGCCCGCCCCGAGACGCTCCCCCAGGATCTGGGCCCGGGCCCGGCAGAACGCGCAGAACCGCGCCGTGGTGGGCTGCCCGCAGGCCTCGCAGGGGCGGAGCTCCGCGTCGTCCTCCGCCCGGAACAGGGCCGCGCCCCGCTCCAGGAAGCCCAGGAAGAACTGGGCCTTGGTGCCGGGCGAGGCCGCCTCCAGCCGGTTCATCGCCTCCTTGTAGCGGAGCTGGGTGTTCCCGGCCACGAGCGGGCACTCCTCGACCACGTAGTCGATCCCCCGCAGGAAGCTGTAGGCGGCGGTCTCCCGTTCGGAGAGCCGGTGGAGGGGCTTCACCTTCTTCACCATCCCCTCCCGCGCCGGGAGCACCGGGGCCTGGCGGGCGATGTAGCCGGTCTGCCACCGGAGCACGTTCCCCAGGAGGGTGGCGGCCTCGTCGTCGAGGTTGTGGCCGGTGGCCACGACGTCGTAGCCGCGCTCCAGGGCCGCCCGGTTGAACACGTACCGCTTCGAGAGCCCGCAGACCGCGCAGGTCGAGCGGGACCCCCGCCGCCCGGCGGTGGGGACGTCGAACCCGTACTCGCGGGACAGGTCGACCTCGACGAGCTCGCCGCCCACGGCCTCCAGGGCCTCCCGCCGCTCCTCGGCGAACCGCCGGACCACCTCGGCCGAGCGCGCGGAGTAGTCGCCGATCCCGAGCCCCAGGTACAGGCCGCTCGCCCGGTAGCCCAGGTCCAGGAGGATGTCCCAGAGCGCGAGCGAGTCCTTCCCGCCCGAGACCGCGACAAGCACGCGGTCCTCCGGACCGAACATGTCGTAGGCATCGATGGCCCGCCGGACCTGCTCGCGGACGTGGTGGAGGAAGCAGTCCCGGCAGAACGCCGCGTTGTGCCGACGGACCTCGACCACCGCGGGCGCCCGGCACCGGCGGCAGCGCATCGGCCCGCTCCCGCCCGAGATCACCGGGCGGACCTCGAGCACGTCCTCCTCCTCCACCCGGTCCTCCCGGGTGAGGAGCTCCCGGTCCCGGATCACGAGGACCGTGTCGGGATCCAGCCCGAGCTCGGCGAGGACGTCGCGGACCTTGCGCCCCCCGCGGAGCTCGACCTCCCGGTCGGGGTTCCTGAGCTTCACCCTCACGGGAAGAAGGCTAGCGCACCGGCGGCGTCGGGATGCCGGGACGGCCCGCGGGGCCGGGCCCACGGGGATCCCCCGGCCTCAGCCGACCGGGACCGGGAGTGGGTTCACCCCGAGCCGGACGCGGAGCGTGGCGCGGCTCCCGTCGGCGTGAACCACGGCCACCTCGACCTGGTCGCCGGGCGCGCGGGAGCGGATCATCGCCCCCAGGGCGTCGGAGTCCTCCACCGGCCGGCCACCGAACCCGACGATCACGTCCCCCGGCCGGATCCCGGCCCGCTCCGCCGGGCCGCCCGGCGCGACGTCGACGACCAGGGCCCCCGCGTCGACGGCGAGCCCGTACTGGAGCGCGAGCAGCGGCGTGACGGTCACCGTGCCGACCCCCAGGTACGGGACCGGCTGCTCGGGGTTGCGGATGGCCTCCTCGATCGTCGGGCGGGCGGCGTCGATCGCGATCGCGAACCCGATGTTCTCGGCGGCGCCGGCCTGGATGCCCGCGGTGTTGATCCCCACCACCTCTCCGCGCATGTTCACGAGCGGGCCGCCCGAGTTCCCGGGGTTGATGGCCGCGTCGGTCTGGATCACGTCCCGGTAGGTCCGGACCTGGTCCGGGCCGCAGACCGCCGGATCGCACGCCGGATCCCGGGCCTCCACCACGCGGTTCAGGGCGGACACGATCCCCGCCGTCACGGTCGGGCCCCCCTCGAGGGCGAGGGCGTAGCCGATCGCGACGACCCGCTGACCGAGCTGGAGGTCCTCGGACGAGCCCAGGGGGACCGTGGGGAGGCCGGTGGCCTCCACCTTCAGCACGGCGAGGTCGGCCGAAGCGTCCCCGCCCACGACCCGGGCCTCGAACGTGCGCGGCGGATCCTCGGACGTCGTCACCCGGATCCGGCTCGCCCCCTCGACGACGTGCCAGTTCGTGACGATGAACCCGTCGGGGGACACGATGAAGCCGGTCCCGACGCCGCGGGAGTCCCCTCCGGCGCCGAGGTCGGGCCGCAGCTGGTCGGTGGTGACGTTCACCACGGCCGGGAGCACGGCCCGCACGACCCGCACCACCGGGCCGCCGCCCCCGCCCCCGGTCCCCACGCGTACCCCCGCGGGCGAGGAGGGCGGAGATGGCTCGGAGGGGGACGCGGAGCCTCCGCCCCGGGCCGTGCAGGCGGCCAGGGCGAGCCCCAGGGCCAGCGCCCCCACCGCCCACCGCCGCTCGCCGCGCGTCATCGCCACACAGCGTATCCGCCGCCGGCCCGACCGCGGTTCGGCTCGCCCTCGGAGCTCCGGCCGTGGCAGACTGGCGCGTCCCGCGACGGAAGGGGGAAGCGATGCGGAGGAAGGTGGCCCTGGCGGCGACGACGGCCGCGGCAGTGGGGCTCCTCGCCTGGGCGGGCGGCGCCCGGGCCCAGGCGCCGATGACGATCACCGTGATCGAACACCCGACGACCGACCGGGTGATCGACGTGGGGCGGGAGGGCGACTCCCCCGGCGACCTGCTCACGTTCCGCAACCGCGTGTACGACGAGGCCGACGAGGTCCCCGTGGGGAGGGACCAGGGGTACTGCGTCCGGATCTACCCGCACCGCGGCACGTGGGAGTGCACCTGGACCACGTTCCTCGCCGACGGGCAGATCACGGTGCACGGCCCGTTCTTCGACACGGCGGACACGATCCTCGCGATCACCGGGGGGACCGGCGCGTACACCGCGGCCCGCGGCGAGATGGAGATCCAGGCCCTGCCCGACGGGAACTACCGGTTCGTGTTCCACCTCGTCCCGTAGCAGGCGCGGGAGGCCCGCGGCTCCGTCAGGACGTCGGGATCCGCTTCTCGGGGTCCACGAAGGGGAGGGGGGCCGTGCGCCCCTCGAGCACCGCTCCGCCGGTCGTCTCCACCCGGAGGGGCGTGCCGGGGGCCGCCAGCTCGATCGGCACCCAGACGTAGCCGATGCTCCTCCCCAGGCGGGGCGACCACGCGGCCGCCGTCACGTGGCCCACCCGACGGCCGTCGTGGGAGGCGGGCCAGAACTCGACGGGGTCCTCGGGGAGCGGGTCGGGCCCGAGGTCGATCCCTACGAGCTTCCGCCGGACCCCCTCGCGGCGGATCCGCTCCAGCGCCGCGCGGCCGATGTAGTCCGAGGGCTTCCCCTCCTCCACCATCCGCTCCAGGCCGGTGATCTCGAACGGGTTGTTCTCGATCGTCATGTCGGACCCGTAGTTGAAGATCCCCGCCTCGATCCGGCGGATCTCCGACGGCGCGATCGGCCGGATCCGGTACGGCTCGCCGGCCTCCAGGATCCGCTCCCAGAGGTCGTCGCCGCGGGCCGGGTCCATGAGGTAGATCTCGTAGCCCACCTCGCCGGTCCAGCCGGTCCGGGAGACCACCACCGGGATGTCCCCCAGGGACGCCTCCCGGCAGTGGTAGTAGCGGAGCGACAGGATCTCCTCGCCGAAGAGGTCCCGCATGAGGTCCTTGGAGCGGGGCCCCTGGACCTGGACCGGGTAGACGGGGGGCTCGGTGATCCGGACGTCCATCCCCGCGTGCACCGCCACCCCCCTGGCCCAGAGCCCGGCGTCGGAATCGGCGAGCGCGAGCCAGTACCGGTCCTCGGCCAGGCGGAGCAGCACGGGGTCGTTCACGATCCCGCCGTCGGGGGCGGTGAGGACGACGTACCGGCCCTGCCCCACGGCGCACCGGTCCAGGTCGCGGGGCGTGAGCGCGTTCGTGAACCGGTGCGCGTCGGGCCCCGAGATCTCGACGATCCGCTCGCAGCCCACGTCCCAGAGCGTCACGTGCTCGACGAGGTGGCGGTACTCGTCGACGGGGTCGACGTCGTCGTACCGGTCCGGGATGTAGGTGTGGTTGTAGATCCCGAACCCCGTGCATCCGTGCCTGATCGCGGCGTCGGTGAACGGCGTCTTCCGGTACCAGGGCCCCATGGTGAGCGTCGCCCACCACCGGGAGCCGCCCTTGCCCACCTGTTCCATCCTCGCTCCTTCCCGGGCGCCTCCCCCGCGCCTCGGACCGCCGCGCGGACCTCCTTGAATCATCGTTCAACCCCGCCCCGCGCCGCAAGCGCGGACGGGCGCCTCAGGCCTTGGGGATCCGCTTGTCGGGGTCGACGAACGGCATCGGCACCACGGTCGCCGTCCGGGTCCCCCACTCGCTCTCGACCGTGACCCGCGTGCCGAGCTCCGAACGCTCGATCGGGAGCCAGGCGTAGCCGATGTTCTTCCCCAGGCGCGGCGAGTAGATCGCCGAGGTGACCTTCCCGATCGTCCGCCCGTCCTCGACCACCGGCCACTTCACGAAGTTCAGGGCGGGGAACGGCTCGCCGTCGAACTCGACGCCGTTGATCCGGCGGGTGATGCCCCGCTCCTTGATCCGCCGGAGCGCCGGCAGCGAGATGCTGGCCTCGTCGGGTAGGTCCCAGTCGATCAGGCGCTCCAGGCCGAGCTCGAGCGGGTTGTCCTCGTAGGTCATGTCGGCCCCCCAGTTGAAGATCCCGCCCTCGATCCGGCGGATGTCGGAGGGGCCGGTGGGGACGATCCCGTAGGGGCGGCCGACCTCCATGATTCGCTCCCAGAGGTCGGTCCCCCGGGAAGGGTCGAGGAGGTAGACCTCGTAACCGACCTCCGAGGTCCACCCGGTCCGGGTGATCACCACCGGGATGCCGTCGATCTCGGCCCGGGTCCAGTGGTAGTAGCGGAGCTCGAGGATCCCGGGCCCCACGAGGTCCCGCATGAGCTCCTTCGACCGCGGCCCCTGCACCTGGAGCGGGGCCACGTCCAGCTCCCGGATCGTGACGTCCAGGTCGGGGTAGGCGTTGCGCAGGCCCCGGGCGAAGAGCAGGGCGTCGGAGGAGGCCAGCGCGAACCAGAACGTGTTCTCCTCCATCCGGGTCATCACGGGGTCGTTCACGATGCCCCCGTCGGAGTCGCAGATCAGCACGTACTTGCCCTGGCCCACGGCGCACCGCGACAGGTCGCGGGGCGTGAGGAGCTGGGCGAAGCGGAACCCGTCGGGGCCCGAGATCTCGAGGCAGCGCTCGACGGCCACGTCCCAGAGCGTGACCCGGGTGAGGAGCGCCTCGAACTCGGCCTCGAACGTGTCGTACCGGATCGGGAACAGCATGTGGTTGTAGACCGTGAACCCCTTCGGCGAGTACCGCTGGGTGGCCTCGTAGTAGGGGCTCCGCCGCAGGCGGGCCCCGCGCTGCACCAGGCTCATGTCGAACTCCGGCATCCGCTCCCTCCTCGTGCGCCTCGTGCCGCCCGTCGGCGGCCGGCCGTCACGCCGGTTCGACCTCCCGCACCTGCGGGGGCACCGGCACGGTCCCCTCAAGGTAGGCCCGGGCGACCATCCGCTGGAACAGGGCCACCTCGTCCTCCATCCGAGCGAACGGCCCCTGCCGGGCGCCGCGGGAGGCGAGCCCCCGCTGGACCGACTCGCAGGCCGCCCAGTCCTCGCGGTTGGTCAGGTCCCAGAACTCCCGGGCGTAGCCGGGGTCGAACCCCGGACGGTCCCGGGCCTCGGGCGGGAAGAGCCACCCGCACTCGACCCGGCTCTCCCCCGGCCCGACGGGCTCGATCCGGTGGAACATCACGTAGTCGGGGTGCAGGCTGAGGAGGAGGTTCGGGAACAGCCCGTAGTAGTAGACCTCCCGCGCCTGTCGCTCGGTGAGGCGGGGAAGCCGCGCCCCGAGGCTCCGGCCGGTGAGCGACATCGTCTCCGCCCCCTCGGCCAGCTCCATCGAGCCGCCGACCCACCGCCCGGTGTGGGGGAAGTTCTCGCCGCTGTCGGGCGGCGTCACCCGGCACAGCGCGGGATGGATGGAGGAGCAGTGGTAGCACTCGTGGTAGTTCTCCACGATCACCTTCCAGTTCGCCCGGACGGTGTAGGTGCAGGAGGCCATCGTCTCCAGCCGCTCGGGCTCCCACGGCGCGACCAGCTCCTCGAGGTTCCCGACCCACTCCGCGAGGTCCGGCGCCTCCCCCGAGGGGTTCGCGAACACGAAGCCGTGCCACTCGGCGACCCTGGCCGGGATCAGCGGGTAGCTCGACCGGTCGAAGCCGGGCACGTCGGCGAAGCGCGGCGCGCCCAGGAGCCGCCCGTCGAGGCCGTAGGTCCAGGCGTGGTAGGGGCACCTGATCACCCGCAGGTTGCGGGCCTCGCCGCAGGCCAGGAGCTCGTGGCCGCGGTGCCGGCAGGCGTTGAAGAACCCGCGGAGGGCCCCGTCCTCGCCCCGGACCACGAGCACGCCGTCCCGGCCCACCCGGAAGGCGGCCTGGTCCCCGGGCCGGGCGAGGGCCTCGGACCGGCCCAAGCACACCCAGGTCCCCCCGAACAGGTACTCCTCCTCCCAGGCGAAGACCTCGGGCGAGACGTAGGCCTCGGGCGGGAGCGTGCGGCCCTCGGCCAGCGAGGGGGCGAGGACGGCCCCGAGGCGCTCCGGATCGACGGGGGCGGGAACCCGATGGGCCAAGTTCGTCACCTCCTCGGACCGACGTGCCTCTTTGAACGGCGAGTCAAAGTCGGCCCCGAGTCTAGCAGCCGCGCCCGCTCGATCCTCCCGCTGGGCGGGCGAGCGCTCCGCCGGTGGCCCGGACGGGGGATCAGAGCGAGGGGTCTTCGAAGACCCGCTCCCCCTCGACGAGCGTGAGGAGGACCCTGGCCCCGCCGATCTCCGAGGGCGGGTGGGCGAAGAGGTCCCGGTCCACGACCACCAGGTCCGCGAGCTTGCCGACCTCGATGGACCCGGTGTCGCGATCGAGGTGGTTCACGTAGGCCGAGCCGATCGTGTAGGCGGCGATCGCGGTGGGGAGGTCGATCCGCTCCTCCGGCAGGAACGGCTCGTCGGCCCCCTCCGCGTAGGGGTAGCCGGGGGGCGGGAGGCGGTTGACCGCCACGTGGATCCCCCAGAGCGGGTCGGGGCTCGACACCGACCAGTCGCTCCCGAAGGCGAGCGCCGCGCCCGAGCGCACGAGCGACCCGAACGGGTACTGCCAGCGGGCCCGCTCGGGCCCGATGAAGGGGATCGTGAGCTCGGTCATCTGGGGTTCGTTGACCGCCCAGAGCGGCTGCCCGTTGGCCACGACGCCCAGGGCCCGGAACCTCGGCACGTCGTCGGGGTGGACGATCTGGATGTGCGCGATGTGATGGCGGAGATCGTTCCACCCGTTGGCCCGGCGGGCGGCCTCCACCGCGTCCAGGCACTCCCGGACGGCGCGCTCGCCGATCGCGTGGAAGTGGACCTGGAACCCGAGGGCGTCGAGCCGCGCGACGTGGGCCCGGAGCGCTTCGGGGTCGACGAAGCTCTTCCCGCGGTTCGCGGTGGGGCGTCCTTCCGCGTCGAGGTAGGGCTCGAGGACCCCGGCGGTGAAGTTCTCCACCACCCCGTCCTGCATGATCTTCACCGACGTGGCCCGGAACCGCCCGACGCTCCCCCGCTCCCGCCGGTCGAGGAGCTCCCCGACCTGCTCCTCCCCCCGGTGGCGGTCCCACCAGAGCGCCCCCACGACGCGGGCCGTGAGCCACCCCTCCGAGGCCGCGCGGAGGTAGGCCTCGTAGGTGTCGTAGTGCCCGCCCACGATGGCGTCCTGCCAGGCGGTGATGCCGAGCGAGTGGAGGTAGGCCTGGGCCACCCGGAGCCCCTCGAGGTGCTCGTCGAGCGTGGGCGGCGGGACGAGCTTCGCGACGAGGTCCATGGCGCCCTCGTGGAGCGTGCCCATCGGCTCCCCGTCCGGCCGGCGCTCGATCCTCCCGTCCGGCGGGTCCGGCGTCTCCCGGGTGATGCCCGCGAGCTCCAGGGCCCGGGAGTTCACCCACGCGCTGTGGCCGTCCCGCGACGGGAGGAACGCCGGCCGGTCCGGGACGAGCGCGTCCAGCTCCTCCTTCGGCGGGTTGCCGCCGGGGAAGACGTCCATCGACCATCCCCCGCCCAGGATCCACGGGGCCTCGGGGTGCGCGGCCGCGTAGGCCGCGACGAGCCGCCGGTAGTCCTCGAGGGAGTGGGCGTCGGAGAGGTTGCAGCGCAACATCTCCAGGCCCCCGGGCGGCGGGTGGACGTGGGCGTCCTGGAAGCCCGGGAGGAGCATCCGGCCCCGCAGGTCCACCACCTCGGTCCGGGGCCCCACGAGCCCCCGGACCTCGTCGTCGCCGCCGACCGCGACGATCCGACCGGCGCGAACGGCGACCGCCCGCGCCCACCGGCGCGCGGCGTCCACCGTGTAGACCGCCCCGCCGGCCAGGACCAGGTCCGCCGCGTCCTCCATCCGCCCTCCTCCGCGGGGAGGATACCGGTGCGCACGCCGCGATCGACGCCCCCCGATCGTCGTCCCGCGGACCCCCGTCGTTCACGCCGGGGCGTTCGGGTGAGCCGTGGAGCCCGCTGGCGGGGCGTGCGCGGTGGCCCCTGGTCCGACGCTCCCGCCCCGCCCCTCACGGCGCCGCGGACCATGGAGGCCGTGCGATCTGAGCCCGGCGCCCCCACCTGGGACGCTCAGGACGTCGGAGGGGAGGGGGAAGAGGGCTCCCCGGGACCCGGCCCGACGGAGGTCCCATCCCGTTCCATCTCCCGCAGGATCGCGATGAGCTCCCCCCGGGTCCGCTCATCGCGATCGAGCGAGCGGACCAGCTCGGCCAGCGGGCGCTTGGCCGGGTCGGCGCCGAGGCGCGCCGCGGCCTCGGCCCGCTCCGTCGGGGAGGACGCCTCGAGGACCGAGAGCAGCTCTGCGCGGAACGCCGGGTCCATCCGGGCCGCCGCCTCCCGGATCCGGTCCGGGGCCGCGCCGAGCAGGACGGCGGCGCCCCCCGCCACCGCGACGAGCGACCCCACGCCGCTCGCGTAGACGCCGGGCCCCGGGGAGGCGTCGAAGGCGAACAGGCCGATGACCTGCTCGATCAACGGATCCAGGAGGCCGCCCAGCCCGAGGCCGGGGAGCGCGCCGAGGACCCGTTCCGCGGCCGCCTTGGCCTGCGAGGCGAGCTCCTCGCGGAGCATGGCCTCGGACGCGCCCAGCGCGAGGAGGGCGGGGAGCACCGCGAAGGCCCCGACGGCGGTCCCCGCGACGGCGTAGGGCCGACCCCGCCGGCCGGGGAGGGCCAGCGCGACGAGCCCCAGGGCCAGGCACCCGAGACCCGCGACGCCCGCGGCCAGGCCCCGCCAGTCCGAGGTCCCGCGGACCGCGAGCTCCTGGCTCGGCCCCAGGGGGACGCCGCCCAGCCCGGACAGGAGCTCGGGGGTCACCGGCTGGCCCAGGATCTCCCCCCCGACGAACGACGCCGTGCCGCGCGCCCAGTCCAGGGCCACCCCTACCAGCATGAGCGCGCCCCCGACGAGCAGGACCACGGGGCCGACGACCCCGGCCGCGCTCCTGCTGGCCCTCGCCTCCATCGCGCCTCCCGGGGTCCACCCGCCCATGGTCGGAGCCGCCGGCGGACCGATCCCGCTCCGACGAGGCACCATGCTAGCCGCGGCCCCCGTCCGGGTCGAGCGTCCCGCTGCGCCGCTCGATGGCTCGGACGCGGGCCGGTCACGTCCGCGTGAGCAGGACCAGCACCCCCACGGCGTTGAAGGCCTCATGGGCGGCGAGCGGCGCCACCAGGTTCCCCCGGCGTTCGTAGAGGAGGGCCAGGCCGAGGCCCAGGCAGACGGCGACGGTCACCGGGATCACCGAGCCCGCCGGGTCCTCCCGCGAGAGGTGCACGAGCCCGAACGCCAGCGCCGAGACCACCCCGGCCGGGACGGCCCCCGACCGCGCGCGGAGGGCGCGGTAGAGGAGCCCCCGGAAGAACAGCTCCTCGGCGGCCGGGGCGACGAGGAGGGCCGAGGCCAGGGCCGCCGCGACCTCCGCCGCGGACCCCTCGGCGGTCCGCCCGGCGCCCGCCCCCGGCCCCGCCGTGCCGAGGATCCGGGAGAGCGGCAGGGCCACGGCCAGCGCGATGACGCCGTACAGGATCGCCCCGAACACCGCCGCCTCCCTGGCCTCGGACCACGGGCGCGCCGGCCACCCCACGCTCCGGGTCCACCCCCGGTGGAAGCCCCGGAGCCAGGCCAGCAGGAAGAGGGTCCAGGTCCCCTCCACCAGGACGATGCCGAGGTCGCGGTCCGGCGCGAGGCGGGCGCGGAGGAGGTCGCCCGCGAGGTACCCGGCGGCGAACACGCCCGACGCCTCCCACCACCGCCAGGTCGGCGCGGTGGGGGGCGGCCCGGGCCGGCGGAGGATGCTCGCCACGCCCGCATCGTGCCGCAGGCGCGCCCCGGGTTCCACGCCGGGTAAGGTCTCCGTATGCCGCCGGCCCGCCGCGAGGTGCTCGAGGTCGCCGGCCGCGAGGTCCCGGTGACCAACCCCGACAAGGTGTTCTTCCCGGAGCTCGGCCGGACCAAGCTCGACCTGGTCCGCTACTACCTCTCCGTGGCCGACGGCGTCCTCCGCGCGGTGGGCGGGCGCCCGATGGCGCTCAAGCGGTACCCGGACGGCGTGGCGGGGTCCTTCTTCTTCCAGAAGCGCGCCCCCCGGTCCCGCCCGGACTGGATCGAGACCGTGGAGCTCTCCTTCCCCTCGGGCCGGACCGCCCGCGAGGTGGTGGTGCGGGATGCGGCGCAGCTGGCCTGGGTCGTGAACCTCGCCTGCATCGACCTCCACCCCCACCCCGTCCGTGCCGAGGACCTGGAGCATCCCGACGAGCTCCGGATCGACCTCGACCCCGTCCGGGGCGTTCCGTGGGCCCAGGTCCGCGAGGTGGCCCTCGTCGCCCGGGGAGCGCTGGAGGACGTCGGCCTCACCCCCTGGCCGAAGACCTCCGGCTCCCGAGGGATGCACCTGTACTGCCGGATCGAGCCCCGCTGGTCCTTCGTCGAGGTCCGGCGGGCCGCGCTCGCCCTGGCCCGCGAGGTGGAGCGACGCGCCCCAGACCTCGCCACCAGCCGGTGGTGGAAGGAGGAACGGCACGGGGTGTTCCTCGACTACAACCAGAACGCGAAGGACCGGACGACCGTCGCCGCCTACTCGGTTCGCCCCACGCCCGACGCCCGCGTGTCGACGCCGCTCCGCTGGGACGAGGTCCCCTCCGTCGACCCCGCGGCGTTCACCATCGACACGGTCCCCGCGCGGCTGGCTCGCGAGGGCGACCCCTGGGAGGGGATCGACCGGGCGGCGGGCTCCCTGGAGCCCCTCCTCGAGCTCGCGGCCGAGCACGAGCGGGCGGGGTTCGGCGACGCCCCCTGGCCGCCCCACTACGAGCGGCAACCCGGGGAGCCGCCCCGGGTGACCCCCTCGCGCAGGCGGGCTGCGGCCGCTCGGGGGGACCCGACGCCGCCGGGGGCCGGGAAGCCGAGCGGGCCCAGCCGCCGGCGACGGTCGACGGCTCCGCTGATCGAGGTGGCCCGGGCCGCCACCGAGGCCGAGGCCATGGAGGGCCTCGCGCGGTGGCGGGCCCGCCACCCCGAGGTCTGGGCCCGCCTGGCGCCGGCCGACGTCCTGGTGGACCAGATGCGCGGGCGCCACACGACCTGGTACCGGATCCGGCTCAACCTCCGCCACGTGCCCGAGGCGGAGCGACCGCCCCAGGAGCCGCTCGAGGTCGACTTCGACCCCTGGCGCCGCTGAGCCGGGGGACGGCGGGAACCGGTCCGCCCTCGACCCTCGCGACCTGGAGGGAGTCCGCCCACCTGGGAGGCCACCGCGCCGGAGCGGAGGCTCAGGGCGCCGCTCGAGGCGGGTCGCCCAGCTCACCGCCCCGGGAGGTCCCCTCCCGGGCGAGCGGGGCTCCCACGAGGCGGTGGACCGCCCGCACCCACGACGTCCGCTCCGCCTCGGACAACGGCTCGCCGCGGAAGCGGTGGTCGTGCTTGCGGACGAACCCCTCGAGCTCGCGGCGGAGCTCCTCCTCGCCGCGGAGGAAGATCTCGGCCAGCCGCTCCACGTCGGCGGCCGAACGCGCGAGCGCGAGGCCCCTCACGAGGTGGGGGAGGCACAGCCCACGGCCCTCGCTCCGGGCCGCCCGGCCCAGCTCGCTCCCGGGTTCGGCCTCGGCCAGCAGCCGGAGGTACGCCTCGGCCACCCGCTCCGCGGGCTCGCAGGCCGGGCACGGCGCGTGGGCGCGGAGCGCCGTCCCGGTCGCCGCCCGGCGTCCCTCGGCGACGCCCCGGCCCGGGATCCGCCGCCCCGTCCGCCGCCGTGCGCGGGCCGCGGCCTCCTCCACCTCGCGCCGGACGTGGAGGAGGAAGTCCTCGTACAGGATCGCGACCCCGGTGGCCTGCGCACTGCGGGCGGCCTCCCGAACGAGCAGGAGCGCGTGGTCCCGGCAGAGGCCGTGGGCCTCCCGGAACCGCCGGCGGACGCCCGGGTCCGTCACCATCTCCCACAGCACGGCCTCGAGGAACCTGGCCGCGGCCCGGGCCGCCCCCCGGCAGACCGGGCAGCCCGGCCGCCCGAGGTCGCGGCGGAGGTCGTGGTAGCCGACCGGCGTGAGCGCGGCGCGCTCCCTCACCCGGTCCTCCCGATCGCGCGCACCCGGAACCCCTGGCCGGAGGCCTCGAGCACGCTCACCGAGCCCGTGGGGACATCGTGCCGCCAGAGGGCCTCGTCCCGCACGCCGAGGGCGTCCGCCAGGACCAGCCGGATCGGCACCTCGTGGGAGACGGCGACGACCGGCGCTCCCCCGTGGCGCTCCACCAGATCGCGGAGGGCGGCCCGCGTGCGTCGCAGGGTGTCCGCCAGGGCCTCGCCCCCCGGCGGGGTGGACCGGAGCGGCTCGCTCCGGAAGCACGCGAAGGCCTCCGGGTCCCGGGCGGCCGCCTCCTCAGGGGTGAGGCCGGTCCAGTCCCCGTGGTCGAGGTCGACGAGGCCCGGGTCGATCTGGACCGGGAGCCCCAGGGCCGCGGCGAGGACCTCCGCGGTCTGCGTGGAACGTATGAGCGGGCTCGAGGCCAGGGCCACGGCCCCCGAGCCGGAGAGCATCCGCGCTGCCCGCCCCGCCTCGGCCAGCCCCACCTCGTCGAGCGGGACGTCGCACCGCCCCCGGAAGCGGCCCTCGGCGTTGACCTTCGTCCGCCCGTGCCGCACGAGGTAGAGGGTCCCGCTCATGGTCCCCCGACCCGCCGGAAGAACTCGACCGCTCGACGCCTCCGCTCCTCGGGCGTCCGGTAGCGCGGCGGCTCCTGGTCCACCGAGAGGGGGTCCACGGGCATCGGCGGCGCCACGGCGTCGGGGTCGAGCCCGCGGGCCCGGAGGTCCGCCTCGGCCCGGGCGATGGCCGCCCGGAGCTCGCGCGCCCGGGCGCGGACCGGGGGCACGACCTCGCGCTCGAGCGCCAGGTGCCGTTCGTAGGAGGCCCGCTCCCGGGCCGCCGCCTCCCGCGCCCGCCCCCGCGCGTCCAGGAGCTCCGTCCGGAGAAGCAGCGCCGCGGCGGCCCGGCGCGCGAGCTCCGCTCGGAGCCCGCCCTCCCCCAGGGCTCGCCGTCCCCGTTCCACGCACGCCCGCGCGAGCGCGTCGTCGTCCTCCCCCGGGTGGGCCCGGCGGAGCGCCTCCCACAGCGACCGGGGCACCCGGACGATGGTCATGGATCCCCGAGCGCGGCGCGGAGCGCTTCCAGCCGCGCTTCGTAGGCGGCGACGTCGCCCCGGAGCCGGGGGAGGAGCCACCCCTCGGTCATCGCGATCTCCCGCTCCCGCATCCGGGCCGCGAGCTCGTCCTGGCGGAGCCGTTCCCGGAGCCCGTGAAGCTCGAACCGGATCACGGCCGCGAGCGCCTCCACCCCGCCGATCGCCTCGGCCGTCGCGCGCCGCGCCGCCGCGTCGGGGAGGCCCGCGAGCGCCTCCCCGACCAGCGCCTCGACCAGGCCCACCAGGAGCAGGTGGTCGGCGCCGTCCGCCCGGTCCTCGACGCGGACCTCGACCGCCCCGTCGGGCGCCGCGTCGGGGTCGAGTGCGCGGACCAGGTCGGCGAGCGTCATCCCGCCCCCGTCCCCGCGCGGTCGACGTCGTCGAGGGCGGCCCGGAGCTCCTCGAGCTCGGCGAGCGCCCGCTCGCGTTCCTCCCGCAGGGCCCGCAGCCGCTCGGCGCTCCGGCCCCGCTCCTCCCGGGCCCGCTCCGCCCCCGAGCGGAGGCTCTGGATCGTGGCCTCCAGGCGCTCGCGGAGGCCCGCCTCGAGCTCGCGGCGGGCCCGGTCCAGCCGCTGGGCGAGGTGCCAGCGGAGACGCCCGCGGTGTCGGTCCACCAGGCTCGCGATCCGCTCCTCGGCCTCCTTCCGGAGCAGCTTCTCGGCCATCCTCCGGGGGAGGAACGGGCGGACGTCGGGGAGGATCGACCCCAGGATCGTCGGGGCCTCGAAGAACGAGAACGCGAACGCTCGCCCGGGGGCGATGCCGGTCGGCACGTCGGCGACGTCGAGCTCCAGGCCGAGCGCCTCCCCGCAGAGGCGGATGGTCCCCCGGGCGATCCCGTCGGCCCGCTCCACGAACCGGGCGGTGGCCTCCCGGAACGCCTCCCCCACCTCCCGCTCCTCCTCCGCCCTCCAGGCCTCGACGTCCCGACGCAGCAGCTCCTCGACCCGCTGGGAGATCCGCGCGGCCAGCCCTCGGAGGTCCTCGGCGCCCTCGATCAGCCCGACGGCCTCCGCGACCAGGGCCCGGGTCTCCCGCTCGGCGAACGCGTCGAGGTCGGCCTCCACCCGGCGGACGAGGTCCCGGGTCTCCCGCTCGAGGAGGGCGCCCACGTCGCGGGCCGCCTCGCGGGCCTCCCGGAAGACCCGGTCCATCTCGGCCAGCCGCCGCTCGACCTCCTCGGCCGGGAGCTCCGCGGAGCGGACCTCCACCTCGATGGCGTTCCGGAGGTCGGCGACGAGCCGCCGGGCGCCCGCCGCCACGGAGGCCAGGAGCGCGGCGCCCTTCTCCCGCAGGAGGAGGTCGCGGAAGGCCCGCTCGAAGGCGGGCAGGCCGGAGGCCTCCAGCTCCGCCCGGTCCCCCACGAGCCGCGCGAGGAGCGCCCGTCGGGCGCTCAGGGGGTGCACGGGGACCGGATGGCCCACGGCTCCCGCTACGACCTCGGCGGTGAACGCCAGGGCCTCCTCCCGATCCGGGTCCGGGAGCTGGTCGACCTTGTTCAGGACGAAGAGCATCCTGGCGGTCTCGTCGCGCACCTCCCCGAGGAACCCCGCCTCCGAGGCCGAGATCGGCGGGTCGGCCGAGGTGAGGAAGATCGCGGCGTCGGCCTCCGGCAGGAAGGCCCGGGCGGCCTCGGTGTTGTGCGCGTAGACGCTCCCGACCCCGGGGGTGTCGACGAGCAGGACCCCGTCGCGGAGCGCCTCCGCGGGGAAGCCCACCTCGGCCCGGGCCACCCGCAGCCGGTTCCCGGGGTTCCCCCGCTCGGTGACGTAGCGGGCGAGTTCCTCGGGCGGCACCTCCTCGCTCCGCCCATCGAGGAACACGACCCGCACCCGGGGCTCGGGCGCCCATCCGACGACGGTGACGATCGAGGTCAGGGGCACGACCGCCGTGGGGAGGAGGTCGGCCCCGAGCAGGGCGTTCACGAACGTGGTCTTGCCCCGCTTGAACTCCCCGGCCACGACCACGACGAACCGCTCCTCCGCGAGCTTCCGCCGGAGGGAGCGGGCCGCCTCCTCCACCCGCGGCTCCCCCCTGGCCGCGGCCAGGGCGGCGAGCCGGTCCAGGGCGGCCGCCAGCCGGTCCCGGGCCTCCGCGTACGTCTCCCCGTCCATGAGAAAAGCTCCCACCTCGGATCGGAGGTAGGAGCTATCAGCCCGTCTCCGGGCGTTCGGCGAGCCCCATCGCCTGCCTCGAGTATAGCCGCAGGTCCCCCTTCTCGAGCTGCTCGGCCCCCGGGAAGCCTCGACCAGGAGGCCCGCCTAGGCCGTCGGAGGCTCCTCGGCGTACCCCAGCTGGATGAGCATGGAGAGGCGGTCGTAGAAGGTGGCGCCCTCCGTGATCTGCCCGCCCTCGTTCCAGTGGAGGATCTCCGCCATGGGCACCGACGCAGGACGGCCGTTCGCGGGAAGCGGGCCGAGCGGCCCGTCGTTCGTGCCGCGACCCATGAAGTGGCAGACCGTCCACTCGCCGGCGTCTATGCGGTCGGCCTCCCCTATCCTCGGCGTCGGCCTCACCTCCCCCTCGGAGCGTGCGCTCCTCCGAGGCAACCCGTGCGCCCTTCCCGACGGAGGTCGGCCCCTCCCCGCGGCAACCGGCCGCGGGCACTACGACCGCGGCAGGAGGCCGATCAGCTCGAGGAGGACGTTGGGCTCGTCCCCCTCCACCCAGGCGTCGTGCCCGGGCGGCATCACGGCCACGTCGCCCGGCCCGAGGGCGAGCTCCGTCCCGTCCTCGTGGATCACGCGCTGCCGACCCGCCAGGATGTACTTCACGTGGTACTTCTGACAGCTCGCGGTGCCGACGATCGGTTTGACGTGCTCCGACCACCGCCAGCCAGGCTCCACCGTCTCCCGGCTGAAGACCAGCCCGCCCAGGGTCACGACCTCGATCTTGTACTTCTCGGAGGGTCGCCCCGTCTCGTCGGGCGAGTCGAAGCTCTTCTTCTCCAGTCGGATGATGCCATCGGTCATGGTCCCTCCCTGCTCCCTCGCGAACCTGCTTGCCTCATACCACCGTCGCGTCCGGATCCCGCGCTCGGTCGTGTTCCGGCAACACGTCCCGCGCCCAGTCCGACCGCTTCCACGAAGGAACCGGGGTGTCGCACCCCGCGCGCGGCACGAACTCCGATGCATCCACCTTGCGGTACCGGTGGATGTACCGAGGGCAGTTCGGCAAGACCTCCCGAACGGCGACGCGGACGACGAACTGCGCCTCCGGGTACTCGGCCATCAGCTCGTCGTTCTCGTCGATGCTCGCGAGCCCGTTCACGCGCATCCTGCGCCCTCGCTCGAAGTCGATGAAGAGCAGCCCCACGTTCGGATTCTTGAGCACGTTGCCCATCGACAGGTACATCCCGTTCCCGTCGTAGTTCGGGAAGGCGAGCGTCCTTTCGTCCACGACCCGCACGAACCCGGGGTCGCCTCCCTTGTAGGAGCAGTTCGGCCGGCCCTCCTGGTCGGCCGTCGCGATGAAGAACATGTCGCGCGACTCGATGAACGCGGCCTCGTGGGGGGCGATGACGTCGTGGACGATCTTCTCCGCGATCCGGTCC
>DATMBJ010000197.1:0-2832 GCA_035559315.1 Actinomycetota bacterium
CCCCTGGCCGCGGCCAGGGCGGCGAGCCGGTCCAGGGCGGCCGCCAGCCGGTCCCGGGCCTCCGCGTACGTCTCCCCGTCCATGAGAAAAGCTCCCACCTCGGATCGGAGGTAGGAGCTATCAGCCCGTCCCCGGGCGTTCGGCGAGCCCCATCGCCTGGTTCGAGTATAGCCGCCCCCGCCGGACGGTCGGGGGCGGCGGCCCCTCGACGTCGGAGGCGTGGCGCACGGCGCGTGGGGGTAGCGGCCCCCTGCCGACCAGCCGCGGTGGGGGAGCACCTGGTACCGTCGTAGGTGCAACCGGCGACGCCCTGGAACCCCAAGGAGTCATCGCGGGCGGGCCCACACACGAGGAGGGACCGGAGGGCCTCCGCCCGGGAGGGCCGGAGGCATCGCGTGCCCCTCCGGCCGACCTGCTCGTGCGAGCGCTCCGGGCGAGTCCCGACCTCATCCTGCTCACGCGCCTGCCCGAGGACGAGGTCGTCGAGGCGAGCGACTCCCTCCTCGCCCTCCTCGGCCGGGCGAGGGACGAGGTCGTTCACCACTCCGCGGGGGAGACCGGTCTCACGGCCCTGCGCGGCGAGGTCCCTACGTCCGCCCGGCCCGGCGACCCCCGGGAGGTGGTCCTGGACCGCGCGTCGGGCGACCGGATCGTGCTGCGGATCTCCTCGGTCTCCTTCGACCACGAAGGTGCCCGCTACGTGCTCACCATCGGCCGGGACGTGACCGAGGAGGTGCGCCTCTCGCGCGAGCTGCGGCGCTCCGAGGAGCGGTTCCGCGGGATCTTCGAACGCGCCCGGGAGGGCCTGTTCCGCACCGACCTCGACGGGAACATCGTGGCCGCCAACCCGGCGCTCGCGCGGATCGCGGGCTACGCGAGCGTCGAGGAGCTCCTCGCGCGGGCGCCCAACGTCCGCGACATCTGCCCGGACCCCGATCGCAGGGCCCTCCTGCTCCGCGAGCTCGCGGCACGGGGCGCCGTGGAGGACTTCGAGGTTCGGCTCCGCCGGCCCGACGGCGGTCAGCCGTGGCTCTCCCTCAGCGTCCACGAGGTCCGGGACGGGGCGGGCCGCCTCCTGGCCCGCGAGGGCTTCGCCATGGACGTCACCGACCGGAAGGTCCTCGAGCTCGAGCGCACGCGCCTCGCCTCGGAGATCGTCCGGGCGCTGGAGGCCGAGCGAGCGACGATCGCCGAGGCCGTCCACGACGACCCCGTGCAGAAGATGACGGCGGTCGGGCTGCGCCTGGGGATGCTCCGGGCGGCCCTCGCGGGGACCGAGCACGAGGCCGCGGCGGCCCGCCTCGCCGAGGACGTTCAGCTGGCGATCGGGCGGCTGCGGCGTCTGATCTTCGACCTCCACCCCCCGGTGCTGGCGAGCGGCGGCCTGGTCGAAGCGCTCCGGGTGCTCGTCCGGACCATGGCCGAGGATCGGCCGTTCGAGGTCGAGCTCCGGGGGACCCTCGACCGCGAGCCCCCGCCCGAGGTCGCGGTCGTCCTCTACCGGGTGGCGCGCGAGGCGCTCACGAACGTGGCGAAGCACGCGCGTGCGAGCCGGGTTTCCGTCGCGGTCGGGTCGGTGGACGGGGTCGTGCGCGTCGAGGTCAGGGACGACGGCGTGGGCTTCGATCCGTCGACCGCGGGCCGGCCCAGGCCCTGGCACCTCGGCCTGGAGGCGATGCGGGAGCGCATGCGGCTCATCGGGGGCCGCTTCGAGATCCGGAGCGCCCCGGGAGCGGGAACCACGGTCGCGTTCGAGGCGCCCACGGACGCTGGCGGCTGAGCCACGGTCGGGGACGGCCCGGGATCGTCCGGGCCGGAGGTCCCGGCCGGGATCACATCGCCCCGAGGACGAAGGGGAAACGTGACCCGCAAGGATCAGGGCTCGCTACACGCCCTGCACGAGGCCGATCAGCTCGAGGAGGACGTTCGGCTCGTCCCCCTCCACCCAGGCGTCGTGTCCGGGCGGCATCACGGCCAGGTCGCCCGGCTCCAGCACCAGCTCCGTGCCGTCCTCCATGACCACGCGCTGCCGGCCCGCCAGGATGTACTTCACGTGGTACTTCTGGCAGCTCTCGGTGCCGACGGTCGGCTTGACGTGTTCCGACCACCGCCAGCCAGGCTCCAGCGTCTCCCGGCTGAAGACCAGACCGCCCAGGGCCAGGACCTCGATCTTGCCCTTCTCGAAGGGTCGCCGCGTTTCGTCGGGCGAGTCGAAGTTCTTCTTCTCCAGCCCGGTGATGCCGTCAGCCATGGTCCCTCCCTGCTCCCTCGCGAACCCCCTTGCCTCATACCACCGTCGCGTCCGGATCCCGCGCTCGGTCGTGTTCCGGCAACACGTCCCGCGCCCAGTCCGACCGCTTCCACGAAGGAACCGGGGTGTCGCAGCCCGCGCGCGGCACGAACTCCGATGCATCCACCTTGCGGTACCGGTGGATGTACCGAGGGCAGTTCGGCAAGACCTCTCGAACGGCGACGCGGACGACGAACTGAGCCTCCGGGTACTCGGCCATCAGCTCGTCGTTCTCGTCGATGCTCGCGAGCCCGTTCACGCGCATCCTGCGCCCTCGCTCGAAGTCGATGAAGAGCAGCCCCACGTTCGGGTTCTTGAGCACGTTGCCCATCGACAGGTACATCCCGTTCCCGTCGTAGTTCGGGAAGGCGAGCGTCCTTTCGTCCACGACCCGCACGAAGCCGGGGTCGCCTCCCTTGTAGGAGCAGTTCGGCCGGCCCTCCTGGTCGGCCGTCGCGATGAAGAACATGTCGCGCGACTCGATGAACGCGGCCTCGTGGGGGGCGATGACGTCGTGGACGATCTTCTCCGCGATCCGGTCC
>DATMBJ010000198.1:0-10494 GCA_035559315.1 Actinomycetota bacterium
CGTGCGTTCTCTGAACCCCGCGCCACCCTTTTTCATCCGCCGGGCCGGTTTTTCGATGAGGAGGACCCGCCATGACCGATGAGCCCAGGACCTGCGCGTGCGGGTGCGGGTCGAACGTCCTTGGACGCCAACGGTTCCTGAACGACGCCCACCGCAAGCGAGCGGCCCGCGCACGCTTCCGCCTCGCTGCCAACCCGGACGCGAACCCGGACAAGTCGGACGCCAACCCGGACGCGCCCGCCAGCCTCGAGGCGGCCGTGGACCAGGTCCTCGAGGAGTTCCCGAACGTGCCTGCGGCGCTCGGCGCCAGCCTACGGATGCTCGCCACCCAGCTCGACCGCCGGCCCGACCACTCGCCGCTCTGGGGACGCTTCCTCACGGCCGTCTCGGAGGCCCTCGAGCACGCCGGCTCGGCGGTGGACGAGCGAGGCGTGGCCGCGCTCTACAGCGTGCGGGAGGGCTGCTACGTGCCCGAGGAGCACGCGCCGGCGCCGGGGGGCGTCGCCGTGACGCACTGCGCGTGGTGTTGCCGCGAGGGGAGGTACGCCTGATGCCGCGGAAGGGTACGCCGCCCCACGACCGCTCCCGCCTGTTCTCGACCCCCCGCTGGCGGAAGCTGCGGGAGTTCGTGCTCGAGCGCGACGGCTGGCGCTGCCAGATCCGGCTGCCCGGCTGCGAAGGCGAGGCCCGCGAGGTGGACCACATCAGGCCACTCGAGCTGGGCGGTCCGGCGTGGGACCCGGGCAACCTGCGGGCCGCGTGCTCCTATTGCAATCGGTCGCGCGGCGCCTCGCTCCTCGGACGCCTCCGCGCGCAGGCCTTGGCGCGGGAGAAGGGCCGGCCGGTCCGCGACCCGTGCAGGGGCCACAGCCGCGAGTACCCGGGGGACCTCGGGCCGAACCAGATCTGCGAGGCCTGCGGGGCGCTCGGCCCGAGCAGGAGGTGGTGAGCCGTGATCTTCGAGCGCGAGCTGCTCGAGTGCCCGGTCTGCAACGCCGACCACGCCGAGGACGACGAGCCGGACCTCTCGACCCGCGCCTTCGTCGGAGGCCTCCGGGAGCGCCTGGCCGGCCTCCTCGGCCCCGTCCGCACGTTCCGCGTCCCGAGCCCCCGCCGGCCCGCCCCGACGGCCGCGCCGGCGTGGGAGCGCCTGCGGGACAGGTGGTGAGGGGGGCGGGGTCCACCAGCCGCCCCCCTCCCACCACCAAGGCTATGTGGCCCCCGGGATCAGGTCGCCGAGCTTCTCCCGCAGCATCTGCTCCGCCCCCTGGGCCGTTCGCCACCACGCGATGACCAGGATGGACTCGGGGATGTCGCCCGAGATCTCAGGCGCGACCTCGTGGGGCAGACTCGCAACGATGCCGTGCTCGCGGTCCAGGTCCTCTTCGGGGCCTTCGCGGTCGAAGAGGTCGTCCGGCGCCCCGAACGTCGCCTGGCAGACGAGCCCGCGCAGGAGCGCCTCGAGCGCGGCCCGCTCCCTGGCCACCACGAACGCCCAGTCTTCCGGGCTCAGGTGCTCGCGCACCCGCTGGTAGAGCGGGCTCCGCTCGGGGTCGAACCGCTCCATCACCTGCCGGATCGCGGCCTCCTCCTCCTCGGTGAAGACGATCCTCGCCATGGTTCCGTCCTCCCGCTCGAGATGCCTACGTCGACCCGAGCGGGGTCGGGTGGACCCCTCGCCCCGCCCCATGGCGTGCCTCGAGCGCCGGCCGCGGGTGGCATCAGGACTGGCATCAGCGCCACCGTCCCGCCACCGGGGGCGGACGGAAGCCGCAGGTAGGACCAGCTCCGGGGGGGAGACTCGAACTCCCAACCATCGGATTAACAGTCCGCCGCTCTACCTGTTGAGCTACCCCGGAACGCGCGCCGGACGGCGCCGAGGCAAGTCTACCAAGGCCCCCTCCACCCCCCGGTCGGGTAGGCTCGCGGGGTTCCCATCGATCGAAGGAGGCGCGGATGAGGTTCCGGACGGGGCTCCTGCTGGGGGTGGCGATCGGGTACGTGCTGGGCTCGAGGGCCGCGGAGCGCGGGGAGCGGCCGGTCGTCGGGCCGGACGGCGACCTCGCCGAGCGGGGCCGGCGGCTCGTGGACGAGGCGGCCCGCCTGGCGACGGACGCCCTCGGCCGGGCCCGGGACGGGATCCGCGACCGCCTCGGGGAGCCGGACTGAGCCTCGCGCGGCCCCCTACTCCAGGTAGTCGCGGAGCTTCTGACTCCGGGAGGGGTGGCGGAGCTTGGAGAGGGTCTTGGACTCGATCTGGCGGATCCGCTCGCGGGTGACCCCGAACTCCCGGCCCACCTCCTCGAGCGTTCGGGGGTGGCCGTCGAGGAGCCCGAACCGCAGCTGGATCACCTTCTTCTCCCGCTCGGAGAGCGTGTGGAGGACGGCCTCGAGCTGCTCCTGGAGGAGGATGAAGGAGGCCGCGTCCACGGGGACCACGGCGTCGGAGTCCTCGATGAAGTCCCCGAGGTGGGAGTCCTCCTCCTCCCCGATCGGGGTCTCGAGCGAGACCGGCTCCTGGGACACCTTGAGGATCTCGCGCACCTTGTCCGCGCCGATCCCCATCACCCTCCCGATCTCCTCGGGCGTGGGCTCCCGCCCCAGGTCCTGGAGGAGCTGGCGCTGGACCCGCACGAGCTTGTTGATGGTCTCCACCATGTGCACGGGGATCCGGATGGTCCGGGCTTGGTCCGCGATGGCTCGCGTGATGGCCTGGCGGATCCACCAGGTCGCGTAGGTCGAGAACTTGTAGCCCTTCGAGTAGTCGAACTTCTCGACCGCGCGGATCAGGCCGAGGTTCCCCTCCTGGATCAGGTCGAGGAACAGCATCCCCCGGCCCACGTAGCGCTTGGCGATCGAGACCACCAGCCGGAGGTTGGCCTCGATGAGCCGCTTCTTCGCGAGCTGCCCGTCCCGCTCCACCCGGCGGAGGAAGTCGAGGAGCTCCTCCCGCCCCTTCGGCCGCCAGCCCTTCCGCACCGGGTCCCGGCCGATGCCCTCGACCTTCCCGAACTTCTCGAGCTGGTGGTCCCGGATCGCGAGCACCCGGTCCACCACCCGGCGGAGCTTCTTCGGGTCGGGCTTCTCGGCGGTCTCCAGCTCCCGGGTGAGCTCGGCGGCGAACTCGCCGGCCTCGATCCGCCGGGCCAGGTCCACCTCCTGGGCCGCGTTCAGGAGCGGGACCTTCCCGATCTCCTTGAGGTACATCCGGACCGGGTCGTTCGTGGGGGCCTTGAGCAGGTCGACGTCGATCCGGGCCGCCCCGGGCTCCGTGAGGTCCTCGCCCGGGACCTCGATCACCTCGATCCCCTCGGTGCGGAGGTGCTCCTCGACCGCCGTCAGGAACTCCTCGACCTGTTCGGGGGTGAAGTCCTCGACCGGGACCGACTCCAGGAGGTCCTCGGAGGTGACGAACCCGCGCTCCCGGCCCCGGGCGGCGATCGCCTCCTTCGCCTCCTCCAGGAAACCCAGGTCCCTGGCCACGTCGGTCAAACGGCTCTCCTCGGCTGGGGTCGGTGGGCTGGGGGGAAGTGTACGAGACGGAGGGGCCGGTGACCGCCCACCGCCGGACCTAGCCGGCCGGGACCTCCTCGGCCAGCTCCCGGATCCGGCGGAGCTCGCCGTCCAGCCGGACGAGCTCCTGGAACAGCTCGTCGTAGGCGGGGTCGGTCCGGGGGTTCAGCTTCTGGAGGCGCGCCCGGACCTCCTCGGCCCGCCGGCGGAGCCGCAGCTCCTGGAGCCGGAGCCAGACCCGCTCGGCGTACTCCTCCGAGGGCTCGCCTTCGAGCGGCTCCAGGGCCAGCCCCGCGAGCTGGCCGGCGAGCCGTTCGTCCTCGGCCGCCGCCACCAGCGAGCCGACGTCCCCGCCCTCCCGGAGCAGCCCGAAGAGCTTCCGGTGGTGGGCGGCGCGGAAGTGCTCCTCGGTCAGGCGCGGGGCGTAGGCCCGGTGGAGCCCGGCGTCCCGGGCCAGGAGCCGGAGCATCTCCCGCTCCACCCGCTCCTGGGCCGAGGTCCGCTTGGCCACCCTCGCCACCTCGGCCGGGCGGCCGGCGAGCCTCCGCTCGAGGGCGATGACGACCGAGGCCTCGGTGACCCCCGCGAGCTCGGCCAGGAGGTGCGCGTACTCGGCCTGGCGGACGGGGTCGGCGAGGCCCTCGATCACCGGGAGCGCGGCGGCGACCGCCGCGGTCTGCCCCTCCACGGTCGAGAGGTCGTGGCGCCCCACGATCCGCCGGAGCATGTACTCGACGAGGGGCCGGGCCGCCGCCGCGGCCTCCACGAACGCCTCGGGCCCGTGGCGGCGGACGTGATCGGCGGGGTCCAGGCCCTCGGGCAGGATCAGGACCACCGGCGTGACCGGGAACCGCTCGTGGAAGGCGTGGGCGCGCTCGGCCGCCCGCATCCCCGCCTCGTCGGAGTCGAACGAGAGCACCGCCCGTTGCGCGAACCGCGAGAGAAGCCGGAAGTGCTCCTCCCCGAGGGCCGTCCCGCAGGTGGCCACGGCGTTCCGGATCCCCGCCTGCCACAGCGCGATCACGTCGGTGTAGCCCTCGACCACGATCGCCTCCCCCGCCCGGGCGATCTCCCCCCGCGCCCGGTGGAGGTTGTAGAGCAGCTCCTGTTTGCGATACACGGGGCTCTCGGCGGTGTTGAGGTACTTGGCCTGGTCGGGGGCCCCGGGGAGGACGCGGGCCCCGAACCCCACGGCGCGGCCGGAGAGGTCGTGGACGGGGAACGTGATCCGGGCCCGGAACCGGTCCCGGACCCCGCCCTCGGCGTCCTTCGAGGCCAGCCCCGCCTCGAGGAGGACCTCCGTGGAGAACCGCCGCGCCAGCCGCCGGAGGAGGAAGTCGGGGTAGCCCGGGGCGTAGCCGAGCTGGAACTCGAGGACGGCCTCCCGGCCGATCCCCCGCTCCTCGAGGTACGCGCGCGCCTCGGCCGCCTCGCGCCCCTCGAGCAGCATCCGGTGGTAGAGCAGGGCGGCCTCCTCGTTGGCCCGGTGGAGGGCCTGCCGGCGGGAGGCGGCCCGCCGGGCGGCCGGGCTGTCGCCCTCGTAGCGGAGCGTGACCCCGGCCTCCTTCGCCAGGCGCTCCACGGCCTCCACGAACGTGAGGTGCTCCACCGCCTGCAGGAACCGGACCGCGTCGCCGCCGGCGCCGCAGCCGAAGCAGTGGTAGAGCCCCTTCGAGGGGGAGACCGAGAACGAGGGGGTCTTCTCGGCGTGGAAGGGGCAGAGCCCGACCATCGTGTCGTGCCCGGCCTTCCGGAGCGTGAGGTAGCCGGAGACCAGCTTCACGATGTCGGTCCGTTCCCGGACCGCCTCCAGGTCCTCCTGCCTGATCCTCCCCGCCACGGCCTCGGTCCCTCCCGCGAGCCGCTACAGGAGCCAGCCCCGGGGAAGGAAGAGCTGCTCGTAGACCCGGAGCGCGTACCGGTCGGTCATCCCGGCCACGTGGTCCGCCACCCGGGTGGGCAGGTCGCCCGGGGCCCGATGGTACTCCTCCGGGATCTCGTCGGGGTGCTCCAGGTAGTGGCGGAACAGGGCCCGCAGTATCCCCACCGCCTTCTCCTGCTCCGAGCGGACCTCCTCGCGGAGGTACACCCGCTCGAACATGAACGCCCGGAGCTCGTCCAGGGCGCGGCCGACCTCGTCCGAGAGCCGCACGTCCGGCCCGTCCCAGGACGCCTCCACCAGGTCCTCCACGAGCGTGGCGATCCGCTCGCCGTGGGTCCGGCCCAGCACGGCGAGGGGGCCGGAGGGGAGGTCGTCCTCGGTGAGCACCCCGGCCCGGATCGCGTCGTCGATGTCGTGGTTCACGTAGGCGATCCGGTCGGCGAACCGCACGACCTGGCCCTCCAGGGTGGCCGGGGGCGGCATCGACCACGGGTGATTCACGATCCCGTCCCGGACCTCCCAGGTGAGGTTCAGGCCCCGCCCGTCGCGCTCCAGGTGGTCCACGACCCGGAGGCTCTGCTCGGAGTGGCGGAACGGCCTCCCCAGGAGCGGGGTGAGGGCCTGCTCGCCGAGGTGGCCGAAGGGGGTGTGGCCGAGGTCGTGGCCGAGCGCGATGGCCTCCACCAGGTCCTCGTTCAGCCGGAGGGCGCGGGCCGCGGTCCGCGCGATCTGGGCGACCTCGAGGGTGTGGGTGAGCCGCACCCGGTAGTGGTCGCCCTCGGGCGCCAGGAACACCTGGGTCTTGTGCTTGAGCCGCCGGAAGGCCTTCGAGTGCACGATCCGGTCCCGGTCGCGCTGGAAGCAAGTGCGGAGCGGGTCCGGGGCCTCCTCCCGTTCGCGTCCCTTCGAGGCCTCCGAGCGCGTGGCCCGGGGGGAGAGCGTGGCCCGCTCGATCTCCTCCGTTCGCTCCCGCGGGCTCGGCATGGGCCCATGGTAGCGCCCGCCCCTGACCCGCCCGCCGGCGCGGTGGGCCCGCCCGTACTACCGTTGGCCGGGGAGCGAGGAGGGGGGAGGTGGACGGCGCGCTCCGGAAGCGGCTCGGGACGGTGGCGGCCTGCGCCCTGCTGGCCGCGGGGTGCGGGGCCGACGAGGGGTCGGGGGTCGCCGCCCCGCCCGCCTCGCCGGGCGCCGGCGCGCGCACCGTCCAGATGAACAACTTCTCCTACGCGCCGGCTCGCATCGCGGTCCCCCGCGGCTCGACGATCGAGCTGCGGAACGGGAACGCCGCCACCACCCACACCTTCACCGTGGGCGGGACCGCGATCGACGTGGAGGTCCCGCCCCTGGCCTCGGCCGAGGTCGCGATCGACCTGCCGCCCGGCCGGTACCGGGTCGTCTGCCGGTTCCACGCCGCCCAGGGCATGGAGGGGACGCTGGTCGTGACCTGACCCCCGCCGGGTCGGCGGGCCGGCCGCCTGTGGCTACCGGGGCGCCCCCGCCACCTGCTCGCGCTCGGCGGCCTTGCGGACCTCGATGGCCAGGGCGACCTCCTCGGAGATCGGCCGGGCCACCATCACCGCGGCCACCACCCGGCCCAGGACGTCCCGGACCGGGCAGCCGTTCACGGCGAGGATCACATCCCGGCCCGCCTCCTCGGGCCGGAGCCGGACCAGCTCCTGACGGAGCTCCTCGCCCCGCAGGACCCTGGACTCGGGGAGGTCGGCCTCGGCGAGGGGCTCGCCCTGGAGGGTGCGGACGGCGAACCGGCGCGCGATCTCCCCCAGGGTCACGCCCGAGGAGATCCCGAGCAGGTGGTGCAGCACCCGGTTCACGTAGAGGACCCTCCCCTCCTTCGAGACCGCGATCGCGCCGTCGGGGATGGCCTCGAGGATCGGCTCCACGTCCGAGGCCGGCGCCACCCCGAGCTTCTGGAGGTACTCCCGGTACGAGCTCGTGCTGCCCATCGCCATCCGGTACTCGGAGAGGTTCGCGATCAGGGTGTGCTCGGTGTTCGTGGTCCGCCCCTCGATCTCCTGGACCGTCGCCGCGAGCCGGGTCAGCTGCTCCCGCATCTCGTGGGCGGTCCGGGCGAGGAGCGAGACCTGCCGGTGGCCCCGCCAGAGCATGGCCCCCATCACGACCAGCAGGACGAACAGCGCGAGCTGCCACTGGCTGGAGAGCGGTGCGAGCAGTTCCGTCATCGAAACCTCCTCCCGGCCACGCCGGGGTTCCCGCCTCCATCCTTCGGCAGCCAGGGCCCGCCCGCCCATCGCCCGGGGTACCCGTTCCCGGGTACGAACCCCTACCTCCTGGGGGCCTCGGACGGGCGATGCCGCCCGGGACCTCGGGCCTAGGACGTCCGACCCGCCGGCGCGCGGGCCGGCCTTCCCGAGCCCGGAGGCCGTCCTCAGCGCCCGAGGAGCCGGTAGGACAGGTAGGCCAGGGTCTCCCGGAGGTAGCCCTCGAGGCGGGTCCACTCCGTGCGGGCGGCGGAGTGCCAGGTGGCCGAGGCGTAGCCCCGGATCCCCAGGTCGCGGGCCATCCGCTCGACCCGGAGGTTGTGCCAGGGGTCGGAGACCAGGAACGCCGTCTCGAGCCCCTCCCCCCGCATGTAGCGGGCGGCGGCCCGGAGGCTCTCGAAGGTGGTCCGCCCCACCGGCTCGGCCACGACCGCCCCGGGCGGGACCCCGTGGGCGATCAGGTAGCCGCGACCGGCCTCGGCCTCGGTGGTCCGGTCCCCCGGGCGCCCCCCACCCAGCACGAGGATCCGTTCGGCGCGCCCCTGCCGGTAGAGGAGGAGCGCGTGGTCGAGCCGGCCCGCGAACACCGGGGACGGCCTCCCGTCGTACTGGGCGGCCCCCAGGACCACGATCACGTCGACCCGGGCCACCCGCGCGGCGTCGTCCTCGTGGGCCGCCCGCCACACCGCGAGGCCGGTGACGGCCACCAACCCGACGCCCACGAGGAGCGCGCCCCCGAGCGCGACCAGGAGGGGGTGGCGTCGGAGCCCGCCCACGCGCCGATGCTAACAAGGGCTCCGACGCCCCCCTCGCGCTCACACGATCCGGATCCAGACCCGGGCCACCGCGGTGCTCACGGAGGCCGTGGAGAGGAAGGTGCCGCGGGTGCGCGCGTAGGCGCCGAACGCGTAGGTCCCCGGGGACACCGCCCGGGCCGAGCGGTAGTGCCACGCGGGCGTCCCGGCCGTCTGGGAGGGGCAGCACTCCCAGGTCCACGTGCCGGGCGGCAGCGTCCCCATCCCGGGCTGCGAGAACCCGGTCGCGCTCACCCACACCTGCAGGCCGCCGCTCATCCCCACCCCGACCGTGTGCCGGACCCGCTGTCCGAGGACGGCCGGGTTCGGCGAGGCGGCGATCGTCACCGCCGCCTTGGCCCGAGCCACCTCCGTCGCCTGCATCCCGAGGGCCGGGAGCAGGACCAGCGGGACCACGACCCGGAGGAACCATCGCCTGACCATCGTCTCCCCCTTCCCGCGCGCACGCACGTGCCTCGATCCCTGAGGGGGAGGTCGCAGGACCGCCGGGGCGGCCCTCCGAGGTGAGAGGGACCCGACCTACCCGGGTTCTAGGAAGCCGGTCTCGCGGAGGAGCCCGACGAACGACCGGCGGTCGAACCCCTGCCCGATCACGGCGTACGGATCGCAGACCCCCTCGGCGCCCCACACGAGCGCCCAGCGTTCGTCCGCGCCGAGGAGCCGGGCGTCCACGCCCTCGGCGAGCCGGAGGGTCCCAACCAGCGGGAGACCCTCTCCGACCTCGCCGGGTATCCCCGCCAGCAGGTGGAGCTCGCGTCCGTCCTCGGACCGGTACGAGGTCCGCACCGCTACGTGGTCCGCCTGCGGCGACTCCACGCGTTCCACCCGCTCGAAGCCGGGGGGCGGGGCGAGGGGCGGCTCGCACAGGAGCGGGCCGGCCGGCGCCCCCGGGGAGGAGCACCCGGCCGCCGCGGCGAGCGCCACCGCCGCGAGCAGCGGGGCGCGGCTCCCCCGCCTCATGGCAGCGACTCCGGGACCGGCTCGAGCAGCGGGCCCGACCCGTCCGGATCCGCCTCCTGCCCGAGCCCGGCGAACACCAGGCCCAGGCTCTGCACGCGGTTGGGCAGGATGGTCGCCGGGTGGCCCATGAGCGAGGCCAGCTCGGCGAACTCCCTCGCGCCCTCCTCCGTCCGGAACGCCGACACGAGCGCCCAATCCCCCGGCGACCCGAGCTCCTCGCGGAGGCCCTGGAAGGCGGCCACGGGCACGACGTAGTAGCCCTGGAGGTCGCCGAACGCCATCGCGTCGTCCGCCGCGAACGCCTCCTCCCGCGAGTCGTACACGCCCCCGACCACGAGGATCAGCATCTCCCCCTTCCCCGTGTCGGCCGGGGCCGCCGGCCCGACCGGGGGGTTCGGGCCGGCCGTCGCTGCCGGGCGGCCGACGATCGCCCCGAGGGCGAGGCCGGCCGATCCGAGCACGGCCAGGAGGCTCCATCCGATCACGCGCCGCATCATCCTTCCCTCCCTCCTCTCAGTACCCGTAGGCGTACTGGAAGTGCATGGGGTCGCAGAAGTCCAGGCCCCAGCGCCAGCCGTGGTTCTTGAAGATCGGGGCGAACTTGTAGTTGACCGTGCTCGAGCAACGGCCGGAGGGCTCGTAGCTGGACGAGATGTCCACCGCGATGCCCCACGCGTGGGTGCTGTACTTCGTCGTGCCGCTGATGTACCGGCAGGCGTACCCGTAGATCCCGCTCTTCGTGTACTCGGACAGGTGCTCGTTCTGGATGTGCCCGTACACGTCGTTGTCGAGGTTCGTCGACTTCCCGCCCTTGTTGGACACCATCTCGGTCGGGTACCCGCCCAGCTTCCGGTGGAACCGCACCGTGTACGTCACGCCGTTGTCCGCGGCGCGCCAGTACATGTAGATCGCCCTCGCGTCCGCGTTGCACGGCTGGCCGAAGCGGTTCACGATCTGCGTGTACCCGGTGGGCGTGGCGGGGTAGTTGTAGTGCCAGTCCCGCCAGCCCAACCGCTGCCAGTGCCACGCGACCAGGAACGGCACGAGCGGCACCACGACCGCGACCGCCAGGCCCACGCCCCGG
>DATMBJ010000199.1:0-5258 GCA_035559315.1 Actinomycetota bacterium
GGCGGCGGCGGGGGCCGCGGCCGGCGACGAGCCGGCCGACGCCCTCCGGGGGGCGATCGGCGGGGCCCTCGCGGGGCTGGGGGCCCGGGCCTTCGCCAAGGGCGCGTACGGCTACCTCCCCGATCGCCTGGTGAAGCTCAACACCGCGCTCCGCTCCGTGGCGAGGACCAGCGAGAACCTGGTCATCGTCCCCGAGCGGCTGGACACCCTCACCTCGGGGGACCTCCGCGCCCTGGCCCGGGAGTACCGCCGGCTCCGGGAGGAGGTGCGGACGCTCGCGAAGGTCCCCGGCGCCGGCGCGGTCGACGAGGCGGGGCGGTTCGTCGGGCTCCCCGCCTACCTGGACGCCCGGGCGCGCCTCGCGCGGTTCGTCGACGAGCGGCTCGCCCGCCTCCTGCCCCCGGAGCTCGCGAAGGCCGCCCGCGGGGCCGACCCGCCCCTCGAGGTCGCCCGCCACCTCGAGGCCCGGGCGCGGTACGCGGCGGCCGGGATCGACCTCGGGCCCGAGATCAACGCCCGCTTCGAGGCCCTGGGCTACAAGCCCGTGGTCACCTCGGGCGAGGTGCTCTTCACCACGGACATGCCGGCGCTCGGGCGGCTGGTCGAAGCCGGGGACTACACCCGGCGCGCCGCGTTCTTCGAGACCATCGGGCTCGGACTGCGGAAGGACGCCGACGAGGCCGTCTTCCGCCTCGTGCAGGCCCACCGGGTCTCGGAGCTCGACCAGGTGATGGCGGAAGCCGGGGTGCCGCTCCGGGGCGCCCAGGCCGAGGCGATCCTCCGCCGCAAGCTCGCCCAGGAGGCCCGCCGCGGGGTGATCCGCGGGCCGCTCCAGGTCCTCGCCGACGAGCCCGGGCTCCGGGGCCTCCGCCTGCCCCGGGTCGACCTGCGGGATCTCTCGATGGAGGAGGTCCTCGAGGCCTTCGAGGACGTCCCGAACTTCACCGACGACGTGGCCCGGGCCGTCTACCACGCGATCCGCCGCGCCGCCGCGTTCGGGGGGGAGGTCCGCCTCCGCGACCCCGCCGAGACGCTGCGCTCGCTCGGGCGGGCCCTGCGGATCAACGGCCTCCCGGGCTTCGCCGACTTCATGCGGACCGCCCGGATCGCGAACCCCGATGCCCTGGTCCCCCTCGGGGCCCTCGCCGGGGCGGCGGCGGGGGCCGCGGCCGGCGACGAGCCGGCCGACGCCCTCCGGGGGGCGATCGGCGGGGCGCTCGCGGGCCTGGGGGCCCGGGCCTTCGCCAAGGGCGCGTACGGCTACCTCCCCGATCGCCTGGTGAAGCTCAACACGGCGCTCCGCTACTCCCTGTCGTTCACCTTCGACGCCGGGCGCTACACCGAGGCCGCTTCGACGATGATGGCCCGCTATGGGCTCCCGGGGATCTTCCGTCCCCGGGCCTACATCACCCGCCGCGGGCCGCTCAGGACGCCCTACTCCGCCGAGCTCGTGCAGGGCGAGGAGGCCTGGGAGCACGCGGTGCGGTTCTTCGACGAGCTGAACGGCACGACGGTCTTCCGCACCGTGGAGGACATCGACCGCCGGGGGGCGGCGGCCGGGCTGCTCGGCTTCAAGCCCCGCGACCACGAGGCCGCCTACGCGTTCCTGCTCTACCAGCGGGGGTGGGGCGCCGAGAGGATCCGGGAGGAGGTGGCGCAGGTGTCCCGCTACGGGCTGGGCCGGACGGCCGCCGAGAAGTCGGCGAACTTCGTCTTCTTCCCCTTCAGCTTCGCGAAGAAGTACCTCTCGACGCTCGGGGACTTCCTCCTCCAGGCGCCGGCCCGGACCCTCCTCCTCCACGAGGGCCTCCGCCGCTACCACGCCTCGGGGGCGGACGAGCGGTTCCACGAGCTGATGGAGCAGCACCTGCCCCTCCTCGAGCAGCTCGCCCAGGTGAACAACCTGGCCTTCGGGATCTCCCCGGGCCGGTTCTTCCTGGAAGGCATCATGGACCGCCGCTCGCTCGGGTTCGTCACCCAGGCCATCGCCTCGGTGCTCGTCCCCGGCGGCGGCGCCACCCCGGTGGGCCAGGCGGCCGGGGCCCTGGGGGACCTCGCGGCTCAGGCCTTCGTCCCGGTGGTGGTGACGGGGGAGTCGATCGACCGGGCGGGCGGCGTGGAGGGGTTCATGGACGTCGTGCGCCGCTACGTCCCTCTCGTCCGCGAGATCGACGACTACTTCGTCCGGGGGGAGGGCGGCACCCTCGTGCAGGGGGCGGTGGGGGAGCAGATTACCGCCGCCCTCCAGGGCCGGGCCTCCTACGCCCAGCTCAGCGCCTACCTCGAGGAGCTCCGGGAGGAGGAGGCCGCCCTCGAGCCGATCGCGGCGGCCCTCGGGTTCTCCTCGGTGGAGGGCCTCCTCGCCTCCGACGCCGGCCGGGTGTACCGGGAGCGGCTCGAGCGCCGGCGCCTGGAGCTCGGGCGGCGCTACCCGACCGCCGAGCGGATGCTCTCCACGTTCGAGAACTCGGCCCTCCAGGACGAGCGGGCCCTCCTGGACCTCGCGCGCAAGCCGGACCGGGGGCCGGCCGAGGACGCGATCCTCGCCCTCGCCGAGATCGAGCGCACCTGGTCGGTCTTCGGGGAGCTGCTCGACCTCCCGCCGGAGGTCCGGGGCGCGATCGCCGCCCGCCGGATCAGGGAGGAGGCGGCGCGCTGGGCCCAGGACCGGCGCTTCGCCGAGCTGTACGACCGCTTCTTCGCCAGGATCTACGGACCGATCTACCGAGCCGCGTGAGGAGGGGCAGATGAGCAGACCCAGCTACCGCTTCGCCCTCGGGGCCGCGGCCCCGCCCGCCATCCCGCAGCCGCCGCCGCCCGTCCCGGGCGAGGGCGCCCCGGAGGGCCCCCGCGGGGGGCCGACCGCGCGCCAGCGCGCCGAGGAGGTCCTTGAGGCGGCCGGGATCGACGTCTCGCACCCGGTGATCCGCATGATGCTCGACGCCTCCCCCGAGGAGGTCCTCGCCGGCGCCTCCGACGACGCCTTCCTCGCCCGGCTGCGGGCGGTGGCCCCATCCACGCCGCTCACGGCGTACGAGGACGCCCTCGAGGCCTCGGGCTTCGGGGCGAGGCCCCCCATCGAGGCCGGGGTAACCACCCCCTCGGAGCTCCGGGGCGTCCCCCCCGAGCGGGTCCTCACGCCGGGCGAGAGCTACACCGTGCACCCCGAGACCGGGTGGGTGATGTACCGCAACGGGGTGCTCTACGACCCGGCCACGGGGAGCGTGGTGTTCGAGCCGAACTCCGCCGCGCCGGGGAGCCCCTACCCGGCCTGGACCGAGAAGGTCTTCTCCTGGCCCGAGGAGAAGGTCCGGGAGTGGAAGCAGCGCCTGCGGGACTTCGGGTACCTCACGGCGGAGGAGGCGAAGGGGACGGAGGTCGACCAGGCGTTCCTGGACGGGCTGCGCGCCTACCACATCGCGCGCTACGCGAACTTCGGGAGGGCCATCCCCCTCGATGCCTCGGCGGCCGCCGGCGGGGGCGCGCCGTCGCTCACCGCCCGCGACCTCCAGGCCCAGATCCGGGGGGCGGTGCGGGAGCAGTTCCGCCGGGTGTTCGGGAACGACCCCTCCGACGCCGAGCTCGAGGAGTGGACGCGGTTCGTGACCCGCACGAGCCTCCAGGTCCAGCGGCGCCTGATGCGCCGCGGCGTCAGCGAGGACCGGGCGCTCTCGGTCGCGACGGCCGAGGCCGAGGAGCGGTTCGTCGAGCGCCTGGAGACCTCGCCGGAGGCAACCTTCCTGCGGGAGTCGGTGGAGGAGAACACGAGGCTCCGCGACGCCCTCGCGGCGGCGGCCGCCGTGGGCCGGAGCCTCGGAGGCTAGGGAAGGAGGAGGAGATGGACCGACTGGAGCAGCTCGGGGAGGTTCGGCGGCTGGCCGCGCGGATCGTGGCCGAGCGGGGGACCGACGGGGACGCGCGGGCCGCGTTCCTCGAGCAGGCCGTGGCCTTCCCCCACGTCAGTTCGTCGGAGCGGGTCAAGATCTGGAACGAGGCCGCCGGCATCGACAATCGGACGGGTCTCCCTATTCGGTAGGGGCATCGGCGCTCCCGAGCAGCTGCAAGGGGACCTGGGCGGAGCGCATGTCCGCGCATCTCGGGGATGAGTGTCGAGCGTCGGTTGCGGCCTGAAAATCGAGTAGACCCGCCGCGTCTCCGCAGCGGGCCTACTCGAACGCCTAGACCACTAGGTCCGGGCCCGCGACAGGGGCTCGTCCCTTATGGCCGAGGGCTTTGCACGTGTGGCACCGGCATGATACGGCATCTTGTCAAGACTTGCCACCACCGCCGAGGAACCGACGGAGCGAAACGCAGTCCCAACAGACCCTTGAGGCCCGGAGGGGATTCGAACCCCTGTCTCACATGTTGCCACACGTGCGCCTTGCCGCTCGGCCACCGGGCCTCCAGCGCTCCCCCAAACCGCACTGGCCCGAGGCCGAACGGTTAGGAGATCGTTCGTCAAGTATACGCCGGGGCGGCCCAAGTCCCTACAACGATGTGATTCCCGGGCCTCTAGGTGTCACCTCTATCCCCGAGGGTCTCGATGAGAGCGACGAGCTCCCCTTTCACAGCCATAACGGTCCTGTTGGAGCGCTGAAAGAAGACGAAGCCCCCCTGGCCTACGAAGAACTTCTCCGCGTTGACTGTCCTCGTGCGGTCGTTGCCGATGGGCTGGGTAAACCAAACTCGCATCTCCATACCGAATGCCTCCCTTCGGGGCACGGAGAGGGCACGTAACACCCTCAACATCCGTCGCGCGATTGTACGCCGGTGCACCTGTCGCGGTCTACCACCTGGCGTTTCGGCGTTCTCGCAGGTAGGAGCGTTGCGGCGTCGGGCATCGGGAACTGGTTCACACGCAAGAGGTCGGAGGTTCGAAACCTCCCGCGCCCACCGGTGCGATGTCCGACGCCTGGGCAGTCGATGCCGACCGCGAACGTGCCAGCTGCGCGGACGCCGACCAAGGTCTCGGATCAGGGTCCCGTGGGGCGTCGGATCGCCGAGACGATATGGTCCCGCCGGGAGGGAACCTTGCGTTCCGTCACGCGCGTCGAGCTGATCGCACCGGATGATCTCGAGGGAGGCGAAGTTCGGGACGACCTGGCGGCAGGACGGTGTGGGCGGGTCCAGGTACGTCCGGGGGCGGGCAGGTGGGTCCCCTCCGGCACGCCACCGTGGCGCCGCTCGGCCGCTGCGGCGCGCGGTTCCCTCACCCCCGGTCCGGATCTGACCCTAGCTGCGGGTCAGAGGAGTGGCGG
>DATMBJ010000200.1:0-27055 GCA_035559315.1 Actinomycetota bacterium
CATCATCCCGCAGATCATCGGGAACTCGAGCTTCTACATCGGGGCCGTCGTCTACCTCCAGCAGGGGACCGCCGGGAACCTCCCGCTCGCGGCGGCGTTCTCCGCGGTGCCGATGGTGATCATGGCGGTCTACCTCTACGGCGCGAAGCGGGCCGGCGCCTTCGAGGCGCTCTGAGGAGGGCGGCGTGGCGAGGGTGGGACGGGCCGGGCCGGGGCTGAAGCTCGCGGCGGGCGCCGTGATGGCGTTCCTGTACTTCCCGCTCGGGGTGATCTTCCTGTACGCGTTCACCACGGAGTCGGCGGGCTTCCGGTTCCCGCCCCCGGGCTTCACGACGGAGTGGTTCGGCGTGGCCTGGCGGAACGAGGACCTCTGGGCCGCGCTCCGCCTCTCGCTCGTGGTGGCCGCCGCGGCCACCGCGGCCGCCCTCGTGCTGGGGAGCCTCTTGGCCGCCGCCGTCTACCGGACGCGGTTCGCCGGGCGGGAGGCGATCTCGTTCCTCGTGGTGCTCCCGATCGCGCTCCCGGGGATCGTCACCGGGATCGCGCTCCGGTCGTCGATGGAGCTCGCCGACGTCCCCTTCGGGACGTGGACCATCGTGGCCGGCCACGCGACGTTCTGCATCGTGGTCGTCTACAACAACGTCCTCGCCCGGTTCCGGCGGCTCTCGCCCTCGCTCACCGAGGCCTCCGCCGACCTCGGCGCGTCGGGGTGGCAGACGTTCCGCTACGTGGTGCTGCCGAACCTCGCCACGGCTCTCCTGGCCGGCGGGCTGCTGTCGTTCGTCCTGTCCTTCGACGAGATCATCGTGACGACCTTCACCGCCGGGCAGCAGCAGACCCTCCCGATCTGGATCTTCAGCATCCTGTTCCGGCCGCGCCAGCAGCCGGTCACGAACGTCGTCGCGATCCTCGTCGTCGCGGTGACGTTCGTACCGGTGCTGCTGGCCCAGCGCCTGTCGCAGAGCACCGCCGGCGGCGTGGGTCGGGCCTGATCCGCCGGCCCGGTCGGCGTCGCCGCGGCCTCAGGAGGCCTGCCGCCGTTCCCGCTCCGGCACCCGCTCCGGCGGGCCGTAGGGCATCGGCACGTACTCGACCGAGGGGCGCCGCCCGCGCGGCTGCGGGTACAGGCGCATCAGGTGGCGGACCTCGAGGGGCAGGTCGGCGGAGACCGGGAGGCCGAGGGCCCGGGCCTCCTCCACCGAGATCGGGTAGTCGTGGGTCCAGCGGCCCTCGGAGAGCGTCCCCGCGAGCTCCTTGGCCCGGGCCTCCTCCATCCCGTTCCCGGTGAGCAGCTCGAAGACCAGGTCGTGCACCTGCTGGCGGGCCTTCCGGGCGACGTCGGCCAGGATCAGGGTCTGGTCGTCCAGCTCGTTGGGGTCCTTCCGCTCGACGGCGGCGAGGATCGAGGCCGCCGGGTACTGGCCGACCTGCGGGTCCACCGGGCCCAGCACGGCTGAGGGCGCCATCAGGATCTCGTCCGCGGCCAGTGCGATCAGCGTGCCGCCGCTCATCGCGTAGTGCGGCACCATCACCGTGACCTTCGCGCGGTGCCGCAGGAGGGCGCGCGCGATCTGCTCGGCGGCCAGCACCATCCCGCCCGGCGTGTGGAGGATCAGGTCGATGGGCCGGGAGGGGTCGGTGAGCTCGATGGCCCGGAGCACCTCCTCGGAGTCGTCGACGTCGATGAAGCGGGCGAAGGGGAGCCCGAGGAGCGAGAAGCCCTCCTGGCGGTGGATCAGCGTGATGACCCGGGTGCCCCGGACCCGCTCCAGCCGTCGGATCGCCGCCGCGCGCTGGGCCAGGAGGTAGCGCTGCTGGATCAGCGGCTGGAGGGACATCGCGAGGAGGATCAGCCAGATCACGCTGAAGACGTCCATCGCCAGCATCCTAGCCGAGGGCCGGCCCCGCGGGGAACGCGGCAGGCTCGCGCGGGCACCGGTCGGGGCTCGCGGGGAGCTACAGGTACTGGCCGGGCGGCCGCTGCTGCTCCGGCGGCTGGGGCTGTCCGGAGGGCAGGCCCCGTCGGCGGAGCTCCTCGAGCTGCGCCCGGGCGGCCATCTGCTGGGCCCACAGCGCCGCCTGGATCCCGTGGAACAGCCCCTCGAGCCACCCCACGAGCTGGGCCTGGGCCACGCGGAGCTCGGACTCGGTCGGGACGCCGGACATCGGCGGGGCCAGGGCGGCCAGCTCCTCCTGGAGGTCCTCGGAGATCGCCTCCCGGAGCTCGGAGAGCGAGCGGTCGTAGATCTGGCGCATCCGGGCCCGGCCGGCTTCGTCGAGGGAGGTCTGCCGGGTCTCGTCGAGGAGCTCCCGGACCATGTTGGCGATCCGCAGGAGCTTGGCCGGCTCGGTCACGGTCTCCTGCCGCGCCTCCGCCGGGGGCCGCTGGGAGGGCTCCTCCGGCTGTTCGATCCGCCGCTCGTCGGTGGCCACGGCCCCACGTTAGCAGGCCATCGGGGGTCGGTCAGCCCGGGTCCGTCCGCCCCGGCTCAGCGGCGACGGATGCGTCGGTGGGCCTCACCGGCGAGGCATCGGTCGGCCCGCCCTCACCCGGCGAGGTACCGCAGGAGGAGGGCTTCCGCGAGCGCGGCCCGCTCCACCTCGGCCAGATCCACGCTCTCGTCCTGCGCGTGGGCGTTCGATCGATCGTCCATCGCCCCCATGAGGAGGATCTCCGCGCCGGGCAGCGCCTCGGCGAGGGCCGGGACGAGCGGGATCGAGCCACCCGACCCCACCTCGACCGCCGGGCGCCCGTAGGCCTCGGCCAGCGCGCGGCGGGCGACGGCGTAGGCCGGCCCGTCGGTCCGGCAGGCGAACCCCTTCCCAGGGTCGCCCCTGATCACGGTGACCCGGGCGCCCCAGGGGACCGCCCGGCGGAGGTGGTCGACGAGGAGGTCCAGGGCGCGCTCTGGATCGTCGGTGGGCGCGAGCCGGAGCGAGACCACCGCCCGGGCGCGGTCCACGAGGATGTTCCGCGCCCCGTGGACCGGGGGCGCGTCGATCCCGATGACGTTCACCGCCGGGCGGGTCCACAGGCGCTCGGCGAGGGGGCCCTCGCCGACGAGCTCGACGCCCTCGAGCACCCCGGCCTCCCGCCGGAAGTCGTCCTCGGGCTCCTCCGCGCCCGCCCACGGCATCGAGGCCAGGCCCGGCACGGCGCAGGACCCGCGCTCGTCCTGGAGCGTGGCCAGGGCCTTGATCAACGCCATCAGCGCGTCTGGGGCCCCTCCACCGTAGGCGCCGCTGTGGACGGGTCGCTCCAGGGTCCGGACCTCCACCGTGCAGTCGACGACCCCGCGGAGCGTGGTCGTGAGGGTGGGCTCGCCGGTCCTGCGGTTGCCGGAGTCCGCCACGATCACCGCGTCCGCGGCGAACCGGTCCCGGTTCTCCCTGATCAGGCGGGGGAGGTTGTCGGTGGTCGCCTCCTCCTCCCCCTCGACCAGGACCTTCACGCCGACCGGAGGGCGGCCCGCGAAGGCCCGGAGGGCGGCGGCGTGGATCGCGACGCCGGACTTGTCGTCGGCCGCCCCGCGGCCGTAGAGGCGTCCGTCGCGCTCCACCGGCTCGAAGGGAGGCGTGCTCCAGAGCTCCTCCGGACCGGCGGGCTGGACGTCGTGGTGGGCGTAGAGGAGCACGGTCGGCGCCCCGGCGGGCGCGGGGACCTCGCCGAAGACGGCGGGGTGCCCGCCCGGCGTCTCGATCAGCCGCACCTCGGGGACCCCCGCCTCCCGCAGGATCTCCGCCGTGGCCTCCGCGCTCTCCCGGACCGGCCCGGGGTCGAAGCCCTCGAAGGCCACGGAGGGGATGCGGACGAGGCGCTCGAGGTCGGCACGGATGCGTCCGCGCTGGGCGGCGACGGCGGCGCGGAGGTCCTCGGTCACCGCGCCCTCCCCGCTCGAGGTCGGCCCGGGCGTCGCTGCCCCCGTCTCGCCCCGTCCATCGGCCCGGGAGGCTACCAGCGCGGCGCCGCTACGGACCCAGCCGCTCGATCCGCCAGGAGCCGTCCGGGCGCCGTTGGTAGCGGAACCGGTCGTGCAGGCGGTGCGCGCGGCCCTGCCAGAACTCGAACGCGTCGGGGAGGATCCGGTAGCCGCCCCACGACGGCGGGGGCGGTACGTCCTCCCCGGGGAACCGGGCGTCGGCCTCCGCGTAGCGGGCCTCGAGCCAGCGCCGGCCGGGGATCGGCGCGCTCTGGGGCGACGCCCACGCGGCCAGGCGGGCCTCGCGGGGCCGGGTCCGGAAGTAGGCCTCGGACTCCTCGGGGCTCGTCGGGACCGCACGGCCCGCGAGCGAGACCTGCCGGGCCAGCTCCCGCCAGTAGAGGACCGCGGCGGCCCACGGGTTCTCCGCGAGCTCCCTGGCCTTCCGGCTCCCGAGGTCGGTGTAGAAGACGAACCCGCGCTCGTCGAACCCCCGGAGGATCACGTGGCGGACGGAGGGCGCGCCGTCCCGGGAGGCGGTGGCGAGGGCCATCGCCTCCGGCATCGCGACCCCGGCGGCCTCCGCCTCCCGGTACCAGCGCCGGAACTGCTCGACCGGGTCGGGGTGGAGGTCCCGGCGGGAGAGGGTGCGTTCGTCGCCGGCGCGGTCCGCCACGCCCGCAACGATAGCGGGGTCCACCGCGCGGCCGCGGGGGACCCTCGCGCTCGCCCGGGTGGGTCGGTCCGGCGGGGGCGGGGGAACGGGAGGTCCCCACTGGTGGGCCGGCCCCCGGCGTGGTTCGATAGCCCCCATGTCGGCCTGCCCCGCGTGCGGCTTCGAGAACCCGGAGGGGTTCCGGTTCTGCGGGGCCTGCGGGGCCGAGCTCGTCCGGATTTGCTCGAGCTGCGGGGCCCGGGTGCCGCCGGGGTTCCGGTTCTGCGGGGCCTGCGGCCACCCGCTGGAGCCGGCGGCCCCGCCCACGACGCGCGAGCTCCCGAGCGAACGGCGCACCGTGACCGTCCTCTTCGCCGACCTGGTGGGGTTCTCCTCGCTCGCCGAGCACCTGGACCCCGAGGAGCTCCGGACCGCGATGGGCGAGACGTTCGCGGAGCTCACCGCGGAGGTCGAGCGCCGGGAGGGGGTGGTGGAGAAGTTCATCGGCGACGCCGTCGTCGCGATCTTCGGGGTGCCCCAGGCCCACGAGGACGACCCCGACCGGGCGGTGGAGTGCGCGTTCGCCATGCTCGAGGCGGTCGCGGAGCGGTCGGCGGGGGCGCCCGCACCGCTCCGCCTGCGGATCGGCATCAACAGCGGCCTCGTGGTCTCGGGGACGGTGGGCGACGGGACGCAGGCCGGCGTGATGGGGGACGCGGTGAACGTCGCCGCGCGCCTGCAGCAGTCGGCCGGGCCCGGGGAGGTCGTGGTCTCGGGCTCCGTCTGGCGTCGGGTCCGGGACCGCTACGAGGCCGAGGCCCTGGGGCCGCTCGAGGTGAAGGGCCGCGACGAACCGGTCCCGGCCTACCGGGTCATCGGGCCCCGGGCGGGGCAGGCCCGCCGGCAGGCGCCGTTCGTGGGGCGCCGGGACGAGCGCGCGCTCCTCGAGCTCCTGTGGTCGAGCGCCGCGAAGGGCAACACCCACGTGGTGAGCCTGGTGGGGGAGCCCGGGGTGGGGAAGTCGCGGCTGATCGCGGAGCTCCCCCCGCGGGAGGGCGGGCTCGACGTCAGGATCCCCTGCGACGGGGACCGGGCCTTCGGGCCGTTCCTCGACCTGATCGGTCGGATCCTGGGCGGGCTGCCCGACGACCTCGACGAGCTCCGCCGCCTGGCCGGCGGGCTCGCGGTCGAGGAGGAGACGGTGCCGCTCCTCGGGGTGCTCCTCGGCCTCGGGGGCGCCCCACCGGCCGTGCAGATGGCCGACGAGCAGCGGAAGCGGCAGGTCTTCGCCGGCGTCTGGCAGCTCCTGCTCGCCGCGGCCCGCGACCGGCCGGCCTTCCTCGTCCTCGACGACGTCCACCGGGCGGACCGCGCCTCCCTCGACCTCCTTGGGTTCCTCCTGGAGCGGTTGAGCGGCGTCCCGCTGATGCTGGTCCTCACGTCCCGGCCCGGGTTCGACCAGGTGGAGCGGACGGTCCTCCGCGCGAGCCACACCGCGGTCCGCCTGGAGCCCCTCTCGCCCGCCGAGAGCATCGAGCTCGCCCGCGGCTACCTCGGTGTGCCGGCGCTCCCGGAGGACCTCGAACGGCTGGTCGCGACCCGGGCCGAGGGGAACCCGTTCTTCGTCGAGGAGCTGCTCCAGGCGCTGCTCGAGCTGGGTTCGCTCGCGGTGGTGGACGGGCGCGCCGTGCTCGCCAGGCTCGAGGTGGAGATCCCCGACACCGTGCAGGGAACCATCCTCGCCCGGGTCGACCGCCTCGGGCCTCGGGAACGCGCCGTCCTGCAGCAGGCCGCGGTGGTCGGGAGGAGCTTCACCACCGAGATCATCGAGGCCGTGACGGAGGAGGGGGACCCGGCGGCGGCCCTCGAGGAGCTGGCCCGGGCGCAGCTCATCGTCGCCGGCCCCCCGGGGCGGTGGAGCTTCAAGCACGCGTTGATCCAGGAGGTGGTGTACGACACGCTCCTGCGGCGGGCCCGGCGCGAGCTGCACCGCCGAGTGGCCGAGGCGCTGGAGTCCCGCGCGGGGGAGGACCCCGCGTCCCTGGAGGTGCTCGCCGAGCACTACGCGCGCGCGGAGGTCCCCGAGAAGGCCCGGCGCTACTCGCTCGCCGCCGGCGACCTGGCCGCCGAGCGGATGGGGTTCGTCGAGGCCAGGGAGCGGTACGAGACGGCGCTGCGCCTGTGGGGCGAGGGCGAGGAGGCGGGGCGCCTCGAGCTCCTCTCCCGGCTGGGCTGGTGCCGGCTGATGGGCGGGGACACGGGAGGAGCGAAGACCGCGTTCCTCGAGGCGGAGGCGGGGTGGCGGCGGGCCGGCGAGGTCCGCCGGGCCGGCGGCGCGCTCGCCGCGCTCGGGCGGGCGCTCTGGATCGCCGGGGAGGGCGACCGCGCCGCGGACGCCGTGGAGCGGGCGATCCGGGCCCTGGAGCCGGAGGGCCCCTCCGCGGAACTCGTCCGGGCTTACGTGTGGGCCTCGACCCAGCACATGCTGCGGGGACAGGCGGACCGGGCGGTGGCGCTCGCCGAGCGGGGGCTCGAGGTCGAACGCGGCCTCGAGCTGCTCGGTGCGCGGTCGCAGCTCCTCAACAACCTCGGGGTGTGTCGGGTCCTCGCCGGCGACCCGGAGGGGCTCGAGCGGCTCCGGGCGGCGCTCGAGCTCGCCCTGGCGTCCGGGGAGGCGGAGGCGATCGGGCGCGCGTACACGAACCTCTCCTCCACGCTGGCGACCTTCTCCCGGATGCGGGAGGCCGTGGAGGTCTGCGGGCGGGGCCGGCGGGCGATGCGGACGCTGGGCGCGCCCGGGTTCGAGCACTTCATCGCGGCCAACGAGGCCGGGTGCTTGCTCGAGCTCGGGAGGTTCGAGGACGCCGAGGGCCTGGCCGCGGAGGCCCTCGCCGAGGGGCGGGCGATGCGGGCCGTCCCGGGCATCGTGAACGCGGCGGCGACGCTCGCCCAGGTCCGCACGCGGCGAGGGGCCTACGACGGGGCCCGCGCCCTCCTCGACGAGGTGGTCCCGCTCGCCCGGGGGCTCGGCGGGGCGGAGCCCCTCTCGCCCACCCTCGTGGCCGAGGCGGAGCTGGAGTCGGCCCGTGGCAACGAGGCGGCCGCCGCGGGCGCGCTGGCCGAGGCGGTCGCCATCCTGGAGGACACCCCGGCGCACCTGCTCCCGGTGCTCGTGCCCGCGGCCTCGCTCCTCGACGTCGAGGACGTGGCTCGGATCCTGGCCCGGGTGGAGCCCGCGGTCCGCGACCGTTCCTGGGAGGCGCCGGTGGCGGAGGCCCGCGCGACGCTCGAGCGCGACCGCCGAGGCTTCGGCCGGGCCGCCGAGCTCTACCGGTCGCTCGAGCTGCCCTACCAGGAGGCCCGCTGCCTGCTCGAGGCCGGGGACCTGGACTCGGCCGAGGCGATCGTGGAACGCATCGGGGCGGGGCCGGGGCCGCTCGGCGCCCGTCTCCGAGAGCTCCGCGGTGGACCGCGCTGAGCGGCTCCCGAGGGGGCGCCCGCCGAGGGAACGTGCCCCCGGCAGGACTCGAACCTGCGCACCCGGCTCCGGAGGCCGGCGCTCTATCCTCTGAGCTACGGGGGCGTCGGCTCCGAGTCTAGCAACCCCGCCCCCGGCCCTACCCCGTCCGTGGCTCCGCCCGTGGCCCGCACCGGCGGTCGTCCGTCCGGTCGCGGATATCCTCGGTGCATGGGACCGCCGCCTCCCGCCCCCAGGGTCCTCGTGGTGGACGACGACCCGGTGATCGTCCGCCTGCTCGAGGTGAACTTCCGGCTGGAGGGGTTCGAGGTCCATGCGACGACCCGGGGAGAGCGGGCGCTCGAGCTGGCGCGGGAGACCCCGCCGGACGCGGTGGTCCTCGACGTCATGATGCCCGGCCTGGACGGCTGGGAGGTGTACCGGCGGCTGCGGGACGAGGCGGGCCTCGCCCGCACCCCGGTCGTGTTCCTCTCGGCGAGACCCCGGGACGAGGGACCCGAGCCCGGCTACCCTTCGGGCGTGGTCGCGTACGTGACGAAGCCGTTCGAGCCCCACGAGCTGGTCGCGCTGGTCCGCCGGGCGATCGAGGACGCCCGGCGCGGCTGAGGGGTGCCCGTGATCGAGCGGGAGCTCGCGGAGCTCGTGCGGGCGGCCGTCCGCGAGGCGGCGGCGGCGCTCGGGTACGAGGGCGAGCTGCCGGAGGTCGAGATCGAGGTGCCCCGCCAGCGGGAGCACGGGGATTTCGCCACGAACGTCGCGCTGGCCCTGGCCCCCCGGGTGGGGCGGCCGCCGCGGGAGGTGGCCCGGGCGGTGGTCGAGCGGCTGCCGCCCGCCCCCTTCGTGGTCTCGGCGGAGCCCGCCGGCCCCGGGTTCATCAACTTCCGGGTCTCGAACGCCTGGCTCCACGACGCGCTGCGGCGGATCGCGGCCGAGGGGGAGGGGTACGTGCGCGCCGCGCCGCACGGACGCCGGGTCCAGGTCGAGTTCGTCTCCGCGAACCCCACCGGCCCCCTCCACGTGGGGCACGCCCGCCAGACCGTGCTGGGCGACGCGCTCTGCCGGCTGCTCGAGGCCGACGGCTGGTCGGTCTTCCGCGAGTACTACTTCAACGACGCCGGGCGGCAGATGGACCTCTTCGCCGCCTCGGTGGAGGCCAGGTACCTCCAGCTCCTGGGGCGGGAGGCGGCGGTCCCCGAGGACGGCTACCACGGCGCCTACCTCCTCGACATCGCCCGGGACATCCTCGCGGAGCACGGCCCCGCGCTCGCCGACCTGCCCCCGTCGGAGCGCCGGGAGCGGCTGCTCGCCGAGGGCACCCGGAGGATCCTCGAGAACATCAAGGGCACGCTCGCGCGTTTCGGGGTCCGCTTCGACGCGTTCTTCTCCGAGCGCTCGCTCCACGAGTCAGGCGCGATCCGCCGCACGGTCGAGCGTCTGCGGGACCTCGGCTACGCCTACGAGCACGAGGGCGCCGTCTTCTTCCGGGCCACCGAGTTCGGCGACGAGAAGGACCGGGTGCTGATCCGATCGAACGGGGAGCCGACGTACTTCGCCGCCGACTGCGCCTATCTCGTGGACAAGTTCGAGCGCGGCTTCGACCACCTGATCTACGTCTGGGGCGCGGACCACCACGGGACCGTGAAGCGGCTCAAGGGCGCGGCCCAGGCGCTCGGCTACGACCCCGACCGGGTCGAGGTGGTCCTCCACCAGCTCGTCGCGATGTACCGGGGCGGGGAGCTCCTCCGGATGAGCAAGCGGGCCGGCACCATCATCACCCTGGACGAGCTCCTCGACGAGGTCGGGGCCGACGCCGTCCGGTTCACGCTGCTCTCGCAGTCGAACGACACCGTGATCAACTTCGACATCGAGGCCGCGAAGCGCCAGAGCCTGGAGAACCCCGTCTACTACGTCCAGTACGGCCACGCCCGGATCGCGAGCATCCTCCGGAAGGCGGAGGAGGCCGGGGTCGAGCTCCGCCCGATCGGGGAGGTCGACCTCTCGCCGCTCGAGCAGGAGGCCGAGCTCGAGGTGCTCCGGGCGATCGCCGCGCTGCCCGAGGAGGTCCGGCGGGCCGCGGCGCTCCGCGCCCCCTCACGCCTCACCCACTTCGTGCACGACCTGGCCGGCCGGTTCCACCGCTTCTACACCGAGCACCGGGTGCTGGGGGAGGCGCCGGAGGTGACGCAGGCCCGGCTCTGGCTCTGCGTGGGGACGAAGCGGGCGATCGCCACGGTCCTGGGGCTCCTCGGGGTCTCGGCGCCCGAGCGGATGGAGCGCGAGGATGGCTGATCGGCCCGGGGTCGTCGCGCGCCGGACGGGAGACGCGCTCCCGGCGGGCGGGCCGTGGCCGGCGGGGGCGGCCTTCGGGCCGCGGGGCCTCGAGATCCGCGGGGCGGCGGCCGAGGAGCTCGCCCGGGCCCACGGGACGCCGCTGCTCGTGGTGGACGAGGGGCACCTGCGCGAGCGGGCCCGGCTGTTCGTCTCGCTCTTCCCCCACGTGCTCTACGCCGTGAAGGCCTTCACCTCCCACGCGGCGATCCGGCTGGCGTTGGAGGAGGGGCTGGACCTCCTGGCCTCCACCGACGGGGAGCTCGAGGCGTGCCTGCGGGCGGGAGCGCCCCCCGACCGGATCGTGCTGCACGGGAACAACAAGTCCGACGCTGAGCTCGCGCTGGCCGTCGGGGTCGGCGTGCGGCTGGTCAACGTGGACAACGCGGGCGAGCTCGAGCGCCTGGAGGCCGTCGCCGCGTCGGCCGGGGTCGTGCAGCCCGTGCTCCTCCGGGTGATCCCGGAGGTGGGCGCCGGGGCCCACGAGAAGATCCGGACCGGGGGGCCCCGCTCGAAGTTCGGCACGCCGCTCGAGGAGTTCCCCGCGCTCGTCGCGAGGGCCCTGGCGCTGCCCCACGTCCGGCCCGTGGGGGTCCACGCGCACATCGGCTCCCAGGTGCTCGAGCCCGGGCCCTACCTGGAGGAGGTGGACGTGCTCCTCGACCTCCTGGCCCGGCTCCACGACGAGGTGGGGTTCGCCGCGGAGTGGCTCGACCTGGGCGGGGGCTTCGGCGTCGCCTACACCGACGAGCGGCCCTTCGACCTCGCGGAGCTCGCCCCCGCGCTCCTCGAGCGGGTGCGGGCGGGGGCGGCCGCCCGCGGGCTCCCCGCGCCCCACACCGTGGTGGAGCCGGGCCGCTCGGTGGTGGGGGCGGCGATGGTCACCCTGTACCGGGTGGGGACCCGGAAGGAGGTGGGGGGCCGGCGGCTCGTGGCCGTGGACGGCGGGATGTCCGACAACATCCGCCCGATGCTCTACGGGGCCCGATACACGGTGGCCCTCGCCGGCCCACCCCGGCCGGGGCCGACGGCGGCCTTCGATGTCGTCGGGCGGCACTGCGAGTCGGGGGACGTCCTCGCCGAGGACGTCGACCTGCCCGTCGACCTCGGGCCCGGGGACCTGCTCGCGTTCGCGGCCACCGGGGCCTACACGTACTCGATGGCGAGCAACTACAACCGGGTCGGCCGTCCCGCCGTGGTGGCGGTCGGCCCGGACGGGACGGTGCGGCCGTGGCTGCGCCGCGAGGACCCCGCCGACCTGGACCGCCTGGAGGTCCCGACGGCCCCGCGGCGGGGGGCCCGGCCCCCGGAGGGGGTCGAGGTCCGTCCCGCCCGGCCGGCCGACGCGCCGGGGTTCCTCGAGGCGTTCCGGGTCGTCGCGGCGGAGGGGCGGTACATCCGCTCGGAGGAGCCGCGGTACGACGAGGCGTACTACCGCCGGCGCTTCCGCCGGTCCTGGGACCGGGACCGCGCGTCGCTCGTCGCCGTCGCGGGGGACCGGGTCGTGGGCCAGCTCGACGTGGAGCGGGAGCCGCACCCGGTCTCCCGGCACGTGGCGAGCCTCGGGATGCTCGTGGTCCCCGGCTGGCGCGGCCGGGGCGTGGGGGCGGCGCTCCTGGCCGAGGCCTTCCGCTGGGCCCGGGAGGTCGGCGTGGAGAAGCTCTCGCTCACCGTCTACCCGGGGAACCGGGCGGCGCTCGCGCTGTACCGGCGGTTCGGGTTCGTCGAGGAGGGCCGGCTGCGGCGGCACTCGAAGAAGCGCTACGGCTACGAGGACGAGATCGTGATGGGGGCGTTCGTGGAGGCGGACCGGTGAGGACGGTCGGCGTCGGGCTGCTGGGCTGCGGGACCGTGGGGGCCGCCGTCGCCCGCCTGCTCCACGAGCACGCCGAGGACATCGCGATGCGCGCCGGGCTGCGCCTCGAGGTCGCCCGGGTCGCCGTGCGGGACCCCGGCAGGTCCCGGGACGTCCCGGTCGACCGGGACCGGTTCACGGCCGACCCGATGGCGGTGGTGGAGGACCCCGCGGTCGAGGTGGTGTGCGAGCTCATGGGCGGGGTGGACCCGGCCCGCTCGCTCGTGCTGGCGGCCTTCGACCGCGGGAAGCCGGTCGTCACCGCGAACAAGGAGCTGCTTGCGAACCACGGGCGCGAGCTGTTCGAGGCCGCCGACCGCCGCGGCCTCGACCTCTACTTCGAGGCCGCCGTGGGCGGCGGGATCCCCCTGATCCGTCCGCTCAAGGGATCGCTCGCCGGGGAGCGGGTGGCGCGGATCATCGGGATCGTGAACGGGACGACGAACTACATCCTCACCCGGATGTCGGAGGAGGGGCTCTCGTTCGCCGACGCCCTGGCCGAGGCCCAGCGCCTGGGCTACGCGGAGGCCGACCCCTCCGCCGACGTCGACGGCCACGACGCCGCGGCCAAGTGCGCGATCCTCGCCTCGATCGCGTTCAACGCCCGGGTCGTGGCGGGCGACGTCTACCGGGAGGGGATCGCCTCGGTCTCCGCCGACGACATCGCGTTCGCCGCCCGGCTGGGGTACGTGGTGAAGCTGCTCGCGATCGCGGAGCTCGAGGACGGCGAGATCGCCGCGCGGGTGCACCCCACGATGCTCCCCGCCGCCCACCCCCTGGCCGCGGTGCGGGGGCCGTTCAACGCGGTGTTCGTCCAGGGGGAGCGGGCCGGGGAGCTCATGTTCTACGGGCGCGGCGCGGGCGGGGAGCCGACGGCCACGGCCGTCGTGGGCGACCTGGTGGCGGTCGGCCGGCACCTCGTGCACGGCGGCCGGGCGATGGGGTGCACGTGCCGGCTGGAACGGCGGATCCGGCCGATCGAGGCCAACCACGACCAGTACTACCTCGCGCTCGAGGTGGTCGACCGGCCGGGGGTCCTGGCCGAGATCGCGGCGGTCTTCGGCCGCCACGGGGTCTCGATCAAGAGCGTGTGGCAGGAGGGGACCGGCGAGGACGCCCAGCTCGTGTTCGTGACGCACCGCGCCCTGGAGGGGGCGCTGCGCGCGACGGTGGAGGAGCTGCGGGGGCTCGCGGTGGTGGAGGAGGTCCGGAGCGTGCTCCGGGTGGCCGACGAGTGGTGAGACGCCCGGGCGCGGGGCCGTCCGAGGGGCGGGACGCCCCCCAGTGGCGGGGCGTGATCGTCGAGTACCGGGACCGCCTCCCGATCCCCCCCGACGCCCCGGTCGTGACGCTCGGGGAGGGCGGGACGCCGCTGGTCCGCTCCCGGCCCCTCTCCGAGGAGACCGGCTGCGAGGTGTTCCTCAAGTACGAGGGGGCGAACCCCACCGGTTCCTTCAAGGACCGCGGGATGACCGTGGCCATCACGGCCGCCGTCCTCGAGGGGGCGAAGGCCGTGGTGTGCGCCTCCACGGGGAACACGAGCGCCTCCGCCGCGGCCTACGCGGCGAAGGCCGGGATCGGCTGCGCGGTCCTCGTCCCCAAGGGCAAGGTGGCCCTGGGGAAGATGGCCCAGACCCTGGTCCACGGCGCGCGGGTGCTCGAGGTCGAGGGGAACTTCGACGCGTCGCTGGCCCTGGCCCGGGAGCTCGCCGAGCGCTACCCCGTGACGCTGGTGAACTCGGTGAACCCCTTCCGGCTCGAGGGCCAGAAGACGTGCGCCTTCGAGATCTGCGACGCGCTGGGGCGGGCCCCCGACCTCCACCTGGTCCCGGTGGGGAACGCCGGGAACATCTCGAGCCACTGGATGGGCTACCGGGAGTACCTCCGCGACGGGCTCGTGGCCGAGCCGCCCCAGCTGTACGGGTTCCAGGCCCAGGGCGCGGCCCCCATCGTCCTCGGGCACCCGGTGGAGGAGCCCTCCACGATCGCCACCGCGATCCGGATCGGGAACCCCGCCTCCTGGGAGAAGGCGGTGGCCGCGGCCCGGGAGTCCGAGGGCGCGATCCTGGCCGTGACCGACCGCGAGATCCTCGAGGCCTACCGGCGCGTGGCGCGGGAGGGCCTCTTCTGCGAACTGGCCTCGGCCGCATCGGTGGCGGGGCTGCTGCACCTCCACCGGGAGGGGAGGCTCCCGCGGGGGGCCACGGCGGTGTGCGTGCTCACCGGCCACGGGCTCAAGGATCCCGAGTGGGCGATCCAGGGGGCGGGGCATCCGCCGAGCGTGCCGGCGGACCCCGCCGCGGTCGCGGCGGAGCTCGGCCTGTAGGGGGACGGGGTGCGGCTCCTGGCGCGGGCGCCGGCGACCTCCGCCAACCTCGGCCCCGGCTTCGACTGCTTCGGGCTCGCGCTCGACCTCGTGAACGAGGTGACCCTCGACCCGGAGGCGCCCCCCGGCGTGTCGTGGGAGGGCGAGGGGGCGGGGGAGCTGCCCACCGACGGCTCGGACGCGCTGAGCGCGGCCCTCCGGCGGACCGCCGAGGTCGCCGGCCGCAGGCTGCCGCCCCTGCGCCTCCACGGGCGGAACCGGATCCCGGTGGAGCGCGGCCTGGGCTCCTCGGCGGCGGCCGTCGTGGCCGGGGTGGGGCTCGCCGACCGGCTCCTCGGCCTCGGGCTCTCCGCCGACGACCGGCTCGCGCTCGCGGTCGAGCTCGAGGGCCACCCCGACAACGTGGCCGCGGCCCTCCGGGGCGGCCTCGTGCTCGCCTACCGGGCGGCCGGCGGGTGGCGGGCCGAGGCGCTGGCGCCGGCGGAGGGGCTCCGCCCGGCCGTGCTCGTCCCCGAGGCCCGCCTCTCCACGGTCGCCGCCCGGGCCGCCCTGCCCCGGGACGTCCCCCTCGCCGACGCCGCCTTCAACGCGGGGCGGGCCGCCCTCGCCGTGGTCGCGCTGACCGCGCGCCCCGAGCTGCTGGGCGAGGCCCTGGAGGACCGCCTCCACCAGGAGGTGCGGCTCCGCCTGGTCCCCGAGGTGGCGGAGGCCTTCGCCCGGGTGCGCGCCGCGGGGGTCCCGGTCTGCGTCTCGGGGGCCGGGCCCTCGCTGCTCGCGTTCGAGCGGGACGGGGCGGCCGTCCCCGACCTCGGTCCGGGTTGGCGGGTGCTCCGGGTGCCGCCGCGGCGGGCGGGGCTCGAGGTCGAGGAGGAGGTCTGAGATCGCCGTTCCTCCCCGGCGTCGTCGGCCCGCGGCGATATCGTTGCTCCCGGTGATGGGGGCGACCGAGCACCGCCGCCCCGGGGGGCGGGGATGAGCGCCGAGCCGCAGCCCGCGCGGCTGGACGAGGCGCGCCGTCCCTCGGGCGCGCCGGTCCTCGTCACCGACCTCGCGAGCAAGACCCTCGCGGTGAAGGAGGGCGACACCTTCCTCTACTGCGACCTCGAGGGGAACCTGGACCAGGAGACGGACTTCGGCCTCGGCCTGTACTCCCGCGACACCCGGTTCCTGTCGCGGTTCCACATGCAGGTGTCGGGGCGCGACCCGGTGCTGCTGTCCTCCTCCTCGGAGCGCGCCTACATGGCCTACGTCGACCTCACGAACCCCGATCTCTACGAGGGCGACCGGGTCGTCGTCCCCCAGCAGACCTTGAACATCCGCCGGATCCGCGCGATCAACGGGCGCCTGTTCGAGCGGGTCCGGGTGAAGAACTACAACCCGCGCCCGGTCGCGCTCACGCTGGCGTTCACGTTCGGCGCCGACTTCGCCGACATCTTCGAGGTCCGGGGGCTCATCCGCGAACCCCACGAGCACGGCACCCGGCTCCCGCCCAAGGTGGAGGACGGCGCGATCGAGTTCGTCTACCTCGGCCGGGACGGCGTGCGGCGCGTCACCCGGATCGAGTTCGCCTCCCCGCCCGACGAGATCGAGCCCGCGGGCGAGCTGGTGACGGCGACCTTCCACCTCCACCTCGGGCCCTACCAGACCCGCCTCGTGGCCATGACCATCGAGCCGATCGTGGGGGAGCCGGCCCGGGCGGTCGAGTTCGACGTGGCGGTCCACGAGCTCCGCCGCTCCTACGAGGAGTGGGAGCGGGAGTGCACGCAGATCGTCACCGACAACGAGCTCTTCAACCAGCTCCTCGACCGGAGCCTCCGGGACCTGCGGGCGCTCTACACGAGGACCGACGGCGGCGGGATCCTGGCCGCCGGGATCCCCTGGTACGTCACGATCTTCGGCCGCGACGCCCTGATCAGCTCCCACCAGCTCCTGATGGTGAACCCCCGGCCGGCCCGGGAGGCGCTCGAGCTCCTCGCCCGCCACCAGGGGACCAAGGTCGACGACTGGCGGGACGAGGACCCGGGGAAGATCCTGCACGAGGTCCGCCGCGGCGAGCTCGCCGGGGCCGGGATCATCCCCCACACGCCGTACTACGGCTCGGTGGACTCCACGCCCTGGTTCCTGATCCTCCTGGCGCAGTACGTGCGCTGGACGGGGGACCTGGCGTTCGCCGAGCGGATGCTGCCGCACGCGGAGGCGGCGCTCCGGTGGATCGACGAGTACGGAGACCTCGACGGCGACGGGTTCGTCGAGTACCGGACGCGGTCGCCCCGGGGGATCCGCAACCAGGGGTGGAAGGACTCCCACGACGCGATCGTCCACGCCGACGGCCGCCTGGCCGAGCCGCCGATCGCGCTCTCCGAGGTCCAGGGCTACGTGTACCTCGCGAAGACCCGGATGGCGGACGTCTTCGCCGCGCTCGGGGACGAGCACCGCGCGGAATGGCTCCTGGCCCAGGCCCACGAGCTGCGCAAGCGGTTCAACGAGGCGTTCTGGATGGAGGACGAGCAGTACTTCGCGGCCGCCCTGGACGGCGAGAAGCGCCAGGTCCGCACGATCATGTCGAACCCGGGCCACGGCCTGTACTGCGACATCGTGGACCGCGACAAGGCCGCCGCGCTCGCGAAGCGCCTCCTCGCCCCCGACATGTTCTCGGGGTGGGGGATCCGGACCATGAGCAAGGCGGCCGCCGCCTACAACCCGATGAGCTACCACAACGGCTCGGTGTGGCCCCACGACAACGCGCTGATCGCGGCGGGCCTCAAGCGCTACGGGTTCGTGCGGTCCACGAACCGGGTGGCCACGGCCCTGTTCGACGCCGCCATCCACGCCGACTACATGCGGCTGCCCGAGCTGTTCTGCGGGTTCACCCGCCGGAGCCCCAACCGCCCCGTCTCCTACCCGGTGGCCTGCTCGCCCCAGGCCTGGGCCGCGGGCTCGCCGTTCCTGATGCTCCAGGCGATGCTCGGGATCTCCGCGATGGCCCACCAGAACCTGCTCACGGTGAACAAGCCCCACCTGCCCCCCTGGCTCAACACCGTGGAGCTCCGGAACATGCGGGTGGGCGCGAGCCGGATATCGCTCGTGTTCCGCCGGGAGGGGGAGATCACCTCGTTCTCGCTGCTCTCCCGGGAGGGCGACGTCCGGGTCGTGATGGAGGAATAGGGCCCCCGGCGTCCGACCGGTCCGCCGTGCTCGGCGCTTGGCGCGGTGCGAGCACCGGCGTCATGCTACCGGCGGTGGAGGGGGGAGGGCCTCGGGAGCGTTCCATGAGCGGCCGGACGATCCGCGAGGAGCGGAAGGTCGTCACCGTGCTGGCGGCCGACGTCGTCGGCTCGACCTCGATCGCCGAACGGCTGGACCCCGAGGACGCGAAGGACATCATCGACGGGGCCCTGGCCAGGGTGATCCGGGCCGTCGAGGGGTACGGCGGCACCGTGAAGGACCTCGCCGGGGACGGCGCCCTGGCCTTGTTCGGGGCGCCCGAGGCCCATGAGGACGACCCGGAACGGGCCGTCCGGGCCGGCCTGCGGATCGTGCAGGACATCGCCGAGTACGCGGGGACCGTGGCCGAGCGGTGGGCGGTAGAGGGGTTCGCCGTCCGGGTGGGCATCGAGACCGGGCTGGTCGTGCTGGGAGCGGTGGGGGCCGGCAGCCGGGTGGAGTACGGGGCGACCGGCGACCCCGTGAACACCGCCGCCCGCCTCCAAGCGGCCGCCGCCCCGGGGTCCGTGCTGGTGGGACCGGCCACCCACCGCCTGGTCCGGCCGCTGTTCGAATGGGGGGAGCCGCGGACGCTCCAGCTCAAGGGGAAGGCCGAGCCCGTCCCGGCCTTCGAGGTCCGAGGCCCCGGCCCGGCGCGCGGGAGGCCCCGTGGCCTGGAGGGGGTGGAAGCGCCGACGATCATCGGCCGCGACCGGGAGCTCGAGGTCGTCCGAGACGTCGCGGACGCCCTGCGGGCGGGCCGCGGAGGGCTCCTGTTCATCGTGGGGGAGCCCGGGGTGGGCAAGAGCCGGCTGCTGGCGGAGCTCAGGGACCTCGTGCTGGCCCACCCTGGGGCGGCCTGGCTGGAGGGCCGGTGCGTCTCCTACGGCGGGACGACGCCCTACCTCCCGTTCCGCGATCTCCTCCGGGGGTGGCTCGGGGCGCCCCTGGCGGCCGCCGACCCTCAGGTGCGTGAGGTGCTCCGGGCCCGGGTGGCGGCCCTGTTCGGCGGCGCGGCCCCCGAGGTGCTCCCGTACCTCGCCGCGATCGCCGGCCTCCCCGCCGAGGGGGATGGTGAGCTGGCGCGGCTCTCCCCGGAGGCCCTCCAGTACCGGATCGCGGAGGCTGTGCGCTCCCTCGTCGAGCGGCTGGCCCGGAGCGGTCCCCTGGGCCTGGCCGTCGAAGACCTGCACTGGGCCGATCCCACCTCGGTCGGCCTCGCCGAGCGGCTCCTCCCCCTCGTCCCTGCCCGGCCCGTGGTGCTCGTCTTCACGCAGCGGCCCGAACGGGACCACCCGTCGTGGAGGTTCCGGGAGGACGCGGTGGAGCGGGCGGGAGGGACGGCGCGGGCGATCGCGCTCGACGCGCTCCCGCGGGGCGAGGACCGGCGGCTCCTCGAGGAGCTGGTGGGCCCGGGCACGCTCCCCGGGGAGCTCGAGGAGCGGCTCCTCGCCGGGGCGGAGGGCAACCCGTTCTTCCTGGAGGAGCTGGTCCGTTCCCTGGTCGACGGCAGGGCGCTGGTGCGCGGGGAGGGGGGATGGCGGTTCGTCCAGGAGGTGCCGGTGGAGGTCCCCGCCACGGTCGAGAAGGTGATCCTGTCCCGGCTGGACCGCCTGCCCGCCACGTCCCGCGACGTCCTGGACGCGGCGTCCGTGCTGGGTCGTCGGTTCGGCCGGCCGCTCCTCCGGGCGGTGTCCGGGCTGGGGGGCGAGCTCGACCCGGCCCTGGCCCACCTGCTGAGGGTGGAGCTGCTCCGGGAGGAGCTCCCGGGGGCGGAGCCCGAGTACCGGTTCACGCACGCGCTGATCCAGGAGACCGCGTACCGGACCCTGCTCCGGAAGCGGCGCCGGCAGCTCCACGGCAGGGCGGCGGCGGCCATCCTGTCGCTCGCCGGGGACCGGGTCGAGCAGCACTACGGGGTCCTCGCGCACCACTACCGCGAGGCCGACGAGCCCGCCGCCGCCCTCCGCTACTACCGGCTGGCCGGGGACGCGGCGAGGAGCGTCTACGCCGTGGGGGAGGCGCTCGCGCACTACTCGGCGGCCCTCGAGCTCGCCGCCCTCCCGGCCGCCGGGGCCGACGAGCGTCTGGCCGGGGAGCTCCATCTCCATCGGGGAGGGATGCGCTTCCGATGCGGCGACCTGATCGGCGCCAGGGCGGACCTCGAGGCCGCCCTGGACCACGCCCGGTCGGTGGGGGACCGGGCCACCGAGATGCGGGCCCTGAGCGAGCTCGGGTTCCTCCTGGCCGGAGCGGTCGACTACCGGGACTCGCTGGAGCACCTGGACGCGGCGCTCGAGCTGGCGGAGGGGCTCGGCGACCCGGGGGCCCAGGTGGAGGCGGCCTCCCGGCTCTCGATCGTGAACACCAACCTGCTCCGGCTGGACCACGCGCACGAGAGCAGCCGGCGCGCGCTCGAGCTGGCCAGGGGGTTGGGCGACGAGCGCGCCCTGGCCACCGCGATGGACGCCCTCCAGGTGGCCTCGGTGATGATCGGCGACATGGCCACCGTGGACGAGCTCTCGGGGAAGCTCGCCGCGATCCACCGAGGGCGCGGGGATCTGTGGCACCTCCAGACCGCGTTGTTCCAGTGGGCGTGGGTCCCCATCGCGGCCGGCCGGTGGGACGAGGCCGTGGCCCGCCTGGAGGAGGCCAGCGCTGTCAACCGGAGGATCGAGGACCGGGGGAACGAGCCGATCTTCCCGGCCACGCGGTGCTGGATCGCCAGGGCCCGCGGCCGGTACGGGGAGGCGCTGTCGGAGGGCCGGCGGGCGTTCTCGCTCGCGCTGGAGCTCGGGCACGAGGAGTGGGTGGCCTGGGCGGGGTGGCAACTCGGGTGGACCTACCTGGAGCTGTTCGCCCTCGATGAGGCTGCGGACGTGCTGGCCGCCGCGGAGGAGGCCTCCCGGCGGGCAGCCGCCCGGATCGAGCACGTCCCGGCGGTGTGCTTGCTCGCCCTGGCCCTGGATCTCCAAGGGCGGGAACGCGAGGCGCGGGGCCTCGCCGACCGCGGAGCCCAGCTATGGTCGGAGGTCACCGCGCCCCCTGGCCGGGCCTACCTCCAGGGGGCGAGCGGCCTCCTGGCGCTGGCCCGACTCCACGTGCGGAGGGGGCGGCCGGACGTCGCCGCAGGGCTCGTCGGGCCGCTCCTCGTCGCGGCCGAGGCGGCCGGCTGGTGGGAGTTCGTGGCCTCGGCATCGATCGTCGCGGCGCTGGCCCACGAGGCGCTGGGCCGGGCCGCCCGGGCCGAGGCGGCCGTCCGCCGGGCCCTGGAGGTGGCGTCCCGGGTGGAGCTCCCGTGGATCGGCTGGCAGGCCCACGCCGCGCTGGCCCGGCTGCGCGGAGCGGAGGAGCACCGGGAGGCCGCCCTGGCGGGGATCGCGGGCTTGTCCCGAGCCATCCCGGACGAGACGATACGCGCGGGCTTCACGGAGGCGGCGACGGCCGCGGCTCGATGAAGGGAGGGATGCGGGGTGAGGGCGGTCGGGATCCACCACATCACGGTCCGGGTCCAGGACCCGGAGGCGTCGAGGCGGTGGTACGAGGAGGTCCTGGGCCTCGGGTTCATGGAGATCCCCGTCGACGAGCGCGTCACCGGGATCTGGCGGGGTCGCCCGACGTCCGGCGCGCTCCACGCGACGCAGGTCGGGGGGACGTTCGTGATCCTCGCGCCGCCGCTCGAGGGCACCTCGGGGGACGACCGGTTCAGCGAGTACCGGATCGGCGTGGACCACCTCGCCTTCGCCGTCGAGGATCGGTCCGAGCTCGACGCGCTGGTCGAACGGCTCCGGGCGGCTGGGGTCCACACAGAGGGGGTGGAGGTGGATCCCGTGCTGGACAAGGAGTACGTGTGCTTCCGGGACCCGGACAACGTGCAGTGGGAGGCCTACATGGTCTAGCCGGCGTCCCCGGGGAAGGCGAGCGGGTCGGCGCGGTGGGTCAGCGCAGGCAGGGACCGGTGGGGACGGGCGCGGTCCGTCCCTCGGCGCGCTCCAGGGCGGGCTCGACCTCGTCCGAGGCGAGGGCGTAGCCGATCCCCGGGTCCGTGGTGGAGCCCGCGAACACCACCCCGAGCACGGTCCCGTCCGCGTCCACGAAGGGCCCCCCGGAGTTCCCCGGCCGGACCTCGGCCTGGAGCTCGTAGACCTCGCGGCGGACCCGGCCGCGCCCGTAGATGTCCCGGCCCACCGCCTCGAGGCGCGCCCGCAGGGCGGCCGGCACCGCCGTGAGGCCACCCCCCTCGGGGTAGCCGAGCACCGCGGCTCCCTCGCCCCGCTCCGCGGGCTCGGTCGCGAGCTCGAGCGGCGGCCCGACCGGCTCGGCGATCCGGAGCACCGCGACGTCGAGCTCCGGGTCGAACAGGACCGGCGTGGCGGCGTGGACCGTCCCGTCGGCCTCCCGGACCTCGGGCGCGTCGACCCCCGCCACCACGTGGGCGTTGGTCACGACGTAGCCGGGGGCGGCCAGGAACCCGCTCCCCTCCTGGATCCGCCCGCACGCCTCCCCGGCCACCTGGACCGTCGCGTCGTCGGCGGCCGCCACCGCCCGTCGGACCTCCCGCCGGGTCGGGCCCTCGACCGGCGCCGCGGGCGCCGGGGGGAGCCCGGCGAACACCTCGGGGAACCCGAACCGGTTGAGGAACCGACGGACCTGGGCCAGGAGCGAGGGCGGCTCGGGGAGCGTCGCCGCGAGCCCGCGGACGATCGCCGAACGGCGGATCTCGCGGGCGAGCGCCGGCGACGGCCCGTGGACCAGGTTCAGCGCGAGGAACCAGGTGGCGAGGAGCAGCGCGCCGACCGAGATCAGCGAGCCGGCCGCCCGGTCGACCGCGCGCAGGCGGGACCGGTGGGTCGCCGCCCGCAGGCCGGAGCCGACGAGCCAGCCGATCCCGTCCCCGACCAGCCCGAGCGCGAGGAACGTGCCGAGGGCGATCCCGGCCTGGGCCTCCGGCCGCTCGGCGACCCGCGCGAGGTAGGGCGCGAGGAGCGCACCCGCCACGAGCCCCGCCCCCAGGCCCCCGTAGGCCAGCACCTGGAGGAGCGCGCCGCGCCGGTAGCCCGTGTAGGCGGCGCCGGCCGAGAGCGCCAGGAGGACGAGGTCCACGGCCGACACACCGGCATCGTCGCACAGCCCAGCCGCGCTAGACTCGCCCCGTGGTCACGATCGCCCACATCTCCGACCCCCACGTGGGCTCCCCCTACTTCGTCCCGAACCTGATGAACCGGGTGATCGTGGAGCTGAACGAGCTCTCCCCGGACGCCGTGGTCTGCACCGGGGACCTGACCAACGAGGGCTACCGGCAGGAGTACAAGAACTGGGTGGCGTACGCCCAGCGGATCGAGTCCCGGGTCCTCACGGTCTGCGGCAACCACGACGCGCGGAACGTCGGCTACCTCCACTTCGAGGAGCTGATCGGGCCCCGGCACTGGGCGGTGGACGTCCGGGGCGTGCGGATCGTCGGGGTGGACTCGAGCGAGCCGGACCTGAACGAGGGACAGGTGGGAAGGGAGCGCTACGACTGGATCCAGGAGCAGTTCGACGTCCCGGCCGACCTCAAGATCTTCTGCCTCCACCACCACCTGATCGCGGTGCCGGGGACCGGGCGGGAGCGGAGCACGGTGGCCGACGCCGGCGACCTCCTGGAGGTGCTGATCCGGGCCGGGGTGCACATCGTGCTGTCGGGGCACAAGCACGTGCCCTACGTGTGGCGGATCGAGGACCTCTACGTGGCGACCGCCGGCACGGTCGCCTCGCTCCGGCTCCGCGGCTACACCAAACCCTGCTACAACGTGCTCGAGATCGACGGAGACGAGGTGAAGATCCTCCGGAAGTTCCCCTTCGGCGGCTCCAACGTGATCGCCCACTTCTCGCTCTCCACCGGCGCGCAGTACTTCCGCGAGCTGGAGCCGCCGGTGCAGCTCGCGGCGGGCGAGCAACCGGTGGGCTCGGCCGGCGAGTAGCGGCGGAGCGGCGGGGCGCCCGGGGGCCCGCGGGAGGTTCGATGAGGGTCCTGGTCCTCGTGGACGGCGAGCACTACCCCCCCGTCACCCGCTGGGGCATCGACGTGGCCCGCACCCTGGGACACGAGGTCGAGGCCGCGCTCCTCGTGGGGGGCGTGGAGAAGATCGATCCCCGTCGGCCCCCGGACCTCGGGGTGCCGCTCCGGCTCGCGGACGGGGACCCGGCGGGGGCGCTGGCCCGCGCGCTGGACGAGCTCCGGCCGGAGGGCGTCCTCGACCTCTCCGACGAACCGGTCCTGGGCTACCGGGAGCGGATGGAGCTCGCCGCGGTGGCCCTGGCCCGGGGGGTGCCCTACCTCGGCGCCGACTTCCGGCTGGACCCGCCGATCGCCGGGCCCCCCCTCCCCGTCCCGGCGGTGGGGGTGATCGGGACCGGGAAGCGGACCGGCAAGACCGCGATCGGGGCGGAGACGGCGCGGGTGGCGCGGGAGCGGGGGCTCCGGCCGGTGGTGGTGGCGATGGGGCGCGGCGGTCCCATCGAGCCCCAGGTGGCCAGGGCCGACGAGGTGCACGTCGAGGCCCTCCTCGAGCTGGTCCGCCGGGGGGAGCACGCGGCCTCCGACTACCTCGAGGACGCGCTCACGGCGGGGGTCACCGCGGTCGGCGCCCGCCGCGCGGGGGGCGGGCTGGCCGGCGCGCCCTACGCCACGACCGCGCGGGCCGCGGCCGAGCTCGCCGTGGGGCTCGGGGCGGAGCTGGTGGTCCTCGAGGGGAGCGGCTCGGCCGTGCCCCCGCTGCCGTGGGACGCGGGGATCCTGGTGGTCCCCGCCACCGCCCCGCCCGAGTACCTCGGGGGGTACCTGGGGCCCTTCCGGCTGTTGCTGTCGGACCTCGTGGTTGTTACCATGGCGCGCAGCCCGACCGGGCCCGAGAACCTTCCCGCCTTGCGATCCCACGTCCAGCGACTGCGCCCCGGTGCGCGGTTCCTGGTCACGGACTTCGAGCCGGTGCCGCTCGCGGAGGTGGGGGGCAGGGATGCGTTCCTGGCCACGACCGCGCCGGGGCCCGTCGCCGAGCGGAAGGCGGCGCTCCTGGAGCGGACGTACGGGTGCCGGGTGGTCGGGTGGAGCGCCCGCCTGGCGGACCGGGCCGGGCTGGCGGCCGATATGGACGGAGCGGGGCCCTACGACGTGCTCCTCACCGAGCTGAAGGCGGCGGCGGTCGATGTCGCGTGCGACCGGGCGCTGGCCCGCGGCGCCGAGGTGGTCTTCCTGCGGAACCGCCCGGTGGCGGTGGAGGGCGACCTCGGGGTGGAGGAGGCCATCGCGGACGTGCTGGACCTCGCCCTCGAACGGAGCGGGGGACGGTGAAGGAGGAAGGGCGGATCACGACGGTCCGGATCTCGGACCGGGAGTCGGGGCTCCCGTACTCGAAGGGGCTCACGGCCTCCCAGGTCATGGTGACGGGCCTGTCGCCGGCGCGGGCCTACGAGGTCGCCGAGGCGGTGGAGGAGCGGCTGCTCGCCTTGGGCCGGCCCGACGTCTCGAGCGAGGAGCTGTCGGCGCTCCTGGTCCAGGTCCTCGAGGAGGTGGCAGGGGACCGGTACGCGAAGAACTTCCTGCGCTGGCGGGAGGTGGAGGCCCTGGACGTCCCGATCGTCCTCCTGATCGGCGGGACCACCGGGGTCGGGAAGTCCACGCTCGCGACCCAGCTCGCCGCGCGGCTCGGGATCGTCCGGGTCGTGGCGACCGATATGGTCCGCGAGGTGATGCGGGCCCTGTTCTCCCGGGAGCTGATGCCCACGCTCTACGCGTCGTCGTTCGAGGCCGACACGGCCCTCCGGGAGCCCCCGGCGCGGGTGAAGGACCGGCTCATCGTGGGGTTCCGCGAGCAGGCGGCGGCCGTCGCGGTGGGGGTCAACGCGATCCTGGAGCGGGCGGCGATCGAGGGAACGAGTATCATCGTGGAGGGAGCCCACGTGGTCCCGGGCTTCCTGGATCTCGACCCGCTGGCCGACCGGATCCTCGCGGTGCCGGTTATCATCTCGGTGGAAGACGAGGAGATGCACCGCAGCCACTTCGCGGTGCGGGGCTCCGACGCGATCTCGCGCCCGGCGATCAGGTACCAGCAGGGCTTCGAGAAGATCCGGCGCCTCCAGCGGTACATCAAGAGCCAGGCCCTGTCGCACGGGGTCCCCGTGATCCCGAACTACAGCTTCGACCAGGCCCTCGCCTCCATCATCGACCTGGTGATGGAGCGGGCCACGGAGCGGGCGGCCCAGCTCCGGGCCGGCGGGGGCCGGAGGAGGAGGGGACGGACGGCATGAGGTTGTTCCTGGACACGGCGAGCATCGAGGAGATCAGGGAGATCAACCGCTGGGGCGTCCTGTCCGGGGTGACCACGAATCCGACCCTCGTGGCGAAGGAGGGGAAGTCCCCCGAGCAGGTCTGGAAGGAGATCCTGGCAGAGGTCGACGGCGACGTCTCGCTCGAGACCACCGAGCTCGAGGCCGACCCGATGTACCGGCAGGGCATGGAGCTCGCCCAGTACGGCCCGAACGCCGTGATCAAGGTCCCGATGACCCCGGCCGGGCTCCAGGCCGGCAAGCGGCTCACCGAGGAGGGGGTCCGGGTGAACGTGACCCTGGTCTTCTCCCCGGCCCAGGCCATCCTGGCGGCCGAGATCGGCGCCTACATCGTCTCGCCGTTCCTGGGCCGGATCGACGACGCCGCGAGCGACGGGATGGAGGTGCTCCGCCGGATCTGCGAGATCTACGACGTCCAGGGCTACGAGACCCAGGTGCTCGCGGCCTCGCTCCGTCACCCCATGCACGTGGTGGAGGCGGCGCTGGCCGGCGCTGACATCGCCACGATGCCCTACGACGTGTTCACCAAGCTCGTGAAGCATCCGCTCACCGACATCGGGCTCGACCGGTTCCTGGCGGACTGGGAGGCCCTGAGGAAGCAGCTCGAGGAAGGGGCCTGACCGACGATGGACCTCGGAACGATCGATCGCAGCACGCTCGAGGGGAAGGTCCTCTCCGAGCTCCAGGAGATCGCCCAGGGGCTGGGCATCGAGGGCGCGCAGCGCCTGCGCAAGGCCGGGCTGATCGACGCGATCCTCGCCCGCACGTCGGGCGACGGGCGCGAGCGGCCCGCGGCGGACCCCGCGGGGGAGGCGGACGGCGGAGGGGCGGGCGGCATCGCCACGGCGACCGTCCCCCAGACCCCCCAGGCGACCGCCGGTGAGGCCGAGGCCCCGGAGGCGGGGACGGTCGCGGCGGAGGGGGCCGTGGTCGAGGCGCCGGCCCGCGAGGAGGCGCCGGGCGG
>DATMBJ010000201.1:0-7257 GCA_035559315.1 Actinomycetota bacterium
GCTTGAGGGGAGCTGTCCCTAGTACGAGAGGACCGGGACGGACGGACCTCTGGTGTGCCAGTTGTCGCGCCAGCGGCACGGCTGGTTAGCCACGTCCGGACGGGATAAGCGCTGAAGGCATCTAAGTGCGAAGCCCACCCCAAGATGAGGCCTCCCACTGGGTCGACCAGGTAAGGCCCCTCGGGAGACCACGAGGTTGATAGGCCGGAGGTGTAAGCACCGCGAGGTGTTGAGCCGACCGGTACTAATAGGCCGAGGACTTGACTCTTTGCTCGCGCTCGCCATCGGGTTCCGAGCTCTGCTCGGGGCTCGTCCCCCCACGGTTGCCGGACCCAGCGGTCCGGAACGGAGTTCCGGTGGCCATGGCGGAGGGGAAACACCCGGTCCCATCCCGAACCCGGAAGTTAAGCCCTCCAGCGCCGATGGTACTGCCCTGGCGACGGGGTGGGAGAGTAGGACGCTGCCGGGACATCATCCGAGAGAGCCACCTTCGGGTGGCTCTCTTCGTCTGCGGGTAGGCTTCTAGGCCGATGCCCAAACCCGCCCCTCGCCCGCTCCGTGGCCGTCCCGCCGGATCCCGCGTCCGCCGGGTGAGCCTCCCCGCGGAACTCGTCGACGAGCTACGACGGGCGGCGCGCCGAGGGCAGGCCGATCGGGCGATCGCCAGCCTGGGGCGCGCCGTCGAGCTCCTCGGGCGGGGCGACGCCCGGGGGGCGGCGACGGAGGCGGCGAAGGCCAAGGAGCTGGCCCCGCGGTCGGCGGCGGTGCGGGAGGTCCTGGGCCTCGCGCTGTATTCGAGCGGTCGCTACCGGGAGGCCCTCTCCGAGATGCAGGCCTACCGACGGATCTCCGGCCGCCCCGACCAGAACCACATCATCGCGGACTGCCTGCGGGCCCTGGGGAAGCCCGAGCGGGCCATCCCGCTGGCCGAGGAGGCGCTCGCGGCCCGGATCCCCCTGGAGCACAAGGCCGAGGCGGCGATCGTCGCGGCCGCCGCCCTCCGCGACCAGGGTCGGTTCGAGGAGGCGCTCGCGCTCCTCCGTCGCCTCCCCACCCGCGAAGACGTCGGGAGGGATTGGGTCCTGCGGGTCTGGTACGTCACCGCCGACATCCTGGAGCGGGCCGGCCGCGCGGAGGAGGCGGCCCGGGTGTTCCGCAAGATCCTCCGCCACGACCAGGCGGCGTTCGACGTGGCCGAGCGCCTGGCTCAGCTCGGCTGAGCCTGGGCGCGCTTCCGCCAGTACCGGACCAGCCCGCTCGCGTTCACGTGCGCCGGGGCCAGGACGTCGTAGCGCTCGAGGTCGAGGCCGGGGTCGGGAGGCCCGCCCAGGTCGGCCCGGAGATCCTCGGCCGCCCGTCGCTCCAGGAGCCGCACCACCTCCTCGAGGTCCTCGGTCCGATCCAGCGCCCCTCGGACCTCGTCGGCCCAGGCCCGCAACCGGCGGACGGCCAGCTCGCAGAGCGCCTCGACCTCCTCCGCCGGGCCGAAGTGCGAGAGCAGGAGGGCGCCGCGGGCTCGGCTGCGGATCCGCTCCACGCTCGCCACGGCCAGCTCGAGGTCGAAGTCGGGCGGCGGGGTCGCCGGCCGCAGGACCCGGACGTCGGGCAGGTGGACGCCGAGGGCGTCGCCGACGAAGAGGCTCCCCGTCGCGTCGTCCTGGAGCGCGAGGTGGTGCGACGCGTGGCCCGGGGTGTGCAGGACCTCGAGCGCGCGTCCCCCGACGGGCAGCCGCTCGCCGTCGGCCAGGGCCCGGAGCCGGTCCGCGGGCACCGGCTCCACCTCCCCGAACAAGGCGCGCATGCGCTCCTCGCCGTAGACCCTGGCCGTGCTCGCCACGAGCCGGGTGGGGTCCGCGAGGTGCGGGGCGCCGCGCTCGTGCACCCAAACGGTCGCCCCCGGGAAGGCCCGCGCCAGCGTGCCCGCGCCGCCCGCGTGGTCCAGGTGGATGTGGGTCACCGCGATGTGGGGAAGGTCGCCGGGGCCCACCCCGAGGTCCCGGAGCCCCTGCAGCACGGCCTCGGCGGAGGTGCTCGGGCCGGTCTCGACGAGGACCGGTTCCCTCGCGCGGACCAGGTAGGCGGAGGTGACGAGCGTCCGGCCCGCCATCCGGGTGTCGATCGCGACGATCCCCGGCGCGACCTCGACCGGGGACCCTCCCCGCCCCGGAGCCGCCTCCCGCGGCCGCTCTTCGGCGGCGGGCCGCGCCCGGTCCGCCATCCCACCGTCCACGCCGGCGAGTCTACCCGGCCCCGTGTCGGTGGCCGCTGCTACGGTCGTCCGGGAAAGGGGGGAGCCGTGATGGTCACGGTGAACGTCGTCGTGCTGGCCGGGACGGTCGCCGCGGAGCCCGTTGAGCGCCGGCTGCCGTCCGGGGACGAGGTCACCGAGCTGCGGCTCTCCGTTCCGGAGGCCGGGAAACGCCTCCTCCCCCTCCCGGTGGCGGTCTGGCACTCGACCGTTGGACGGCGCGCCCTGGAGGGTATCGGCAAGGGCGACGCCGTCCTCGTGTACGGGCAGCTGGCCAGGCGCTTCTACCGGAGCGGAGCCGGGGCGAGGAGCCTGACGGAGGTGGTGGCCACGGGGATCAAGAAGCTGGAACCGAAGGAGGAGTGAGCCGCCCGCCGCCGGCCCCGGGCGGGCGACCGAGCTGCCCGCGCCGGGATGCGCCGCTGCGCGCCCGCGTCGGGGGCCGTGGTCAGGGCGCGTCCAGGACCCGGAGCACCACCCCGGTCCTCGGCTTCGGCCAGAAGAACGTGGACTTCTCGGGCAGGCGCTCGCCCCGCTCCACGACGGCGCGGATCCGTTCCGCGGTCGTGGGCGGGAGGAAGTAGGCGGCGACGGCCCGGCGCTCCCTGACGGCCTGCTCGGCCACGACCGCGTCCTGCGTGTAGCGCAGGGCTCCCTGGGGCACGGCGTCGAGGATCCGTTCGTGGAGCGCGCACACGGTCGGCGGACGGCCCTCGAGCCGCCCCACGCGGTGCACGAGCTCCCCGCCCTCGCGGACCGTGAGGCCGTACACGAGGTCGTCGTCGGAGAGCTCGGCCAGCACCTCCTCGAGGTCGCGCACCCGGTCCCCGCCGCCCGGGGGCGAGCCCTCGACCAGCACCCGGTGGTAGGGGAGGACGGGCGGATCCTCGGAGGCGCCGTCCACCACGAGCGCCATGACCTGGTCCCAGGGGCCGGGCCCGTGGGCCCTCCGCATCTCCTCCCGGTAGCGGAGCGCGGTCGCGTAGCGGTGGTGCCCGTCGGCGATGAGGAGCGGGTCCTCGGCCAGGGCCCGCGGCAGCTCGCCGTCGTCCACCCGCCACAGCCGGTGGATCACGCCTTCCTCGTCGGCGACCTCGACGAGCGGAGGGCTCCCGGCCACGCGGTCGAGGGCCCGGGCGAGCTCGGGCCGCGGCCCGGGCACGAGACCGTACACGCACGAGAGGTTGGCCCGCGTGGCGCGGAGCAGCCGGAGCCGATCCTCGACGGCGCCGGCGAGGGTCCGCTCGTGCGGGAGGACCCGCCCACCCCACGGCTCGAGCTCGACCAGGCCGATCACCCCCCGGACCCGGCCGGGCCGGCCGCGGTGGGTGAAGCCCATCTCGTACCCGTAGAGGGCCGGACCGCGCGGGTCGGGGACGACCACGCCCCGTCGACGCCACCGGTCCAGGAGCTCGGCGGCGGCGTCGTAGGGATCCCCGCCCCCAGGGGCGGAGGCCGAGGGGTCGGGCAGGTCCAGCCGCACGACGTTGTGGGGGCTGGCCTCGAGCAACCGGTCCCGGTCCGCGGGGGTGATAGTGTCGTAGGGAGGCGCGGTGACCCGGTCCAGGGGTCCGGCGCGCGCAGGATCGAACAGCAGGCCGACGAACGGAAGGATGCGTGGCACGACCCTTGTATAGCACCGGCGCGGAGGACGGACGGGACCAGCGCGGGGACCACCACGTGTACGACCTCTTCTCGAGGGGGATGGCCTTCCTCGAGCGAGGCGAGCCGCACCAGGCGGCCCTGCTGCTGTCGCGGGCCAAGCTCTACGAGCCCGAGAAGGCCTCGATCCGCGAGGGGCTGGGCCGGGCGCACTTCATGGCCGGTCGGATGGCGCACGCCAGGCGGGAGTTCGCGAAGGCCGTGCAGCTCGACCCGGCCAACGACTACGCGCATTTCGGGCTGGCGCTCGCCTGCGAGCGCACCGGGCAACGGATGCGGGCCATCGGACACCTCAAGCTGGCCCGCGCCCTGCGGCCCGAGATCGAACACTACGAGCGGGCCCTGCGCCGCCTCACCGGCTGAGCCGGCGTGGACGCCCCCCGGCCGCGTGATGGCTCCGCCCACCCCCCGGCGACCGTGATCGTCGTCGCCCACGCCCGGACGGCCATGATGTTCGTCGGCCACCCCTGCGCCGCGTGATGGCCCTCGCCGACCGTTACGACTGCTTCCTGTTGGACCTCGACGGGGTCCTGTACCGGGGCGACCAGCCCGTTCCCGGGGCGGCCGAGGGCCTGGCCGGGCTCCGGCGGCGGGGCAAGCGGGTCGCCTTCCTCACGAACAACTCGGGGCGCACGCCCGAAGCCGTGGCGGAGCGCCTGCGGCGCCTGGGGATCGAGGCGTCGCCGGCGGAGGTCGTGACATCGGCCCTCGCCACCGCGGATCTCCTCTCCGCGCGGGGGACGACGAGCGCCTTCGTGATCGGCGAGGAGGGGGTCCGCCGGGCCCTGGCCGACGCCGGCATCGAGGTCCGGGACGGCGAGCCCGAGCGGGTGGACGTCGTGGTCGTGGGGTGGGACCGGTCCGCGGACTACGAGAAGCTCCGGCGGGCGGCCCTCCTCGTCCAGCGGGGCGCGCGGCTCGTGGCGACCAACGCGGACCCCGCCTACCCGGCACCCGACGGGCTGTGGCCCGGGGCCGGCGCGCTCCTCGCCGCGATCACCACCACGACGGGCGCGGTCCCCGAGGTCGTGGGCAAGCCCCACGCCCCGCTGTTCCTCCGGGCCCTCGAGCGGGCGGGCGACGGCAGGCCCCTCGTGGTCGGCGACCGTCTCGAGACCGATATCGCGGGCGCCCGGGCGCTCGGGTGGGACTCGCTCCTGGTCCTCACCGGGGTCACGGACGAGGCGCGGCTCGCGACCTCGGAGATCCGACCGACGTACGTGGGCCGGGATCTGCGGGTCCTCGAGGAGGACCCGGCGCCGCTCGGCGGCTGACGTGCCGGTGACCGACCGGACCGGGGGGCGGCCGCGACGGGCCTACGGGTCCCAGAGGTCCGGGCGGGGCGGGAGCGGCTCGTAGACGACGGGCTGGCGCCGCCCCCGGAACAGGAGCAGCGTCATCACGACGCCGGCCACGAACCCCCCGACGTGGGCCCAGTAGGCCACGCCGCTGTTCACCTGCTGCCCGAGCGCCCCCAGCTCCGAGAGGCCGGAGATCAGCTGGAAGACGAACCAGAACCCCAGGACGACCAGGGCCGGCAGCTCGACCCACGTGATGAAGAAGAACATCACGAGCGTGAGGATGCGGGCGTGGGGGAACAGGACGAGGTAGGCGCCGAGGACCGCCGCGATCGCCCCCGAGGCCCCCACGTTGGGGATCACGGAGTCCGGCGCGAACAGCACCTGGAGCGCCGTCGCGGCGAGCCCGCCCACCAGGTAGAAGACGACGAACACGAGGCGCCCGAGCCGATCCTCGACGTTGTTGCCGAAGATCCACAGGTAGAGCATGTTCCCCCCGATGTGGAGCCAGCCCCCGTGGAGGAACATCGACACGAACACCGACGCCAGCCAGCTCTTGTCGGGGCAGCGCCGCTGGAGGAAGGCCTGGATGGCTGGCCCCGCGCCGGGTCCGAACTGGTCCCCGAGCTGCTGGTCGAGGGCGCGCGCGGCGGCCGGGCCGCCCTGCGCGAGGTTCGTCCCGTGGGTGAGCTCGTAGGGGATCAGCGCGTTGCAGAAGAAGAACGCCTGCTGCCTCCCCTCGGGGGCGAAGGTGGGCTGCCAGAACAGGAACACGACGACGTTGGTCGCGATCAGGGCGATCGTGACCCAGGGCGTCCTCCGCGTGGGGTTCGCGTCGCGGATCGGCAGCACCCGCGCCTCCTCCAGGTCGGCCCCGGCCGGTCGGCCGATGCTACCAACCTCCGGGGGCCCGGCGAAGGGCCCGGCTCCGCCCCTCGGCCGGCCGTCCGGCCCCCCTCCGGCGGGCCCCTCGCCCGCCCGGGCCCGGAGGGGCGCCGGGGTATCCTTGCATCGGCGACCCGAGGAGGGACCGGCGATGCTCGAGGACGTGAAGCGGTACGTGGAGGCGGTGCTGGACAAGCTGAGCCCCGCGAAGGCCCAGGCCATGGCGCGGGCGATGGCGGGCGGGAGCCGGGAGCGGGTCAACGAGCTGGCGAAGGATCTGATGGAGTGGTCCCAGCGGAACCGCGAGCGGCTCACCGAGCTCGTCCGCCGGGAGGTCCGCTCGCAGCTCAAGGCGCTCGGCGTCGCGAGCAAGGAGGAGCTCGAGTCGCTCAAGCGCCGGGTCCGCGAGCTCGAGAAGGCAACGGGGAAGGCTCCGCGGCGGGCGTCGCCGAGGGCCGGGGCCGGCGGGGGGACCAAGGCGTCGGGTTGACCCGGCGGCGGCTCGACGCGGAGCTGGTCCGCCGCGGGCTGGTCCGGAGCCGCGCGGAGGCTCGGGCGGCGATCGAGGCGGGGCTCGTGACGGTGGGGGGCCGGCCCGCCGTGAAGCCCTCGACGCTCGTGGGCCCGGACGAGCCCGTCGCCCTCGCCCGATCCCCGCGGCGGTTCGTCTCCCGGGGCGGCGAGAAGCTCGAGGCCGCGCTCGAGCGGTTCGGCATCGAGGTGGCGGGGCGCGACTGCCTCGACGTGGGAGCGTCGACGGGGGGGTTCACCGACTGCCTGCTCCGTCGGGGCGCCGCGCGGGTGGCGGCGGTGGACGTGGGCTACGGGCAGCTCGCCTGGGAGCTCAGGACCGATCCGCGGGTCACGGTCCTCGAACGCACCAACGCCCGCGAGCTCTCCCCCGAGGACCTCCCGTTCCGGCCCCAGGTGGTCGTGGCGGACCTCTCGTTCATCTCGCTCGCCCTGGTCGTGCCGGCCTTGGCACGGGTCGCGGCGCCGGGCGCCGTGTTCGTCCTCCTCGTGAAGCCGCAGTTCGAAGCGGGGAGGGGCGAGGTGGGGCGGGGGGGCGTGGTGCGGGACGTCGGCGCGTGGCGACGCGCCGTCCTCCGGGTGGCGGAGGCCTGCCGGGCGGCGGGCGTCGAGCCGGTGGACGTCGCGGCCTCG
>DATMBJ010000202.1:0-1738 GCA_035559315.1 Actinomycetota bacterium
GGGGGCGCGGCACGAGGACGGAGGCGACCCGTCCGCGGCCGGGGCAGGCGACCCCCCGGGCGGGGGAGGCGTGGGGTGCGGCGCGTCGGCGTGATCGCCCACCCGGCCCGGGAGGCCGCCGTCCGTTCCGCCAAGGACCTCCTGGCCTGGCTGGCGGAGCGGGGCGTGGAGACCCGGGAGCTCGAGGGGGCGGGGCTGGGCGCGGCCCACGCGGCGCCGCCGGGGGCCTTCGCCGAGGGGCTCGACCTCGTGGTCTCGGTGGGCGGCGACGGCACGTTCCTCCACGCCGCGCACCTCGCCTCCCTCGCGGGCTGCCCGGTGCTCGGGGTGAAGGTGGGCCGGATGGGGTTCCTCACCGAGGTCGAGCCGGAGGAAGCTCCCGCGCTCGTCGAGCGGGTCCTCGCGGGGACGGCGAGGGTGGAGGAGCGGCTCGCGGTCCACGCCGAGGCCGAGGGGACGCCGTGGACGGGCGCCGAGTGGGCCCTGAACGAGGTGATCGTGGAGAAGGGGGCCCGGCACCGGCTGGTGCGCCTCGCGCTGTACGTGGACGGGGAGTACGTGACGACGTTCTCCGCGGACGGCGTGATCGTCGCCACCCCCACCGGCTCCACCGCCTACTCGTTCTCCGCGCACGGGCCGATCGTCGTGCCCACCGTCCCGTGCCTGATCGTCACGCCGATCGCGGCCCACATGGTCTTCGACCGGTCGATCGTGCTGGGGCCCGACCAGCGCGTCACGCTCGAGGTGACCGGGGAGGAGCCCGGCCTCCTCTCGGCCGACGGCCGCGAGAGCCGCGAGCTCCCGGTGGGGGCGGTGCTCCGGATCGGCCGCGCCCCCACCCCCGCCCGCCTGGTCCGCCGCGACGGTGCGCCGGGGTTCCTGTCGCTCGTGCGGGAGAAGTTCGGGCTCCCGGGGGAGCCCGGGCCGAAGGGCCCCTGAAGATCCGCCCGCGTGTCGGGGCCGGGGGGTAGCATCCGGCCGTGCTGCGCGAGCTCCACATCGCGGGCCTCGGGGTCTTCGAGGACGTCGACCTCGAGCTCCACCCCGGGCTGAACGTGCTCTCGGGCGAGACGGGGGCGGGCAAGACCATGGTCACGGTGGGGCTCGCCCTCGCCATCGGGGCCAGGGCTTCGCCCTCGCTGGTCCGGGAGGGAGCCGGCCGGGCGCGGGTCGAGGCCCGGTTCGACGCGCCGCCGGTGCCGGAGGCGGTGGAGTGGGCGGAGGACGGCGAGCTCGTCCTGGCTCGCACCGTGGGCGCCGATGGCAAGGGCTCGGCGCGGGTGTGTGGACGGATCGCCACCGTCTCCACGCTGGCCCGGCTGGGGGCCCTGCTCGTGGAGGTGCACGGGCAGAACCAGGCCCAGCGCCTCCTCGCGCCGGCGGTCCAGCGGGCGTTCCTCGATCGGTTCGCGGGCGAGGCGCACGCCGGCACGGTGGAGGCCTACCGAGCGGCCCACCGGAGGCTCGTCGCGGTCCGGGACCGGCTCGCGGAGCTCGACGAGCGGTCCCGGGAGCGCGAGCGCGAGCTCGACCTCCTCGCCTACCAGGTGCGCGAGATCGAGGCCGCCCGCCTGCGGGTGGGGGAGCTCGAGGAGCTCGCCCTGGAGGAGGCGCGCCTGGGGCAGGTGGAGCGGCTCCTCGAGGCCGCCGGCCGGGCCTGGGCCGGCCTGGCCGAGGAGGGAGCGGCCGGGGACCTCCTCCGCGGGGCGGCCGCGGCGCTCGCCGAGGCCGCCGGGGC
>DATMBJ010000203.1:0-1796 GCA_035559315.1 Actinomycetota bacterium
GGCGGTCGGCGCCCAGCCCGCCATCCTCGTGCCGGCGCTGGCCCTCGTGCCGGCGGCCTGGTTCGCCCTGGTCGCGGCGGGGCTGCAGGGTCCCCCCGGCAGGATGGTCGCGCTGCTCGCCATCCCCCCGGTCTCCACGTACTTCGACTCGCTCAACGCGGTCGCGCTGTTCGGGTTCCCCGCGGGGCTGTGGGCGGCCGTCCCGGTGGTGCTCCTCCGGGCGCTCGCGCTGGCCCTGCTCACCGGGCTCGTCCTGGAGAGCCTGGAGGCGGGGAGGGTGAGCCCGGCCGGGCTCCGCCGCGGCCTCCGGGCGTGGCCCACGGCCGCCCTCGCCGGGCTGCTGGGCCTCGGCCTCATGGTGCTCGGCAGCGCCATCCTCCCCTTCCTGGGGCCGGGGTTCGGCTTCCTCGGCTCGATCCTCACCCTGGTGGCCGCGGTGTTCCTCTTCGGGTACGCGCCGGCGGCCGCTGCCCGCGGGGGGGCGGGGGTCGTGGAGAACATCCGGCGCTCGGTGCGGGGGGCGATGCTGCCCGGCAGCCGGCAGTTCCTGTTCTCGATGCTGTACGTGTTCGTGGCGCTGCCGCTCATGGTGGCGCTCGCGCCCGAGGGCAGCACGATCACCGTGAACCCGGCCTTCGGCACGTGGGTGTACGCGCTCGTCGCGGCCTTCATCCACCTCGGGTTCCTCGGCGCCTTCGCGTTCCGGTGGATGGCGGCGGAGCCGCTGCTCCCCGAGCAGCCCGCGGCCGCCGCGCCCCGCGGACGGGAGCGGCGTCCGCGGCACCGGCCCTGACCGCCGCCCCGCGTCGGCCCCACGCGTCGCCGCTGGTAGACTGCCGTGCCGGCGCGGCGAGCGCCGAATACACACGCCCGGGGACCGCCGCCGGGGTCCCGGCAGCGCCGGGCCGGCGTCGGGGCGATCCGGGCGGAGGAGGCAACCGGAAGGAGGAGGACCGTGCCCGTCGTCACCAGGCGGGCGCTCCTCGAGGCCGGCGTCCACTTCGGGCACCAGACCCGGCGCTGGAACCCGAAGATGCGTCGGTACCTCTACGGGGAGCGCTCCGGCATCTACATCATCGACCTCGAGAAGACCCTCGCCGGGCTCGAGGAGGCATACGCGTTCGTGCGGGACCTCGCGGCGCGCGGCGGCATCGTGCTGTTCGTCGGCACGAAGAAGCAGGCCCAGGAGCCGATCGAGGAGCACGCCACCCGCTGCGGCATGCCGTACGTGAACACGCGTTGGCTGGGCGGGATGCTCACCAACTTCCGCACCATCGCCGGGCGTCTGCTCCGGCTCCGCGAGCTCCGCGAGATGGAGCGGGGCGGCGCGTTCGAGTACCTGCCCAAGAAGGAGGTGCTGCGGCTCCGCCACGAGAAGGAGAAGCTCGAGCGGAACCTGGGCGGCATCCAGGACCTCGAGCGGCTCCCCGACGCGATCTTCGTCATCGACACGAAGAAGGAGCACATCGCGGTGACCGAGGCCCGCAAGCTCGGGATCCCCGTCGTGGCCATCGTCGACACGAACTGCGACCCCGACGAGGTGGACTACGTGATCCCGGGCAATGACGACGCGATCCGCTCCGTCGAGCTCGTGACCCGGCTCATCGCGGACGCCGTGATCGAGGGCCGCCGCCTCGGGCGGGAGCGGGCCATCACGCGGGCGGAGGGGCCGGAGATCGAGCCCGAGCCCGTCCCCCAGGGCGAGGCCGCCCCCGGCGCGGAGCGCTGGGCCCCCGCGCCCGAGGGGGAGCCGGCCGCCCCGGCGGGCGGGACCGTCGCCCCCGAGCCGGCGGCGA
>DATMBJ010000204.1:0-1268 GCA_035559315.1 Actinomycetota bacterium
GCCTCGACGAGCGTGACCGTGAACCTCTCGACCAACACCGCCAGCGGGCAGGGCACGGACACCCTCTCCGAGGTGGAGAACGTGGTCGGCTCCGCGTTCGGCGATCTCCTCACCGGGAGCACGGTCTCGAACCGGCTCACCGGCGCGGCCGGCGACGACCGGCTGGTCGGTGGGGGCGGGAACGACACGCTCCGGGGCGGCGACGGGAGCGATACCGGGAACGGCGGCGAGGGCGCGGACACGCTCCGCACCGGGCCCGGGAGCGACACCGCCCGCGGTGGGGCCGGGAACGACCTCCTCCGCACCGGGACCGGCAACGATGTGCTCCGCGGCGGGCCCGGGACCGACACCTGCAGGGACGGCCCCGGCAACGACGACGTCAAGGGCTGCGAGCGGTAGCGGCCGAGGCCGAGAGGAGGCACCAGAGCGGACCGGCCCCCTCGGGGGGCCGGTTCCGTTCTCCTGGGCTCGCTCAGCGGGAGCGGAACCGCCGGGCGAGCCAGATCCCGCCGTACCCCAGCCACGCCAGGGTCAGGGTTCCGGCGAAGAGGTAGACGGCGGCGAGCGGGAGGCCCTCCCCGGCGCCCGTCCCGCCCTCCGGCCGGCTCACGGCCTCGAAGGGTCGGCCGCCGGGCGGGGGGAGCTCCTGGGGGACGACGCCGGCCTCGGCCCACATCGCCGCGGCCGCTTCCTCGGGGCTCACCTCGGGCTCGGGGAGCGGCCCGCCGCCCGGGGCCGTCACCTGCATCCCGAGCTTCCCCTGCCCGATCACCTGGCGACCGGTCTCGAGGTCCACGAGCACCTCGACGCCGTCGGGGCGGGTTGCGACCATGAGCCCCAGGTCCCGCAGGTACTCGTTCCGCAGCTCGGGCGACTCCGCGAACAGCGCGCTCTGGAACGAGGTGGCGCCGCTCGGCGTGTAGTTCTCGCCCGACTCGAACAGCATCCGGTAGGCACGGGCGACCAGGTCCGGGCTCCGCGCGAGGGCCTCGAGCGCCTGATAGCCCTCACCGGAGCCCACGGCCAGCGCGAACCGCTGGTCGCTCAGGAGCCGCGCGACTTGCCCCTTGGTCATCCCACTCGCCACGGCGGCCCTCGCCAGGCGGAGGACGAGTTCCGGCGGCAGGCCCCACGGGTCGAGCCTGTCGACGAACCGGCGCCCCACGTGGACCCCGGCGGCCTCCTCGTGGGAGGACGCGACGGCCGGCGCGGGAACCGCCAGGGCGAGCACGGCGCCGACCAGAAGGGAGACCGACGCCCGTCCCACG
>DATMBJ010000205.1:0-1563 GCA_035559315.1 Actinomycetota bacterium
ACGATCGCGAGGTCGCCCCCCGCGTTCGTCCCCGAGAACCCGAGGGCGTTCCCCTCGGCCAGGACGTCGGTGATCACCGCGTGGCAGGGGTTGCACTGGCCGATGTAGAAGCCGGAGTCGGGGTGGCCGCTCGCGTAGGAGCGCTCGATCCGGCCCCAGACCGAGTCGTAGGCGAAGATCCCGTACTCCCCGTTCGCGTAGGCCGTGAGGTACGAGCCCCGGTAGCCCCGGACCCCGTTCCACAGGAACCCGTTGAGCAGGTAGTGGCGGGCGGTCATGTTCTCGAGGACCACCCCATCGGCCTCGAGGACCTGGATCCCGTTGGCCAGGCGGAACCCGCCGTCGAGGATCACCCGGTTCCGGTCCAGGCCGCGGATCGTGACGTAGGGGGTCGTGACCCGGACCGACTCCCGGTAGACGCCCGGCGAGACCAGGACCAGGCCGCCGGGGCGGGCCGCGTCCACCGCGGCCTGGATCGTCGGGAAGTCCCGGGGGACCCGGAGGACCGGCCCGGGCGCCGTCGGGACCGGCTCGCGCCCCGGCCCGACCGCGCCGCCGGGGGCGGGGAGCGGGACGTCCCCCACGACCACCACCCCCGCCATCCCGACGCCCGGCGCCCCGTGGTAGGTGCAGTGGTAGGGGTAGATGCCGGGCTCGTCGAACACGAGGCGGAAGGACCCCCCCGGCGCGAGGTCGCCGGAGTCGAAGCCTCCGTCGTCGGCGGTCACGGTGTGGGGCGAGCGCCCGACGTTCTCCCACACCACCTCGGTCCCGGGGGCGACCCGGAGCACCTCGGGGTCGTAGACGTCGTCCAGGGCGCGGACCGTCTCGACGGGCGGCCCGCCCGCGGCCGAGGGGGCGAGCGCGAGCGCGAGGGGGAGGGCTCCGAGGAGCGGGAGCAGCAGACGGCGCCCCATCGCGCGCGGAGCCTAGCACCCGGCGGTAGGGTGGGGGCGATGGGTGGACCCGAGCGCCTGACGCACCTGGATGCGTCGTTCCTCTACCTGGAGCGGCCGGGGATGCCGATGCACGTCGGCGGGGTCTCGGTCCTGGACCCCTCGACCCGGCCCGACGGTCGTCTGCCGTTCGAGGAGGTCCGCGGGACCCTCGCCGCCCGGATCCACCTCGCGCCCAGGCTCCGCCAGCGGGTGCTCGAGGTCCCCCTGGGGCTGGCCCGGCCGGTGTGGGTCGACGACGAGCGGTTCGACCTCGACTACCACCTCCGCCGCGCGGCGCTGCCCGCCCCCGGCGGGCGGGCGGAGCTGGCCGAGGCCGTGGGGCGCGCGCTCTCCGAGCCCCTCGACCGGACCCGGCCGCTCTGGGAGCTCCACGTGTTCGAGGGGGTCGAGGGCGGCCTCGCGGCCGTGCTCCTCAAGGTCCACCACGCGATGGCGGACGGGATCTCGGTGATGCGGGTGGCCTCGGCCATGTTCGACCTCGACCCCGAGCCCCGCCGGCCGCCGGAGCCCGAGCCGTGGCGGCCGGCGCGCGCGCCCTCGCCGGCCGAGCTCCTCCGCGACGCGGTCCTCGAGGGGGTGGCCGACCCGGCCGGGGCCCTCCGGC
>DATMBJ010000206.1:0-65573 GCA_035559315.1 Actinomycetota bacterium
GAGCGCCGCCGCGCTCACCGGCTCGCAGAAGAACGCCGAGACGTTCTCCGGCCCCGCCTCCTCCAGGGCCCGGTCCAGGGCCCGGAGCGCGGCCTCGCCCGTGGGGTCGAACCGCCAGGTCGAGGGCGGGATGTGGAGGTGGCGCGGGAGGTAGGGGCCGAACGGCCCGTGCAGCCCGGACCGCCCGGTGAGGGCGAGGGTCTCCATCGTGGGTCCGTGGTACGCCTGGGCCGGCGAGATCACCTGCCAGCGCTGGGGCTCCCCTCGCTCCACGTGGTAGGCGCGGGCGAGCTGCACCGCCATCTCGTTCGCATCGGCGCCGCTCACCGTGAACTTCACCCGCGTGAAGCCCTCGGGGGCCACCGAGACCAGTTCCCGGGCCAGGCGCTCCTGGGCCGGGTTCGTGAGCCGCTCGTTGTGGACGAAGGGGAGCCGCTCGGCCTGGGCTCGGGCCGCGGCGATGATGTCCCGGCGTCCGTGCCCGAGGGTGGAGGCCATCGAGCCGCCGCTCATCGCGTCGAGGTACCGCCGCCCCGCGGCGTCCTCGACCCACACGCCCTCGCCCCGGACCACGACCGGCATCGGCCGCCCGAGCTCGAGGGGGAGGACGTGGGACCTCTCGCTCTCCACGAACGCCTGCGCCATCGACCCTCCTCGGCCCGGCCGGGCGCTCGAGCCTCGGCCCCAGCCTACGGTCGGCCCTCCCCCCGGGACCACATGGCCGCTGCCAACTCCGCCCGGCCCGCGGTGTGCACCCCGCACAGCGTGACCCGGGTGGGCCCCGCGGCCCCCGGCCCTCCGGGCCGTCAGCCCTCCCAGGCCTTCGCCTCGCGCCCCGGCTCGAGGTCGCGGTAGCCCTCGCCGACCTCGTTGTACCAGCGCTTCCTGGGCCCGACCCGCGCCCGGAGCTTCCACCGCAGGGACTTGGGCGCCGCCTCCACCCTGCTCCAGAGGTGGTCGATCCGCTCCTCGACCAGCGCCCGCTGGCCGTCGTCGAGGTCGGGGATGGTCTGCATGTAGCGGCGGATCCGGTCGAGGTTGAGCGAGACCGTGTAGGAGAAGCCCCAGTCGTCGGAGAGCAGGTCCGCCACGTAGGAGGCGTCGAACGCGCCCGGCGCCTCCCGGTCGGCCACCGGGTGCTCGAGGAACAGGACGATCAGGTCCTTGAGGTCCTTCTCGTTGATCTCGACGATCTGGAGCTTCTCCAGGAGGAGGTCGGTGAGGGGGATCGTCACCGGGTCCAGGTCGAGCCGCCCCCGGAGGTCGATCGGGTGGCAGAACTCCAGCTTGTCGAGGAACACGTCGACCCGCCGGCGGCCCCCCTCCGGGTCCTCGAAGATCCGCCGGCCCACCCAGACGTCCATCGTCACGCCGCGGCCCCCGAGGACCCGGTAGCCGAGCTCCTCGAACATCCGCTCGAGGTCGCGGACCTCGCGGTCGTAGCTCATGAAGTCGAGGTCGGTGAGGATCCGGTTGGTCCGCTCCAGCAGCCACACGTGGTTCGGGCACTGCTGGATCACGGCGAGCGCCCCGAGCAGGCGCAGGTGGAGGCCGCGCTCCCGGGCGGCGTCGATGATCGCCCTGGCCTCGGCCATGTATTCCGGCCAGGCCGAGAACGGCTCGCCGATCGGGGTCCCCACCGGCTCCGCCATCGCCTACCCCACCGTCAGGGCGAAGTTCTTCACGCCCTTCTTCGGGTCGAGGAGGATCAGCGACCCCCGGAGCACCCCCTCGTGGTACTCGGACCCCGTGTTGATGCACAGCGTCCGCCCGATCCGGATCCCCGCCGAGCACTCGTGGATGTGGCCGTGGAGGGAGAGCAGCGGCTGGTACTTCCGGATCGCCTCGAGGACCGCGGTGCTCCCCACCGGGACCATCTTCAGCCCGCCCGCCTCCATCGTGGGCTTGAAGTCCTCGTCGAGCTCGGGCGCGAGGTCGAGGTTCGAGCCCCAGGGCGGGGCGTGGACGTTGAAGATGCACCGGCTCATGTCGGGGACCTGCTGGGCCAGCTCGTCGATCTTCGCTGCCAGCACGTCCTCGGTGACGTCGCGGGGGCAGTTCCAGGGGGTGACGTTGGCGTTCCCGATCGAGAGCAGGTAGTACCCGTCGACCTCGACCACCTGCCCGTCCACGTTCCGGATCGCCTTCGACCGGTTCACGTACTCGTCGACGAACTGGTGGTCGTCGTTCCCCGGCATCCAGAAGGCCGGGGTCTTCCCCGGGTCCAGCCGCTCGTCGGCCAGGGCCACCCAGCTCTCGAGCACCTGGGCGATGTGCCGGCGGAACAGCTCGTCGACCTGCTCGGGGGTCTGGATCGCCGCCCGCTCCTCGGGCGTCATCCGCTGGACGTAGTACCCGCGGGTCCGGATCGCCTTCTCCAGGTTCTGCAGCTCCCGCTCGTCCTCCACCCGGACCACGCTCCCCTCGAACCGGGCCGTCCAGGATCCGTCCGCCTCCTGGACCACGGGCACGAGCATCTTCCCGGTGAGGTCGCCGCCCATGACGAGGACGTCGGCCCCGTAGTGCTTGGCCGAGTTCAACCACTTGCGGAACGTGGTCTCCGAGCCGTGGACGTCGGTCGCGTAGAACAGCTTCAGCACGGGCACCAACCTCCGGACGCCGGCCCGGGGGCCCGAGCCCACCCCGGGCCCCCGTCGCCTGACACTCTACCGCCCGAACTCACTCCGGCGGCACCTGGGAGAACTGGAGCGAGAGCGGGATCCCCTTGCTCTGGTGGTAGAAGTGCGCGATCACGTAGATCACGATCGGGACCACCACCATCGCGGCCACCGTCACGTACTGGAGCGGCGACGCCCCACCGGTGAAGAACGGCTGGGCCACCGCCCACTCGGTGAAGATCGAGACCGCGAGCGTGGCGAACCCGAGGATCGAGATCACCGGGATCCCCGCGATCCGCCGCTGCACCGCCGGCGGGCTCGCCTCGAACAGCTCCCGGCGCCGGTACGGGAACACGATCCCCGCGATCCCCAGGATGATCCAGGCGATGAACCACGACGCGATCGTGTAGAGGATCGCCTCCGAGTAGGCCGGCGAGTAGATCCCGAGCCACAGGAAGATCTCGGCCGCGGCGATCACCGCCACGATCGCCCACAGCGGCGCGCGGTACCGGGTCTTGATGTCCGCGAACGCGGTGGGGATCAGCCGGTCGAAGGCCCAGGCGAAGACGTTCCGGATCGGGGCGAAGCCCAGGCCGGCGAGCGAGACCCACGTGGCCACGATGAAGCACAGCCCGAACAGGAGCTGGAGGATCGGGTTCCCGGTCATGAACGCGACGAGGAGCATCGGGACCGGCTCGCTGGAGGTGAACTCGTGCTGCATCGCCGGCGGCAGCTGGTCGGGCGCGTTCGCCCAGATCGCGTCGAGCGAGTGCATGAAGTTCGTCCCGACGATCCCGTAAACCAGCATGTACAGGGCGAACCAGATCGCCATCTGCATCGCGAGCGACCCGAACAGCGCCAGGGCCTGGGACCTCGCGACCCCCCGGATCTCCCCCGCCAGGTTCGCCGAGAACGTCTGCCCGAGCGTGTTGAGGTTGATGTACGTGACCGCGGCGTACATCAGGTTCAGGAACGTGATGCCGAAGACCGCCCCGGCCCCCTTCCCGGCCTGGAGGATCTGGTCGTACTCGGCGCCGGACAGCTCGTTGAACCGCTGGACGAACGTGTCCCGGCCCTCGAACACGAGGATCACGCCGAGGATCAGCACGGCGAGCCAGGCGAACGCGACCGCCCAGTAGGAGACCCGCATCATGGCCTTCGTGCCGAGCAGGAACAGCCACAGCGTGAGCAGAAGCGCTCCGGTCCCGATCAGGAACCGGACGATGGGCCGGTCGAGGGAGTTGGCGAGGCTGATCAGCCCGTCGTTCCCGCTCGAGATGCCGACCGCGCGGATCGGGTCGGCCAGGCCCCACCGGATCCACCAGTCCTGGAGCTGGCCCGTCCAGGAGAGGGCGGTGATGCTGATCACGAACGAGGACATCAGGCCCAGGGCGGGGTGGAGCGTCCGGCTGACGTAGATGTACTCCCCGCCCGACCGGGGCATCGCCACCGAGAAGTACCAGTACAGGCCGGCGATCGGGAAGATCAGGAGGACGAACAGGACCCCGATCCCCATGTGGGCCCCGGGGTAGAAGGCCGGCGCCCAGACGATGTAGACGAGCGCGTAGAGCAGCCCCGGGTTCATCGCGCAGTACATCAGCGCGTCCCGGGCGCTGATCTGCCTGGTCAGCCCCGAGGACTTCCGGATGAAGACGTCCTGCGTAGCCATCCGCTCCCCCCTCCTCCGGCTCTCAAGGTGCGGACCCCGGCCGGACGCGCCGGAGCCCCGTGAGCGGTACGACCGGACGGCCAAGGATAGGGCGGGGTTGAACGGCCGCCCAAGACCCGGGCTGCCCACTGAGCGGGGCGCTCCGATGTGCACGCTTCACAGTGCCCTCGGGTCCTAGACATCGGTCGGGCGGATGAAGCCCTCCAACGCCAGGATGGCCTGGACGAGCAACACGACGAGGGCGTTCACCACGACGACCAGCGCCAGGCTCGGGTAGGGGACGGTCTCGTCGCCGTTCCACGTCGCGACCACCTGGTGGCCGTAGTACACGAGCGCAACGAGGGCGAGCGCGGGGATCGCCCACGTCGGCCCCAGCGCCACGACCGCGGCGATCCCCAGGAGCCCGGCGGCCGAGGCCCGCCGGGCCGCGCGGCGGCGGTCCCGGAACGCCACGGCACCATCGTGCACCGACCCGCGCGGACCCGCCAGCCCCGGTGCCGGGCCGTCAGTAGACCTCGAGGTACTCGTTCCGCTCCCAGTCCGTGACCCAGTCGTTGAACCGGCCCAGCTCGTGCCGGCGCATCGTGGCGTAGGCCGTGACGAAGTCCTCACCGAAGAACTCCCGGGCGGCGGGGTCGGTCTCGAAGATCCCGAGGGACTCGAGGAGCGAGGTGGGGAGCTTCTCGAACGAGGGGTCCTCCTCCGCCACGGTGTCGGGGCCCGACGGGCGGCCGGGGTCGATCTTCTCCTCGATCCCCCGCAGGCCGGCCTGGAGCATGGCGGCGCCCACCAGGTAGGGGTTCGACATCGCGGTCGGGGCCCGGAACTCGATACGCCGGGACTCGAGCGGCCCGTGCCCCTTCACCCGGACCAGCGCCGAGCGGTCCTCGATGCCCCAGGAGATGTTCGTCGGGCTGAACGTGTGGGTCCGCCGGCGGCGGAAGCAGTTCACGGTGGGGACGACGAGCGCGTCGATCGTCTTCGCGTACCGCAGGAGCCCGCCGATGAAGTGGCGGCAGGTCTCGGAGATCCCGAGCGGGTCGTCGGGGTCGCCGAACGCGTTCGCGCCGTCCTCGGTCCGCACGAGCGACATGTGGGTGTGGCACCCGCTCCCCGAGGAGCCCATGAACGGCTTGCTCATGAAGGTCGCGATCAGCCCGTCCTGCTTCGCGATCTCCTTCACGCTGTTCTTGAACGTGAACGCCTTGTCGGGGCCCTCGAGGCCCCGGCCCGGGGCGAAGTTGATCTCCCACTGGGAGGCCGCGTACTCGCAGTTCGCGGTGATGATCGAGACGCCCACCTCGGGCAGCTCGGCGAGGATCCTGCGGATCGTCGGGACCCAGTCGTTCCGGACCGTGTTGAAGATGTGGAAGTCCCCGAACAGCGGCTGCTTGGTCTCCGCGTCCAGGAGGTAGAACTCGAACTCCGAGCCCATCACCGGCTCGTAGCCCATCGACCGCGCCTTCTCCAGGGCCCGGCGGAAGACCTGCCGCGGGGTGGCCTCGAGCGGGGTCCCGTCCTGCCACCGCGCGTCGCAGATGAACCGGGCGGTCCGGTCCATCCACGGCACCACCGCGCCCGTGTCGGGGTCCGGGAAGAGGAGCTGGTCGCGGTAGGCGACCTCCTCGTTGTAGAGCGTGCCGGAGACCACGGAGTCGGCGGTGTCGAGCACCGCGGCCCCGCCGTACATGTTGAGCCCGCGCTCGGCGAACCGCCCGGCGTGCTCGATCGGCACGGTCTTCGAGCGGGAGATCCCGTGCATGTCGGGGAGCTCGAAGCGGACCCAACGGATCCCGCGCTCCCCCCACTCCTCGAGGATCTGCGCGACCTCGCTCACGTTCCCCCTCCTTCGACTCGGCCCGGGTCATCCGCCCCGCCCCGGCCCCGGAGGCTACGGCCCCCCGCCGCGCCGTTCGACGGCGGGGCTGCCCACACCGGCCGCGCCGCGGTGTGCGGCCGGCACAGCCCCCCGCACCGGGCCGACCACGTCACCGGGCCAGCTCCCGGAGCCGGATGATCCGCAGCGCCATCATCAGGTCGAACCACCGCTCGGTGTCCGACAGGTCCACCTCCGCGATCCGCCGGATCTTCTCGAAGCGCTGGCGGAGCGTGTTGCGGTGGACGAACAGCTTGTCCGCGGCGAGCTTCGAGTTCCCCATGCACTCCAGGTAGACCTCCACGGTTCGGAAGAGCTGCGTGCCCTTCTCCCGGTCGTGCTCGAGGAGGCGCTCGAGCCGCTCCTGGTAGACGTCCCGAACCTGCTGCTGGGCCACGGAGAGCAGGTGCCACTGGGCCCCGAGCTCGTCGAAGGTGACCGCCGCCCCCGGACCGCGGACCGCCCGCCCCATGAGGAGCGCCTGCCGGGCCTGCTCGAAGGCCTCGGGGTAGCCCTGCGGACGGGCGCAGACCCGCGAGATCCCGGCCGAGATCAGGAGCTCGGGGGGACGCTCGAAGGCCGCCTTGGCCTCCGCCAGGCGTCCGGCCAGCCGTTCCACGCTGGTCGCGTCGGACAGGCGGAGGAGCGCGGTCATCGTGCGGTCCCGGTAGGTCGAGAGCGAGCCCGGGAAGCGTCCCGCGAGGTCCTGGCGGAGCGCGAGCCAGATCTGCTCCGCGTCGAAGCCGATCGGGTGGGCCGTCACCTCGAAGACCACCACGACGTGGGGGCGGCCCAGGTCCACGCCCAGCCGGCGGGCCCGGGCCTCCAGGCCCAGCTCATGGTCCTCCCCCAGGGCCAGCGCCTCGAAGAAGTCCCGGACCACGTTCCGAGCGGTGAGCGCCTCGATCAGCCGGGCGTTCTGCACCGCGAGCGCGGCCTGGGAGGCGACCATCGACAGCAGTTCCCGGTCCTCCCGGCCGAACGCCCGCGCGTTCTCCGCGAAGCACAGGAACGCCCCGACGACGCGCTCGGAGACCCGCATCGGGGCTGCGAGCACCGTGCGGGCGCGGGGCGCGAGGGGCTCGAAGGCGACGAACGCCTCCCGGTTCTCCCGCCGGGAGAGCACGACGGGCGCCGTCGCCCCGAGGAGGCGGGCCCAGGCCCCCTCCGCGGCGATCGCCGTCGGCGGCGCCCCGACGGCCTCGGGCCCCGCCGTCCAGGAGGCCTCCACCCCCAGGTGGGCGCCCTCCTCGTCGAGCGTGACGACGGCGCACGTGTCGGCTTCCACGAGGGCGCCTGCGGTGGCCGCCAGGCGGTGCAGGATGTGGCGGAGGGAGGAGGTCTCGACCAGCGCGCGGCTCGCCTCGGCGAGGGAGTGGAGCACCCGGACCTGGCGGGCCTGCTGCTCGTAGAGCTGCGCGTTCGCCACGACGGATCCGAACAGCGCCGAGAGCGTGTGCATCAGGGTCAGGTCGTCGTCGCTGAACTCGTGCGGCGCCTCGGTGTGCATCGTGATCACGCCGAGGAGCCGTCCGTCGGGCGCCACGATGGGGATCGTGAGGTAGGACTGGAACCGGTCGTCCCTGAGCTCGGGGACGTACTTGAACCGTGGGTCCGCGAGCGGATCGTCCCGGATGATCCCGGGCTGGCGCGTCAGGGCGGTCCACCCGGTGAGCCCCTCGCCCATCGCGAGCGAGAACCTGCCCACCCACTGCTCGTAGCCCTCGATCGCCGCCCGCACCACGAGGCGCTCGCGGTCCTCGTCCCAGAGGTAGATCAGGACCCCCTGGCAGCCGGTGAGCTCGGCGCAGAGCTTGACGACGTAGCGGAGCAGCTCGGGGAGGGAGAGGGTGGAGGCGACCCCGGCGATCATCGAGAACAGGGCCTGGGTCTCCTCGCGCTGGGACTGGAGCATCTGCCGGAGGGCGCGGGCCGCCTCGGCCGGGGCGACGGCCCGGCGGGCCCGGGCGGCGGAGGCGGTCTGGGTCACGGCGATCTCCCAGCCGCGAACGGTAGCACGGGTCCGAGGTCGGCCGCGAGGCAGGCAGCCGTATGCACGATGCACACCGCCACCCGGCCGGCCGACCCCGCGTGGCGCGGTCGCCCCGGGCGTGGTGAACTTCCCCGGGTCCGATGGGAGACCGCCCGCGCCGGGTCGCGCTGTTCGCCACCTGCCTGGTGGACCTCGTGGCCCCCGAGGTCGCCGAGGCCTCGGTGGCCCTGCTCCGCGCGGCGGGGGTCGAGGTGGACGCACCCCCGGACCAGACCTGCTGCGGGCAGCCCTGGTGGACCTCCGGGTTCCCCGAGGAGGCTCGGAGGGTGGCGCGGGGGGCGCTCGGGGCGTTCGAGGCCGCCGAGGCGGTGGTCGTCCCCTCGGGGTCGTGCGCGGCGATGCTCCGCTCCGCCTACCCCCGGCTCTTCGCCGGGACCGGCGACGAGGGACGGGCCCGGGACCTGGCCGCCCGGACCCACGAGCTCTCCTCGTTCCTCGTGGACGTGCTCGGCGCCCCCGGGGGCGGGCGGTTCGAGGGGCGGGTCGCCTACCACGATGGGTGCCACGGGCTCCGGGAGCTCGGCCTCGGGGGCCAGGGCCGGCGGCTCCTGGCGGGGGTCGCGGGGCTCGAGCTCGTGGAGATCGACCCGCCGGTGGCGTGCTGCGGGTTCGGGGGCGCGTTCTCGCTCCGCCTGCCGGAGCTCGCGGAGGCCATGGCCGACGATGAGCTGGCCCGGGTCGAGGCCGCGGGCGCCGAGGCCGTGGTCGCGGGCGACCCCGGCTGCCTCCTCCACCTCGGGAGCCGGGCGTCCCGACGGGGCTCCCGCGTGCGCTTCCTCCACCTGGCGGTGCTCCTGGCCCGGGCGAGGGGCCTCGCGTGAGCGGGGGGCGGTCGCCGGCCGTCGGGAGGGGCGCGCCCGGGAGCTTCGAGGCGCGGGCCCGGGCCCTCCTGGCCCGGCCCGAGGTCCGCCGGAACCTGGCCGCGGCGATGGACCGGAGCGCCCTCCTCCGGCAGCGGGCCTTCGAGGGCGTGGACCTGGGGGCGCTCCGGGCGGTCGGCGAGGCGATCCGGGCGCACACGGTCGCCGAGCTCGACCGCTACCTCGCGCGGTGGGCCGAGCGGGCCGAGGCCCGGGGGACCCGGGTGTTCTTCGCCGCCGACGCCGGGGAGGCCGTGGCCTACGTGCGCGACGTCGCGGCGCGGCGCGGCGCCCGCCTCGCCGTGAAGGGGAAGTCGATGGTCTCGGAGGAGGTCGGGCTGAACCGCGCCCTCGAGGAGGCGGGGGTGGAGGTCGTGGAGACCGACCTCGGCGAGTACATCCAGCAGCTCGCCGGGGAGCCCCCCGCCCACATCACGGTCCCCGCGGTCCACCGCTCGCGGGCCGAGGTCCGAGAGCTGTTCGCCCGGGCCCACGGGGCCGACCTTCCCGACGACGACCCCGCCCGCCTCACGCGGTTCGCCCGGGAGGTCCTCCGCGAGCGCTTCCTCGCCGCCGACCTCGGGATCACCGGGGTCAACTTCGCCGTGGCCGAGACCGGCTCCATCGTGATCGTGACCAACGAGGGCAACGGGCGGATGTGCTCCTCGCTCCCCCCGGTCCACGTGGCGCTGATGGGGATGGAGCGGGTCGTGCCCTCGTTCCGGGAGCTCGCGGTGCTGCTCCCGCTCCTCACCGGGAGCGCCACCGGCCAGCGGGTCACGACCTACGTGAACGTGGTGAACGGGCCGCGGGGGCCGGAGGAGCCCGACGGGCCGGAGGAGCTCCACGTGGTGGTGGTCGACGGCGGCCGCTCGGGGATCCTCGCCGGCCGCTACCGGTCGGTCCTCCACTGCATCCGCTGCGGCGCGTGCCTCAACGTCTGCCCGGTCTTCCGGCAGGTCGGGGGCCTGGCCTACGGGTCCCCCTACGGCGGCCCGATCGGGGCCGTGCTCGCGCCCCTCCTCGAGGGGTTCGAGGCCCGGGGCGACCTGCCCTGGGCGTCCTCGCTCTGCGGCGCCTGTACCGAGGTCTGCCCGGTCGGGATCCCCCTCCACCAGCACCTCGTCGCGCTCCGGGCGGACGCCGCTCTGGCCCGGGCCGGCGGCCTCGAACGTCGGACGTTCCGGTGGTGGGCCCGGGCCTGGGCGAGCCCGGGCCCCTACGGGCTGCTCGCCCGCCTGGCCCGCTGGGCGCAGCGGCCGTTCGTCCGGGCGGGCCGGATCCCCTGGGCGCCGTTCCCGCTCTCCCGCTGGACCCGGGGGCGGGACCTCCCGCCGGTGGCGCGGCGCACGTTCCGCGAACGGTGGCGGCGCGGGGAGGGGGTGAGCGGTGGAGCGTGAGGCGTTCCTGGCGAGGGTCCGCGCGGCGCTCGCCGACGCGGTCGCTCCGCCGCTCCCGGCGGCGCTCCCCCGGACCTTCGCCTCGGGCGACGGCCGCCTGTTCGAGCGGTTCGCCGAGGAGCTCGCGGCCGCGGGCGGCGAGGCGCGACGGCTCCCGAGCTCCGCGCTGGCCGACGCCGTCGCGGAGCTGGCCGGGGACGCTGGGACGGCGGTGGTGACCCCCGACCTCGGGCCGTTCCTGGGACGGGTCGAGGAGGGGCTCCGCCGGGCGGGCTGCCACGCCCTCGAGCCCACGCGCGCGGCGGCCGCCCAAGCCGACCTCGGGATCACGGGCGCCGCGCTCGGGGTGGCGGCCACCGGGTCGGTCCTGCTCCGGGCGGGGCCCGACGCCTCGCGCGCGGCGAGCCTGCTCCCGCCGGTGCACGTCGCGGTCCTCCCCGAGGGCAGGCTCGTTCCGGGCTTCGAGGAGCTGTTCGCGGCCATGCCGGACCTCGCCCGGGGCGCCTCCCAGACGGTGATGGTCACGGGCCCCTCGAGGACGACCGATATCGAGCGGACCCTGGTCCGGGGCGTCCACGGGCCGCTCCGGGTCGTGGTCCTCGCGATATCGGGCTGACCGCCTGGAGCGGGAACCGAGACCCTCGCCTGGATGACGTCTGGACACTGGGACCGCCCCGAATCCCGACCATCGTCGCGATCAGCCACGCCAGCCAGGTCTCCCGCGGGACCCGCCCGGAACCCTGCACCTGGGGCCGAGTCGCCCTATCCTTCGGCCAGCGAGGGAGGCTGGGGGCACGATGGCCAGACCCAGGAGGGCCACGACGGTCGAAGCGAAGCGGAACGGCACGACCCTGGGGTTCGAGGCGACCCTGTGGGCCGCTGCCGACAAGCTCCGGGGGCACATGGATGCCGCCGAGTACAAGCACGTCGTTCTCGGCCTCATCTTCCTGAAGTACATCTCCGACGCCTTCGAGGCCCTCCACGCGAAGCTCGAGCAGGATCCCGAGGCGGACCCCGAAGACCCGGACGAGTACAAGGCGCAGAACGTTTTCTGGGTGCCGCCGGAGGCACGGTGGCAGCGGCTCCAGGACGCCGCCAAGCAGCCCGAGATCGGGGAGCTGGTCGACGCCGCGATGGACGCCATCGAGCGGGAGAACCCCTCGCTGAAAGGCGTCCTGCCCAAGGAGTACGCGCGGCCGACCCTGGACAAGCGACGCTTGGGCGAGCTCATCGACCTCATCGGCACCATCGCCCTGGGCGAGGAGGACAACCACGCCAAGGACGTCCTCGGGCGGGTCTACGAGTACTTCCTCGGCCAGTTCGCGAGCAAGGAGGGGAAGAAGGCGGGCGAGTTCTACACCCCCCGCTGCGTCGTACGGCTCCTCGTGGAGATGATCGAGCCCTTCGAGGGACGGGTGTACGACCCGTGCTGCGGATCCTCAGGCATGTTCGTCCAGTCGGAGGAGTTCATCCGAGCCCACGGGGGCCGGATCGACCGCATCTCGATCTTCGGCCAGGAGTCGAATCCCACCACCTGGCGTCTCGCCAAGATGAACCTGGCCATCCGGGGGATCGAGGCCAACCTGGGCCCACACGCCGCCGACAGCTTCCACCGCGACCTCCACCCCGACCTCAGGGCCGACTTCGTCCTGGCCAACCCGCCCTTCAACATGAGCGATTGGGGCGGGGACCGCCTCAAGGACGATGCCCGATGGCGCTACGGCGTCCCCCCGGCCGGGAACGCGAACTTCGCCTGGGTGCAGCACATCATCCACCACCTGTCGCCCACCGGGATCGCGGGCTTCGTGCTCGCCAACGGAAGCCTCTCCTCGAACCAGTCGGGCGAGGGGGAGATCCGCCGGAACATCGTCGAGGCCGACCTGGTGGACTGCATCGTGGCCCTGCCGCCCCAGCTCTTCTACGGAACAGCCATCCCCGCGTGCCTCTGGTTCCTGGCGCGGGACAAGTCCGGCAAGCCCACGCGGGGTGGGAAGCCCCTCCGCGACCGTCGCGGCGAGACCCTTTTCATCGACGCTCGCCACATGGGGGTGATGGTGACCCGCGTCCACCGGGAGCTCACCGACGACGAGATCCGCCGGATTGCTGATACCTACCACGCGTGGCGCGGCGAGATCGGCGCGGGCGTGTATGAGGACGTTCCCGGCTTCTGCAGGGGCGCGACGCTCGAGGAGATCCGCGAGCACGGTCACGTCCTCACGCCGGGCCGCTACGTCGGCGCCCCGTCGGCCGAGGATGATGACGAACCGTTCCAGCAGAGACTGAAGCGCCTCGTCGCGGAACTAGAGGATGAGTTCGCTGAATCCACACGGCTTGAGAGCGCGATCCGGGTTGCTCTCAGGCACCTCGAAGCCGATGGCTCGTGATACGCGAACAGTATCGTTGAAGGAGCTCGCCGACAACGGCGTGCTCCTGTTCAACGATGGATACAGGACCAAGCAGGCGGAGCTGGGCACGGATGGCTTTCCGATCCTTCGCGTTTCACAGATCTGGGATGGGAGGATCCGGGAGGACGGTGATCTCGAATACGTAAGGCATGAGTTCCGCAGCAAGATCGGGGCCAAGCTTGCAGCGGTCGGTGATGTCGTTCTGACCACAAAGGGCACGGTCGGTCGGCGTGCACGAGTGACGTCGGGGGACAGGCGGTACGTGTACTCCCCCCAAGTGTGCTTCTTCCGCGTGCTTGATGCCGAAACACTGGACCCCAACTTCTTCTACTACTGGTTGGGTAGCCCCTGGTGCCAGGCGCAGATCGATGCTTTCCGGTCTCAGACGGATATGGCCGACTACGTCAACCTCCGTGACCTGGCCCAAGTCCGGATCGATCTGCCGCCAATCGCCAGGCAGAGACGAGTTGGCAGACTCCTGAGGGCTATCGACGACAAGATTGAGCTGAACCGGCGGACCGGGCGCACCCTGGAAGAGATGGCCAAGGCCATCTTCAAGTCGTGGTTCGTCGACTTCGATCCCGTGCGAGCCAAGGCTACGGGGCGGAGGCCGATCGTGCCGCCCGAGCTGGCAGACCTGTTCCCGTCGAAGCTCGTGGGTTCACCGATCGGGCCCGTGCCCGAGGGCTGGGAGGTAGCCCCGCTGGGTGAGCACGTGGAAGTGGTCCGGGGCCTGAGTTACCGAGGAGCCGACCTCGTGGAGGAGGGGGAGGGGCTTCCGCTCCACAACCTGAATTCCATCCTTGAGAGGGGCGGCTACAACTACGAGGGGATCAAGTGGTACGCCGGCGAGTACAAGCAACGGCACTTGGTTGAACCCGGAGATGTCATCGTCGCCAACACCGACCTCACGCATAGACTTCGGGTCATCGGCTACCCGGCCATCGTGCCTCGTGCCTTCGGCCAGGATGGACTCTTCAGCGCCGACCTCTTCCGTATCAGGCCGGCCGAAGGATCTCCCTTGAGCTCTCTATACCTCCATCACGCCCTTCTGACACCGCGTCTGAGGGCTCAGGTCGTCGGATACACGAGTGGCACCACGGTCAACCACCTAAGCATCGAGGGCTTGCGTCGCCCACCTTTCGTCGTGCCTCCGGCGCCCCTCGTCGCTGGCTTCGACGCTCTGGTCAGGCCGATGGTCGAGCTCGCCGAACAGCTCGTCGAGGAGTCCCGCACCCTGGCGCAGCTACGCGACTGGCTCATCCCAAAGCTAATCTCCGGGCAGGTACGCGTGCCCTTCTCGCAAGGTTCCTCCCCATGAGGGTCACGCACGTCGGGTTCGCAGACGAGTCACACTGGAACGAGGGTAGGTTCCGGAGCCTCGGGCTCGTGACCGCGTCCGTGGAGTTGGCGGAGAAGATGGAGGCGGGTCTCCGTGAGCTCCTCGAGGGATCCGGCGTCTCGGAGTTCAAGTGGAGCGGGCTCCGTGGCGCGAAGGAACGCTTCGCCGCGGAGAAGATGTGTGGGTTCGCGATCGACCACGCGACGAGGAAGGAACTCCGGATCGACGTGCTCATCTGGGACGTCGAGGACCGTCGGCACAAGATCAAGGGGCGCGACGACGTGGCCAACCTGCAGCGGATGTATTACCACCTGTTCCGCAACGTCCTCAGGATGCGGTGGCCCGATGAAGCGGTATGGAGGCTGCACCCCGATGAGCACACCGCGTTGGACTGGGACACGGTCAGGGACTGCCTCGACACCGTGTCCGTGCGGCCGGTGACGGAGGAACCGTCACTTACCGCCGGCACCTTCCGCGTGCGGCTCCGACGCGAATTCGGGATCGAGCAGATCCGGCCTCTGTCCTCTGGGAGATCGGCGCTGCTACAGCTGGCCGATCTCTTCGCCGGCCTCGCTGTGTTCTCGCGCAGCGAGTACGACGCGTACGAGGCGTGGTTGCACAGGACCTCCCCGCAACCGACGCTCGATGGCTTCAGCACGGCCAATGACCCTGTGCCGTCGCGCGCCTCGCAGCAGCGTTTCTTCGTCTTGCAAGCACTCGATCAAGGGTGCAAGGATCGCAGGCTCGGCGTCAGCCTTGCGGGGTCGCGGGGTCTGCGCACGCCGAACCCGGCGAACCCCATCAACTTCTGGCTGTACGAGCCCCAGCACGAGTTCGACATCGCCCCCACCGGCTCTTCGAGCTGATCGTCAGAGGCAGACGATCATCGCCGGCCGGCGCTCCCCCTGAAGGCACGCACGATCGTCATCGTCCGGCGCAGACCTCGGGCCGCCTGGGCCCGGCGGATCCACGGCTGACCGAAGCGGGCCACCTCCCTCGGGTGCCATCGCAGGACCGAGACCAGAGCCAGCTTGATCCGCCGACGATCGCCCGCGTCGCTGATGAAGAAGTCGATGCGGATGAACGCCGCCTCATATGCCATGTACAGCGCCAGGACGTAGAGGAGCGGTACGACACCTACCGTCATCCAGACAGGGAGCGCCAGCTGGACGAGCAGCTCCTCCAGATGAAGGTCGTTCAGGTGGCGCACGAGCTCGAAGGAGACGAAACCTGCCAGACCCAGGCCGATGGAAGCCGCGATGCGATCCGCCAACTTCCGTGCCGCCTCCAGGCGCGGTTCCCGATCTGCCACGAAAGGGATGAGCACGAGGATGAGGAGCATGGGCTGCAGCAGGAGCTCGAGCGGTAGGCTGAGGACGAACAGGTTCATGAAGAACCCGATGAGGGTCGTCAGCTCGAGCGTCCGGAACACCGCCCTCCTGAAGAACCGCTCGCCGGCAGCCGCCTTGGGCAGGTTGAGGAAGAGGACCGCAGCCGAGCCGAAGAACCATTCGATCGTCTCGGGAACCAGAGAGACCTGCCAGAGACCCAGGCGGTAGCCGAGCCACGCGAGTCCAGCCGCGTTCCAACCGAGGATCCCGAGGGGGACGAGCAGCTTCGGGGTCGCGAAGGTGCGGGCGACGTCGGCGAGGCTCGCCCGAACGGATGGCCGTGAGAGCGCCCACACGGCTCCGATCAGCAGCCAAGCGAGTGCTGCGACCTCGCGGTTGTTGAGCATGCCGGTACCGATCATGCGGCCTGTCGCCGACACGAAGATGACGTCCCGGGGTACGGCACGGGGTTAGGAACGACGGGATGTTTATCAACCAGAATCGGGATGTTGAACATCTCGAACCGAGATGTATATCATCCTGACGTGGCACTCGAATCCGAACCACGAAGGATCGACGCCCTGCTCTCGGCCCTCGGCGAGCAGCTACACGCCTTGGGCGGGCGGGCGGACGTGGTCGTCATCGGGGGCGCTGCGCTCCAGGTCCTCGGCTACGTCGAGCGACCGACCCGGGACGTGGACGTGGTCGGACTCCTCGACGGTGCCCGCCTCCGGGAGGCGGAGCCCTTCCCTGAGACGCTCCGCGAGGCCGCCGCGCGGGTCGCGCGTGACTTCGGGCTCCCCGCGGAGTGGCTGAACCCGGGTCCGACCGACCTCGTCCGCCTCGGGCTTCCGGACGGCTTCCTCCGGCGGGTCCACACCCGGACCTACGGCCCAGCCCTCACCGTCCACTTCGCCGATCGGTTCGACCTTATCCACTTCAAGCTGTACGCCATGGTCGACCAGGGCGGTGGCCGGCACGAGACCGACCTGCGCGCCCTTCGCCCGACGCCAGAGGAGCTCGTGGCGGCGGCCCGTTGGGCCCGCACCCACGACCCGTCCGATGGCTTCCGCCAGCAGCTCGAGGCTGCCCTACATCACCTGGAGGTCCAGGATGCAGACCTCGGCCCTTAGGCAGCGAGTCTGCGACGAGCTCCTCGGGTTCGCGTGGAGCCAGTGGGCGCAGCTCGGCGTCCTGGCTGAATTCGGCCGCCGTGACCAGTGGGCGGCCGACCCGGAGGCGCTGCTTGCCTTCACGCTTCCCATCGCCCGCCGCGACCCGCGCTTGTTCGACGAGGTCCTCGACTGGCTGCGAGCGAACGGGAGGTTCCTCTCCCTGCAACGTGTCAGGGCGGTCGCCCGGGACCCCGAGGCACGGTCGCTGGCGCGTGCAGCAATCGCCTGGGCGGCGACGTACAACCCAGCGCTTAGGTCGTGGGCCCGACGGACGGACGCGGTGCCGTCCGCCAGCTCGGACGTCCTGTTCCGGATCGACGGCGAGGAGGCGTTCGTGGGCGAACCCGACCCCATCTTCCTACGCTTCGGATGGAAGAGGCCGCGGGCCGAGCCCAGCGGCAAGTCCCAGCCCCCGGACCTCTCCGCGCCGATCAACTTCGCCTTCCGGCTACGGCTGGCGCTCGGACTCGGCGTCCGGGCCGAGATCGTCCGCGTGCTCCTCACGAGCGGGCACCCCGAGCCCACCGCTCGGGAGATCGCCGACTGGGTGGCGTTCTCCAAGAGGAACGTGAACGAGGGGCTGAACAATCTGGTCGAGGCGGATCTCCTCACGGCCTCCTGGCGCGGGCGGGAGAGGTCCGTTCGCATCGACCGGGAGCGGTGGGCTGCCTTCCTCGGACTCGCGGTGTGGGAGCTCCCGAGGTTCGTCGACTGGGTCAGGCTCCTCCCCGCTCTCCTCGCGATCCTCCGGTGGCTCGACGAGGATGCGCTCCTCGAGCGCACCGCGTACCTACGGGAGAGTGCGGGCCGGCGGCTGCTCGACGAGCTGCGTCCCGACCTCACGCTCGCGGGCGTGTCCCTGCCCGACGATCGAGGTGTCCGCGGTCCAGCGTTCTGGAGGGTCTTCGAGCAAGCGGTCGCAGCCCCCCTGCGGATTCTTAGTTCTCCGTCGTAGAGTTGCGCGCGGGGACATGGCGGGCAGATCCGAGATCACCGAGGCGACCGTCGAGGAGCTGCTCCTCGACTGGTTCCGCGACCTGGGATACGAGGTCCGCCACGGAGGCGACATCGCGCCGGGGGAGCAGGACGCGGAACGGAGCGACTATCGCCAGGCGATCCTGGCCGGCCGGCTGCGGGCCTCTCTGGAACGCCTGAACCCGGCCGCACCCCCTGGAGCGATCGACGAGGCCCTTAGGGTCCTCATCCGGCAGCACTCGCCGGACCTCGTCGAGGAGAACCGCCGCGTCCACCGGCTGCTCACCGAGGGCGTGTCGGTGGACGTCCCGCGACCTCGCGGAGGCGTTCGAGGCGTCCGCCTGGACGTGCTCGCGTTCACGGACCCAGAGGACAACGACTTCCTCGTCGTGAACCAGTTCTCCGTGCTGGGCAGACAGCTCCGACGGCCCGACGTGGTCGTCTTCGTGAACGGTCTCCCTCTCGCTGTGATCGAACTGAAGGACCCGGGGGACGAGCAAGCCACCCTGTGGCGAGCCTACGACCAGCTCCAGACCTACAAGGCGGACATCCCTGCGCTGTTCCGCCCGAACGAGCTCCTCGTGATCTCCGATGGGGTCGACGCGCGCATGGGGTCCCTGACCGCCCCCAGGGAGTGGTTCCTGCCCTGGCGGACGGTGGAGGGGGACACCATCGCCCCACCGGTGGCCAACCGCCTGGAGGTGCTGGTCCGCGGGGTGTTCGAGAAGGAGCGTCTCCTCGACCTCGTGCGGCACTTCGTGGCATTCGAGGACGACGGCGCCAGGGTCCGCAAGCTGATCGCCGCGTACCACCAGTTCCACGCCACCAGGAGGGCGGTGGAACGGACGGTCATCGCCTCCCGACCGGAGGGAGACCGCCGGGCGGGGGTCGTCTGGCACACCCAGGGGTCGGGGAAGAGCCTCACGATGGCCTTCTTCGCGGGCAAGCTGGTGCTCCACCCCGCCCTGGCGAACCCGACGATCGTCGTCATCACCGACCGGAACGACCTCGACGACCAGCTCTTCACCACGTTCTCACGGTGCCGAGAGTTGCTGCGCCAGGATCCCGTCCAGGCCCGCGACCGCTCGCACCTCCGGCAGCTGCTCCAGGTCGCCTCGGGAGGTGTGGTCTTCACGACGATCCAGAAGTTCTTCCCCGAGGAGCGGGGGGACCGCTATCCGCTGCTGTCCGAGCGCTCCAACGTCGTGGTGATCGCGGACGAGGCCCACCGGAGCCAGTACGGATTTATCGAGGGCTTCGCCCGCCACATGCGCGACGCCCTCCCCAACGCCACCTTCGTGGCCTTCACCGGAACGCCCGTCGAACTGGAGGATCGGGACACCCGCGCGGTCTTCGGGGATTACATCGACGTCTACGACATCGAACGAGCCGTCGAGGACGGGGCTACCGTCCCCATCTACTACGAGAGCCGCCTGGCCAAGCTCGATCTGCCCGAGGAGGAGAAGCCCCGGATCGACGAGGAGTTCGAGGAGGTCACCGAGGGGGAGGAGACCGAGCGGAAGGAGCGCCTCAAGACGAAGTGGGCGCAGCTCGAGGCGGTGGTCGGGACTGAGCGTCGGCTCGCCATGGTCGCCAGGGACCTCGTCGAGCACTTCGAGCGTCGACTCGCGGCGATGGACGGGAAGGCCATGGTCGTCTGCATGAGCCGGCGGATCTGCGTGGACCTCTACGAACAGATCGTGCGCCTGCGGCCCGACTGGCACGCGGAGGATGACAACGCGGGCGTGGTGAAGGTCGTGATGACGGGCTCGGCCTCCGATCCCATCCCCTGGCAGCCGCACATCCGCAACAAGGTCAGGCGCGAGTTGCTCGCCAGGCGGTTCCGTGACCCGACGGATCCGCTCCGGGTCGTCATCGTCCGAGACATGTGGCTGACGGGCTTCGACGCGCCCCCGCTCCACACGATGTACCTAGACAAGCCGATGCGCGGTCACACCCTCATGCAGGCCATCGCACGGGTCAACCGCGTGTTCCGGGACAAGCCGGGAGGGCTGGTCGTCGACTACATCGGGATCGCGGACGAACTGCGCAAGGCCCTCCGCGTGTACACGGAGAGCGGGGGCCGAGGGCAGGTGGCGGTCGATCAGGACGAGGCCGTCCGGGTGATGAGGGAGGGCTACGAGATCTGCCGGGCGCTGCTCCACGGGTTCGATCTCGCGCCTCTTCTGCGGGCCCGACCGAAGGAACGTCTCCGCCTCCTGCCGGCGGCGGTGGACCACGTTCTCGGCCAGGAGAACGGTCGGGGACGGTTCGTCGGGGCCGTCACGCAGCTTTCCAAGGCCTTCGCGCTGGCCTTCCCGCGCCCCGAGGCGATGGAGATGCGGGACGAGGTCGGCCTGTTCCAGGAGATCAAGGCATGGCTCGCGAAGACCGACGGTCCCGACGGCGTCACCGAGGGGGACCTCGATCACGCCGTGCGGCAGATCGTTTCGGAGGCGATCGCCCCCAGGGGGGTGATCGACATCTTCGAGGCGGCCGGGCTCCCCAAGCCGGACCTCTCGCTCCTCTCGGAGGAGTTCCTGGCCGAGGTCCGCGAGCTGCCTCACCGGAACCTCGCCGTCGAGCTGCTCCGGAAGCTCCTCGCCGACGACATCAGAGCGCGCTCGAGGCGGAACGTGGTGCAGTCCCGCCGCTTCTCCGAGCTGCTCGAGGCCACGATCCGCCGCTACCACAACCGCCAGATCGAGACGGCCGAGGTGATCGAGGAGCTGATCGCCTTGGCCAAGCAGATGCAGGAGGCGCAGCGCCGGGGCGAGGAGTTGGGGCTCTCCGACGAGGAGCTGGCCTTCTACGACGCCCTGGAGACGAACGACAGCGCTGTCGCGGTGCTCGGAGACGAGACGCTCAGGAGGATCGCTCGGGAACTGACGGAGGCCGTACGGAGGAACGCGACCATCGACTGGACCCAGAAGGAGAGCGCCCGCGCGAAGCTGCGCGTGATGGTCAAGAGGGTCCTCCGACGATACGGCTATCCGCCGGACAAGGAAGCCCGAGCCACCGAGACGGTCCTCCAGCAGGCGATCCAGCTCGGGTTCGAGTTCGCGGCAGAGACGGCGGCGGGCGAAGCGGTGCCGGCCATCCCGTTCCGCCGGATCCCCGAGGACGAGGTGCGACCCTTCGAGAACAGCGTTCCCCTCTACTCACTGGCGGCGGCGGCCAGCGGGTTCGGTGAGGTGCAGCAGCCGGAGCCTGAGGCGTGGGTCGCCCCGAACGGGCGGACGCGGCCGGCACCCGGCCTGTTCGTCGCCCGCGTGGTGGGAGAGTCGATGAACCGACGGATCCCCAACGGCGCATACTGCCTCTTCCGCCATCCGGTGGAGGGATCGCGAGACGGACGCGTGGTGCTCGTCCAGCACCGAGACATCTCGGATCCCGAAACAGGTGGGAGCTACACCGTGAAGGTCTACCGCAGCGCGAAGGTCATCGACGACGAGGGCCGGGTGCGACGGACGCAGGTAATGCTCGAGCCGGACAGCACGGACCCGAGCTTCGGACCCATCGTGCTCCGGGGGGCCACGGACGACGAGCTCACCATCGTGGCGGAGGTCGTCGAGGTCCTCCCGGGTTAGCCCTCACCCATCGACTGACGAGGAGCTCTCCGCTTCCCGACCGACATCGGGGCTTGGGCAGGCCCGGGAACCGCCCTGTCGCGTAGGGGATCCTCGGCCGAGACCGGGCGGCGCTCCGCGGCGGACTAGCCGGTGCCGCCGCCGCTCGAGGGGTCCCGCGGACCGCTCGCCGCGGCCCGAGCCAGGCGGCCGTCGCGCTCGGGGGCGAGGGCCCCGGGGATCAGCATGAACGCCAGCGTGACCAGTCCGCCGAGCAGGCCGGCCGCCACCAGCGTCGCATCGGCCCCGATCCAAGCCGCCGTCGGACCCACGATCGCGAAGGAGACCGGGACCCCGGCGATCGAGATCATCCAGTCCAGGCTGGAGACCCGGCCGAGCAGCTCGCGGGGCACGAGGCGCTGGAGCAGCGTGTACCAGAGCACCACGAGGACCGCGATGGAGGTCTCGGCCACGAACGCCACCGCCATCGCCTGCCAGACCGTCGCGACGACGCCGAACCCGGCCAGCATGAACATCCCCAGCGCCCAGGCCAGGTAGAGCACCGTGACCGGCCGGCGAGGGAGGCCCCCGCGCTGGCCGAGGACGATCCCCGCGAGCACCGCGCCGAGCCCGCCCGCCCCGTAGACCAGGCCGAGGGCGACCCCCTCCCGGGCGGGATCCCGGACCAGGTCGTTCTTCACGACGTAGGGGACCAGGACCTCCCACGGTCCCCAGGTGCAGAGCAGGCTCACGGTCCCGGCCACGAGCGCGGCCCAGATCCAGGTCTCGCTGCGCACGTAGCGGAGGCCCTCCCGCACGTCCTCCCACAGGCGCCCCGGGGCCCCCTCCGGCGGCGCCGAGCGCGCCCGCATCGAGAGGATCATGAGCGCCGACCAGCCGAACGTGGCGGCGTCGGCGAGGAAGGCCCAACCGGGCCCGAAGGCACCCACCAGGAGGCCGCCCACCAGCGGCCCGACGAGCATCCAGGCCGCCGGCCGCACCACCTGCCCGAGCGAGTTGGCGGCGACGAGGAGGTCGTCGGGGACGATCGTCGGGATGATCGACGAGTAGGCCGGGGAGAACACGGCCTGGCCGGCCCCGTACACGACGACCAGCCCGAGCAGCACGGGGAGCGTGAGCCGGTCGCCGATCGACAGCACCCCGATCGCGCCGATCGCCCCGAGCCGGACCAGGTCCCCGGCGATCATCAGGTGACGGCGGTCCAGCCGGTCGGCCAGCGCGCCGCTCCCGAGCATGAGGAAGACCTGCGGGGTGGCCCAGGCGATCCCCACCGCGGCCAACGACGAGGCGCGGTTCGAGATCTCGAGGACCTGGAGGGCCATGGCCACGACGTAGATGCCGTCGCCGACCATCGACACCGTGAGCCCCGCCCACAGCAGCCGGAAGTCCCGGATCCGCAGGGGACGCAGGGCGCCGATGCGGTCGACGAAGGCCTGCTCCTCCACGCGACGAGGATAGGGCCGCGCCGGCGTGCCCGTGGGCTACCCGGCCGCCGGCCCCTCCTCGAGCAGGTCGGCGCACACGCCGAACCGCCAGAGCTCGCCGCACGCCTCGGCCTGGCGCGCGAAGGCGAGGGCGTCGCCCCGCTCGAGGGCGCGCCAGCACGCCTGGTCTGCCACGGAGAGCGCCCGCGCCGCCACCGGGCCGAGGGCCGTGGGCGGCGACGTCTCCGCCTCGCGGCGGAGCCGGTGGACGGCGACCGCGCACGCCGCGTCGGGCGCGGCCAGCTCCAAGCGGCCCAGGAGGACCGAGAGCTCCCCCGCGAGGTACTGCCGGGTCACGCGAACCTCCCGCGCCTACTCCACCTGCCCGAAGGCCTTGAGCTCCTCGATCTCCTCGGGCGTGAGCTCCCGGGGCACCTCGCCGCGCTCGACCTTCTCCCGCTGGACGTGGACCCGGATGTCCTCCACGATCTCCGGGTTGGCCAGGGTCGTCACGTCGCCCACGTCCGAGAAGTTGGAGATCGCCGCGATCACCCGGCGCATGATCTTGCCCGAGCGCGTCTTCGGCATGTCCGGGACGATCCAGACGTTCTTCGGCCGGGCGATCTTCCCGATCTGCGTCTCGATCGCCGCCCGCACCTTGTCCTCGATCTCCTGGCTCGGTCGGTACCCGGGCTTGAGCGACACGTACATCTCGACGGCCCGCCCGCGGAGCTCGTCCACGACCGGCACGGCCGCCGCCTCGGCCACCTCCGGCACCGTGAGCGCGGCCGACTCGAGCTCCTTCGTCCCCAGCCGGTGGCCGGCGACGTTGATGACGTCGTCGACCCGTCCCAGGATCCGGAAGTAGCCGTCGGCGGCCTCGACCGCCCCGTCCCCGGTGAAGTACGGCCAGTCCCGCCAGTCCTTGCTGTTCGGATCCCGGCAGTACTTCCGGTAGTAGATGTCGACGAACCGTTCCGGCTGCCCCCAGATCGTCTGCATGATCCCCGGCCAGGGGTTCCGGATGCAGATGTTCCCGGCCCGGCCGCTCCCGGCCTCCACGACCTCGCCGTTCTCGTCATAGATCACGGGGTAGACCCCGAGCACCCCCGGCCCGCAGCTCCCCGGCTTCATCGGCTGGAGCGCCGGGAGCGTGGCCCCCAGGAACCCGCCGGTCTCCGTCTGCCACCAGGTGTCGACGATGACCGCCTGCTCCTTGCCGACCACGTGGTAGTACCACCGCCAGACGTCGGGCTCGATCGGCTCGCCCACCGTCACCATCAGCTTGAAGCGGTAGTCGTACTTGCTCGGCTCCTCCGGCCCCAGCTTCCGCAGCATCCGGATCGTGGTCGGGGCGGTGTGGAAGATGTTCACGCCGAGCCGCTCGGCGATCCGCCAGGGGCGGCCGGCGTCGGGGTAGGTGGGCACCCCCTCGTAGATCACGCTGGTCGTCCCGAGCGCGAGCGGCCCGTAGACGATGTACGAGTGGCCCGTGATCCACCCGATGTCGGCCAGGCACCAGTAGGTGTCCTCCGGGTGGATGTCGAGGTAGTACTTGGACGTCCCCGCCACGTACGACAGGTACCCGCCGGTCGAGTGCTGGGCGCCCTTCGGGCGGCCCGTCGTCCCGCTCGTGTACATGAGGAACAGCGGGGCCTCGGAGGGCATCGAGACCGGCTCCACGACCCGGTCCCGGTGCTCCGCGATCACCTCGTCCACGAAGAAGTCGCGCCCCTCCACCATCGGGGTCGACGACGAGTACCGGCCCGGGTAGCGGCGGAACACCAGGACCTTGTCCACCTGCTGGCCGAGCTCCGCCGCCCGCGCCACCGCCTCGTCGGCCTTGGCCTTGTGGTCGAGGAGCTCGCCGTTGCGGTGGTAGGCGTCGATCGTGACGAGCACCCGGCTCCCGGAGTCCGCGATCCGGTCCCCGCAGGCCGCCCCACTGAACCCGCCGAAGACCTCGGAGTGGATCACCCCGATCCGAGCGGCGGCGAGCATCGCCACCGGCAGCTCGGGGACCATCGGGAGGTGGAACGTCACCCGGTCCCCCGCCTGGAGCCCGGCCCAGTCCCGGAGCAGCGCGGCGAACTCGTTCACCCGCCGGTAGAGCTCCTGGTAGGTGAGGACGACGGTGGGCTCGTCCTCGGGCTCCGGCACCCAGATGAAGGCCGCCTTGTTCCGACCGGTCGCCAGGTGCCGGTCGACGCAGTTGTAGGACGCGTTCAGCCGCCCCCCCACGAACCACTTCCAGAACGGCGGCTCGCTCGTGTCGAGCGTCGTGTGCCAGTACCGGTCCCAGGTGAGGAGCTCGGCGTACTCCTTGAAGCACTCGGGGAACCGCTCCTCGCGGAACCGCTCGAAGATGGCGGGGTCGGCCGCGTTGGCCTGCCCGATGAAGGCCGCCGGGGGCTGGTAGTACTCCTCCTCCCGCCAGTGGACGGCGATCTGCGCCTCGGAGACCTGGACCTCTCGACCCGCCTCCATCCGTCACCTCCTGCGGAGACCCGTCGCTGCCAAAGCCTAGCCCGCTCCGCGCCGACGCGCGACCGGGGGGCTCGCCGCGGCGCGTGCCCCCCGCGGCCGGCCGCTAGACTCGGGCCGTGGGCGCCCCCCTGATCGCGATCCCCGCGCAGCGCCTCGCCGCGGGGCGCGTGCAGCACTGGGACACCGCCGCGTTCGCGGTCCCCGAGCCCTACGTGACCGCCCTCCGGCGGGCCGGCGCCCGTCCCGCGATCCTCACGGCCCCCGACGACGCCGACGCCTCCCAGATCCTCGCGCCGTTCGACGGGCTCCTGCTGCTCGGCGGGGGCGACGTCGAGCCCGCCCGGTACGGCGGGCCGCCCCACGCCGAGGTCTACGGGGTCGAGCCCGAGCGCGACGACCTCGAGATCCGCCTGCTCCGCGAGGCGGACCGGGTCGGGATGCCCGTGCTCTGCATCTGCCGCGGGATCCAGGTGCTCAACGTCGCGTTCGGCGGGACGCTCCTGGTCCACCTCCCCGACGTCCCGGGCCTGGGCGAGCACCGGGGAGCCTCCTACGGCCAGGCCGTGACCCACGCGGTGAAGGTGCAGCCGGGGAGCCGGCTGGCCCGGGCCACCGGCCGGGAGGTCCTCTCCTGTCCGTCCCATCACCACCAGGGCCTGGACCGGCTGGGCGAGGGCCTGGTCCCCGTCGCGTGGTCGGAGGACGGGCTGGTGGAGGCCGTGGAGCGCGAGCGGGGGTGGATCCTCGGCGTGCAGTGGCACCCCGAGGAGACGGCGGACCGCGATCCCGCCCAGCAGGCCCTCTTCGACGCGCTCGCGGAGCGGGCCCGCGGGAGGGCCCGCGCCCGCTGAACGGGGCGTGACCGCGGGTCATGACGCGACCGCCCTGGCCGGGCGGCCCGCCGTATTGAATAATCGGTCAGCCGGCGGCACGCAGGCCCGGCGGGAAGGGGAGACCGAGGAGAGATGGCCCGTACGACGCCGCTCCTGTACGAGCGGCTGTCCTGGCCCGAGGTCCGGGAGGCGGCCGGCGAGGACCGGGTGTGCCTGATCCCGGCGGGCACCCTGGAGGACCACGGCCCCCACCTGCCCCTCGACACCGACACGAGGATCGCGTCGGAGATCTGCCGCCGGGCCGCCGAGCGGGTCCCCGACGAGGTCGTGCTGCTCCCGCCGGTGATCCACGGCTACACGCCCCACCACATGGACTTCCCCGGCCCCATCACGATCGGGTGGGACACGTTCGTCCGCTACTGCGCGGACGTCGGCAGCTCGCTCGCCCGCCACGGGTTCAAGCGGATCCTGTTCCTCAACGGGCACGGGTCGAACATCCCTCTGCTCGACGTGGCGGCCCGCCTGATCGCCCTGGAGCACCCCGACGTGCTCGCCGCCTCCGCGTTCTACCTCCAGAGCGAGGAGGGGATGAAGGTCGTGGAGCAGGTGCGGGAGTCGCCGCGGGGCGGGATGGGCCACGCCTGCGAGCTCGAGACCTCGATCTACCTCGCGATCGACCCGGACGCCGTGGACATGGCGCGGGCCGTGGACGAGGACTCGTTCCCCGCCGGACCGAACTGCTGGATGGACTGGTCCGACGGTCCGCTCCGGCTGATGCCCCACTGGAGCGCGATCAGCGAGACGGGGGTTCACGGCGCGCCGACCCTCGCCACCGCCGAGAAGGGACGGGCCCTCCTGGAGGCGGCGGTGGAGGAGTGCGTCGCGTACGTCCGCGAGCTCCGGGCCAAGCCGCTCCCGGTCCGCCGGGAGCCGCGGGAACGGCCGGGGGGAGGCGGGTGAGGGCGTCGAGGTACGGCCGGCCCCTCCCGGAGGGAGGGTGCGTGGGGGTCGTGGCGACCTCGACCCCCTGGTACAACCGCTCCGAGGTCCTCCGGAGCGTGGCCTGGTGGGAGGCGCGCGGCTACCGGGTGAAGCTCGGCGAGAGCGTGTGGCAGCGCACCGACCACGTCGCCGGCGACCCGAAGGCCCGGGCCCGCGACCTGGTCCGGATGTTCCAGGACCCCGAGGTGGACGTGGTCCAGTGCCTCCAGGGCGGCTACGGCGCGGCCCAGCTCCTGCCGTTCCTGGACCTCGAGGAGGTGGCCGCGAACCCCAAGCCGTTCGTCGGCTATTCGGACATCACGGCGCTCCACGTCGCGATCCTCAAGGAGGCGGGCCTCGCCACGTTCTACGGGCCGGGGTTCCTGGCGATGGGGGACCCCCAGCGGGGCGACTGGACCAAGGAGCGGCTGCTCCGGGTGCTCCGGGGCGAGGCCACGGGGGAGGTCCCCCGCGACCCGGACGATCCGTACGTCCGGGCCATCCGGGGCGGGCGGGTCACGGCGCCCCTCGTCGGCGGGTGCCTGTGGCTCCTCCAGCACGCGCTCCGCACCCCCTGGGAGCCGGAGCTCGAGGGGTGCATCCTGTTCTTCGAGGACGTGGACACGCCCACGACCCACCTCGAGGCCCACCTGGTCCAGCTCCGGCAGTCGGGCCTCCTGGACGGCGTGGTCGGGGTGGTGGTCGGGCACATGGAGAAGTGCGACTGGCGCGAGGACCGGCCCGAGTGGGCCCGGGTGCCCTCCCTGGAGGACGTGCTCGAGCAGCAGCTCGAGCCGCTGGGGGTCCCGGTCCTGTACAAGCTCCCGCTCGGGCACGGGAAGCACCTCGCCACGATCCCCCTCGGCGTAACCGCCACGCTCGACGCCGACGCGGGGACCCTCACGATCGACGAACCGGCCGTCCGGCCGGAGCCGTAAACCATGGGAGGACACGGGGGCACGGTGCCGGGGAGGAGGCAGCGATGGCGATGACGAGGACGGCGCGGGCCGCGGGGGCGGCGGTCCTGGGAGCGCTCGTGGCCCTCACGTTGGCCGGGGTGGCGGCGGCCCAGAGCCCGTCGCCCTCGCCGGAGAAGCTCACGTTCATCGTGGGGCAGACCAACGACGTCCGGACCTTCAACCCGCTGAAGGCGATCGAGTCCCCCGAGTACGAGACGATGGGGGTGATCTACGACACCCTCCTCGGGTGGGACAAGGACACGATGGAGCCGGTCCCGGGCCTGGCCACGGAGTGGTCGGTGAGCGAGGACGGCCTGACCTGGACGTTCAAGATCCGCGACGACGTGACCTGGAGCGACGGGCAGCCCCTCACGGCTCGGGACATCGCGTTCACCTTCAACTTCATCCTGGAGAACAACTTCTCCGCGCTCACGAGCTACCTCACCTTCACCGACGAGATCACGGCGCCGGACGACACGACGCTCGTGTGGAAGACGACGAAGCCCACGACCGCGCCGATCGCGCCGCCGTTCATCTTCATCATGCCCGAGCACGTCTGGGGCGGGATGAGCAAGGAGGAGGCCAAGCAGTTCCCCAACTTCCCGGACACGGTGGGCTCCGGGCCCTTCCGCCTGGTCGAGTGGAAGAAGGGCGACTTCTGGCGCCTCGAGGCCAACGAGGACTACTGGGGCGGGGCCCCGGTGATCGACGAGCTCGTGTTCCGTGTGTTCAAGAACGACGAAGCGATGGTCCAGGCGCTCCGGGCGGGCGAGATCGACATCGCCTACGGGATCCCGCCCACGCTGTTCGCCTCGCTGCAGGGGGCGGAGGGCATCACGACCCACGTGGGCGCGGCCCTGGGGTTCACCCAGATGAGCTTCGGGCAGTGCTTCTGGGACGGGAAGCCGTGCAAGGGCGCCACCCACCACCCGGCCCTGGCCGACCCCGACGTGCGGCGGGCGGTGGCGATGGCCATCGACAAGCAGGCCTTGGTCGACCGGGTGCTGGGCGGCTTCGGCACCCCCGGGACGACGGTGATCCCGCCGGCCTACCCGTGGCACTACGAGCCGAGCCCCGACGAGCTGATCCCGTTCGACATCGCCGGGGCCAACGCGCTGCTCGACGAGGCCGGCTACCTCGACACCGACGGCGACGGGGTCCGGGAGATGCCGGGCGGCGGGCGACCGCTCGAGTTCCGGTTCATCGTCCGGACCGAGGACCCCGACAGCGTGAAGGCCGGCCAGCTGATCAGCGGGTGGCTCAAGCAGATCGGGATCGCCACCAACCCCGAGGCGGTGACCGACGGGAAGCTGATCGACCTCTGGCTCGCCAACGACTTCGACCTGTACATCTGGGGCTGGGGCGTCGAGCCCGACCCCGACTTCCAGCTCTCGACCTACACCACGGACCAGTGCCTGGTCTGGTCCGACACCTGCTACTCGAACCCCGAGTACGACGAGCTGTACATCCGGCAGAAGACGACCGCGTCGCGGGAGGAGCGCAAGCAGATCGTGGACGAGATGCAGCGGATCCTCTACCAGGACATCCCCGAGATCGTGCTGTACTACGACAACGACCTGATGGCCTACCGGAGCGACCGCTGGACCGGGCTCGTGGAGCAGCCCGCGGGGCAGGGCAACCTCGTGTACCAGTACGGGACCTACACGTACCGGAACGTCCGGCCGGTCTCCGCGGGGGGCGGCGCGCCCCCGCGCGAGGGCGGCATCCCGGCCTCGGCCTGGATCGGGATCGTGGTCGGCCTCGTGGTGGTGATCGGCGCCGTGGTGCTCGCGCGCCGGCGGGTGAGCGAGGAGGACCGGGCCTAGCCCGGGCGGAGGATCGGGGGGCCGGGTGGGGACGCGCGTCTACGTCCTCAAGAAGGTCGTCCATGCCGCCCTCACCCTGGCCTTCGTGCTGGTCTTCAACTTCGTCCTGTTCCGGGTGATGCCCTCGGACCCGGTGAAGATCCTCACCCGGACCTCGGGGCTCGAGCTCACCGCCGAGCAGCAGCGCGAGCTGCTCCGCGACTACGGCCTGGACAAGCCGCTGTTCCCCGGGCAGTTCCTCGACTACGTGGGGGACGTACTGCGCGGCGACCTCGGGGTCTCGTTCGTGTTCCCCGGGGAGCCAGTGATGGACGTGTTCCTCCGGAACCTGTGGCCGACCGTCCTCCTCGTGGGGATCTCGACCGTCCTCTCCACGGTGATCGGCGTGCTCATGGGGATCCGCTCCGGGTGGCGGCGCGGGAGCGCCTTCGACCTCGGCTCGATGGGCATCTCGCTGGTCCTGTACTCGATGCCGGAGTTCTGGCTCGGGATGATGCTCCTGATCCTGTTCGCCACGACCCTCGGCTGGTTCCCGACGGGCGGACGGATCTCCACGGCCTCGGGGCTCTCGGGGCTCGAGCACCTGGCCGACGTGGCGAACCACCTCGTCCTGCCGGTGCTCACGCTCACCCTCGCCTACCTCGGGGAGTACTACCTCGTGATGCGCTCCTCCCTCCTCGACGTCCTCGGCGAGGACTACATCACGACCGCCCGGGCCAAGGGGCTCCGGGAGAAGCTCGTGCTCCGCCGGCACGCGGTCCGCAACGCGCTCCTGCCCACGGTCACCCTGATCGCCCTGAACTTCGGGTTCGTCCTGGGCGGGGCGATCACCGTGGAGGTCGTCTTCAGCTACCAAGGGCTCGGCCTGCTCACGTTCGAGGCGCTCGAGGCCAAGGACTACCCCTTGCTCCAGGGCACGTTCCTGTTCCTCTCGGCCGCCGTGATCGTGGCCAACCTGGTGGCCGACCTCCTGTACGCGTACCTCGACCCCAGGGTGCGGGAGGCCTGATGCAGACCCCCCGGATCCACGTGGGCGCCGAGCCCGCCGCCCCGCCCGAGGCGCCGGCCCCGCCCCCGGTCGCCCCCCGGTCCCCCCGCGCCGTGGCCTGGGCCCGGCGGCGGCGGGCGCTCGGGAGGTTCTGGGCCGCCTATCGGCGGAGCCGGATGGGGATGGCGGGGCTCGCGATCCTCCTGTTCTTCTCCGGCCTCGCGGTCTTCGCGAGCTTCGCCGACCCGAGCGGCACCGACCCGTCCCTCGTCTTCGACCAGCCCGTCCTCCAGCCCCCAAGCGCCGCGTACCCCTTCGGCACCGACGACCTCGGGCGGTCGGTCCTCACGCTCACGATCCAGGGGTCGAAGATCTCGCTGCTCGTGGGGCTCGCCGCGACCCTGATCACGATGGTGATCGGCGCGGTGGTGGGGATCGTCGCCGGCTACCGCGGGGGCGTGGTGGACGTCCTGCTGATGCGGTTCACCGACTTCGGCCTGGTGATCCCGTGGCTGGCCCTGGCCATCGTCCTGGCCTCGATCCTGGGGCCTTCCCTCGGCACGATCATCCTGGTGATCGGGGTGACCTCCTGGCCCGGGACCGCCCGGCTGGTCCGGGCCCAGACCCTGTCGGTGAAGGAGCGGCCCTACGTCGAGCGGGCCCGCGCCCTCGGCGCGAGCGGCTGGCACCTCGTGACCCGGCACATCCTGCCCAACGTGTTCCCGGTGATCTTCGCGAACACGATCCTGGTGGTGGCCATCGCGATCCTCTCCGAGACCACCCTCTCGTTCCTGGGCCTGGGGGACCCGTTCAGCGTGTCGTGGGGCTCAATCCTCGAGAGTGCGTTCGCCGCCGGGGCCGCCACGATCGGCGCGTGGTGGTGGCTCCTGGCCCCCGGCCTCGCGATCGTGCTGGTCGTGCTGGGCTTCACGATGTGCGGGTTCGCGCTGGACGAGATCCTCAACCCCCGGCTGCGCCAGCGATGAGCGTCCTCTCGGTCCGGGACCTCCACGTCACCTACCGGACCCGGGGCGGGGGCGTCCCGGCCGTCCGCGGGGTGTCCTTCGACATCGACCGGGGCGAGGTCCTGGGGCTCGCGGGCGAGTCGGGGTGCGGGAAGTCCACGATCGCCGGGGCCATCCTCCGGCTGCTGCCCGAGGGGACCGAGGTGACCGGGAGCGTCCTCCTCGAGGGCGAGGAGGTGCTCACGATGCGCCCCGGCAGGCTGCGCGCCGTCCGCTGGGCCGGCGCCTCGATCGTGTTCCAGGGGGCGATGCACGCCCTGAACCCGGTCCGCCGCGTCGGGGACCAGATCGCCGAGGCCATCGTGGCCCACCAGCAGGCCGGGCCACGGGAGGCGATGGTCCGGGTCGGAGCCCTCCTCGAGCAGGTGGGGCTGCCGCCGCGGCGGATCGACGACTTCCCCCACGAGCTCTCGGGCGGGCAGCGCCAGCGGGTGATGATCGCGATGGCCCTGGCCTGCAACCCGAGCCTGGTCATCGCGGACGAACCCACGACCGCCCTCGACGTGATTGTCCAGGCCCAGGTCCTCCGGCTGCTGAAGGAGCTCCAGCGGGACCTGGGCCTGGCGATGCTGTTCATCACCCACGACCTCTCGGTGCTGGTCGAGGTGTCCGACCGGCTCGCCGTGATGTACGCGGGCAAGCTGGTCGAGGAGGGGCCCGCCCGTCAGGTCTTCCACGAGGGGAGGCACCCCTACACCAAGGCCCTGGCGGCCGCCTTCCCGGCGATCGGCGACCCGAGTTTCCGGCGCCGCCCATCGGGCCTGGGCGGGGACCCGCCCGATCCCCAGGCCATCCCCCGGGGGTGCCCGTTCCACCCCCGTTGTCCGGAGGCCTTCGAGGAGTGCGCGCGGACCGAGCCCGAGCTGTACGGGGTGGGGCCCGGGCGCCGGGCCGCGTGCCTCCTGGTCCGGGGAGCGTTCGCGGGGGCGGAGGCGGAACGGTGATGCCCGGGAGGGGAGCGGAGGTGCCCACCCATCGCCCGGAGGATCCGGCCGCCGACGAGCCGGTCCTCCGGGTCGAGGACCTCCACGTCACCTTCCGGGGCCGCGTGAGCCTCGTGGCGGGGCTCCTGGGGCGGAAGGGGGCCGACGCCCGGGCAGTCGACGGGGTCTCGCTCGAGGTGGGGCGGGGCGAGGTCCTCGCGATCGCGGGGGAGTCGGGGTGCGGGAAGACCACGCTGGCCAGGGCCATCATGGGCCTGGTCCGCCCCGACCGGGGGCGGATCCTGTTCGAGGGCCGGCCGATCGAGCGGGACCTCCGCGCGTACCGGCGAAGGGTCCAGATGGTGTTCCAGGACCCGGCCGGCGCGCTGAACCCCCGCCAGACGATCTACGAGTCCGTCGCCGAGGGCCTGCGGATCCACCGGATCCACCGGGGGCCGAACGGCGAGGGCGAGGAGGAGCTGGTCGCCCGGGCGCTCGCACGCGCCGGCCTCCGCCCACCGGAGCGGTTCTTCCTGCTCTATCCCCACGAGCTCTCGGGCGGGCAGCGCCAGCGCGTCGTGATCGCCGGGGCCCTGGTCCTCGAGCCGCAGGTGATCGTGGCCGACGAGCCGGTCTCCAACCTCGACGCCTCGGTCCGGGGGGAGATCCTCCGGCTCCTCCTCGAGCTCCGCGACACGCTCCGGATCAGCCTGATCGTCGTGACCCACGACCTCGGCCTGGCCTGGACGATCGCCGACCGGATCGCGGTCATGTACCTCGGCCGGATCGTGGAGATGGGGCCGGCCGAGGAGGTCCTGCTCCGGCCCCTCCATCCCTACACCCGGGCCCTCCTCAACGTGGTCCCCGAGGCCGGGGGCGTCGAGCGGCCGATCCTCCACGGGGAGCCCCCCGACCCCACCCGGATCCCGCCGGGCTGCCGCTTCCACCCTCGCTGCCCCGAGGTCGCCTCGGGGGCCGCCGCGGCGGCCGGGGTGGAGGCCGCCTGCCGGGGGGAGGACCTCGGGCTCGCCGAGCTCCGCGAGGGGCATCTCGCCGCCTGCCACCTCGCCGCGCTCCGCGCCCGGTCGAAGGTCTGAGCGCGTCCCGGCCTAGGTGGGTTCCTTGGGCGGCGAGGGCTCGCCCTTGAGGACGCCGAGGATCGCCTCCATCTCGGAGTCGCCCACCACGTCCCGCCCGGCCCCTCGCGCGGCGGCGAGGACGTTGCGGAGGTTGGTCTCGGCCATGTCCGCCCGGGCCTCGAGCTCCCGCACCCGGTTCGCGAGGGTCTGGGCCCGGCGCTCGGCCTCGTCCCGAGCCTCCCGGGCCTCCCGGGCCTCCTCCCGCGCGGCCCGGAGGTTCGCCCGGAGCGTCGCCACCTCCCGGCCGAGCTCGATCAGCCGCTCGACCATCTCGCGGCCCACGGCCGAGTAGGTCACCCGCTCCTCGCCGGGCTCGGGCGCGGGCTCCGCCCGCTCCTTCGCCCGGCGCGGCCTGGGCGGGCGCTTCACGGTCTCCCGCTCGCCGGGCTCCACCGGCCGGGGATCGACGAGGCGGTAGCGCCCGTCGACCGCCTCGAGCCGCCGACGGGCGAGGAGCGCCCGCACCGCCCGGGCGGCGACGAGGGGCTGTTCGAAGCCGATCTCGCGCCCGATGTCCGCCGGGGACTCCTGGAGGAACTCCCCGGGGCGCACGCGGGCGGCCACGGCGGCCAGGAACGCGTTGGCCCGCTCCAGGCTCTCGGTGTTCACGCCCATATCTTGACCAACTTCGGCCCGCCGCCGCCACCCGGGGGTCCCCCGTGCCCGCCTGGAGACCCGGCTTGACGGCGGACCGGCGGAGGGTGTAGAAGATGGATGGAGCCGCTGGGCCCTTCGGGGTCCGGCGGCTCCGTCTTCCCCGGGGCGCGGTATCGTCCCCGCGTGACCGAACCCACGGAACGCCCCGCGCCCGGCGCGCCCCGGCCGAACCTGCCGCTCGCCGGGGTCCGCGTGCTGGATCTCTCGCGGGTCCTCGCCGGGCCGCTGTGCACGATGATCCTCGGGGACCTGGGAGCCGACGTGGTGAAGGTGGAGCGGCCCGGGGAGGGCGACGACACGCGCTCCTGGGGACCCCCGTTCGTCGGCCCCGACGCCGCCTACTTCCTCGCCCTCAACCGGAACAAGCGGTCGGTGGTCCTCGATCTCGGCTCCGAGGAAGGCCTGGCCGCGGCCCGGCGGCTCGCCCGTGGCGCCGACGTCCTCGTGGAGAACTTCCGGCCGGGGCTCGTGCGGCGCTGGGGGCTGGACCACGAGACCCTGGCCCGCGACAACCCGGGCCTCGTCTCGTGCTCGCTCACCGCCTTCGGCGAGGAGGGGGAGCTCGCCCGACGGCCCGGGTACGACATCGTGGTCCAGGCCCTCTCCGGCCTCATGAGCGTGACCGGGGAGCGCGGCGGGCGGCCGGTGAAGGTGGGGGTCGCCCTGCTCGACGTGATCGCCGGGCTGTACGCGGCGGTGGGGATCCTCGCGGCGCTCCGGGAGCGGGAGCGGACCGGCCGCGGCCGGCGGGTCACGGTGTCCCTGTTCGACGCGAGCGTGGCGGCCCTCGTGAACCAGGCCGCGAACGTGCTGCTGGGCGGGCTGGTCCCCGGACCGATGGGCACCGAGCACCCCAACATCGTCCCCTACCAGGCCTTCGAGGCCGCCGACCGCCCGTTCGTCCTCGCGGCCGGGAACGACCGGCTCTTCGAGCGGACCTGCGAGGCGATCGGCCATCCGGAGCTCGCCCGCGACCCGAGGTTCGCGACGAACGAGGCCCGGGTCCGCCACCGGGAGGAGCTGGTGCCCATCCTCGCCGAGGTCTTCCGCTCCCGTCCCGCGGCCGACTGGCTCCAGGCCCTCGCCGCCCGGTCCGTGCCCGCGGCGCTCATCCGACGGATCGACGAGGTCTTCGACTCGGCCGAGGGCCGCGCCATGGTGGAGGTCGTCCGCGACCCGGCCCGGGGCGAGCTCCGCCTCGTGGCGAGCCCGATAGCGCTCGACGGGGCGCGCCTCCCCCTGCGCCGGCCCCCGCCGCTCCTCGGCGAGCACACCGAGGAGGTCCTCGGGGAGCTCGGGACGGAGCCCGGCGGCGCTCGCTGAGGACGCCAGCGGGGCGCCGCGGCCCCAGCGCCGGCCGGAGGTATCCTCCGGCCGTCCGGCTCTCGCGGGAGGGACCGATGAAGATCGCGCTCGTGCAGGCCGAGCCGGTCCGGTTCGACAAGGCGGCCAACCTGGAGCGGGCCCGGCGGGCGGTGGAGGAGGCGGCGGCGCGGGGCGCGCGGCTCGTCCTGTTCCCAGAGATGTTCCTCACCGGCTACATGGTCTGGGACCGGGTCGGGGAGCTCGCGGAGCCGCTGGACGGGCCCTCGGTCCGGGCCCTGGCCGAGATGGCGAGGGCCCACGGGACGGCGGTCGTCTGCGGGTTCCCCGAGGACGCGGGGCGGGCGCGCCCGTTCAACAGCGCCTGCGTGATCGACGCCGACGGGACCATCCTCGGCGCTCACCGGAAGGTCCACCTGTTCGCGGCCGAGCCGGACGCGTTCTCCCCCGGCGAGGAGGTCCGGGCCTTCGACACCGCGATCGGGCGGGTGGGGGTGATGATCTGCTACGACCTGGAGTTCCCGGAGACCGCCCGGCTGCTCGCGCTCGACGGCGCCCAGGCCATCCTGATCCCCACGGCGAACATGGACCCGTACGCCCGGCACCAGGCCGTGTACCTCCAGGCGCGGGCGATGGAGAACGGCGTCTACCTGGCCTGCGCCAACCAGGTCGGGCGGGACGAGGTGTACCGCTACTTCGGGGAGAGCGCGGTGGTCGACCCCGACGGGAACGTGCTCGCGCGGGCGGGGTCGGGCGAGGAGCTCCTCGTGGCCGAGATCGATCCCGCCTCGGTCCCGCCGGCCGACCCGAACCTCCGCTACCTCGCCCACCGGCGCCCGGAGCTCTACGCCCCGCTCGCCGCCGCGCCGGAGCCCACCCGTCGCCGGTAGACCGCGCGGCCGTCGGTTCCGGGTCAGTCGTGCCCGATCTCCTCCGGGAGGCGGTACCAGCGCTTGCGCTCGCCGACCCTCGCCCGGAGCTTCCAGCGGAGGGTCTTGGGGACGGCGCGGGCGGCCTCCGCGATCGCCTCCAGCCCACGGGACGGGTCCTCCCTCGCCGCCGGCGGCACCAGGTCCCGCCGTTCCGAGGCCAGGGCCAGGATCCGCTCCACGTTCAGCGTGAGCGTCCGCCACCACCCCCAGTCGTCGGCCACGACCCCCCGGATCCGGTCGAGCCCGATCGTGCCCGGTTCGTCCCCCTCCGCCACCGGGTAGGCCGAGAGCAGGTACAGGACGTCGCGGACGTCCTTCTCGTTGAGCTCAACGATCTGGAGCTTCGAGAGCAGGAGGTCGGCGACGTCGAGCGTGAGCGGCATCCGCTCGATCCGGTCGTGGAACGGCAGCACGTGGCACATGTCGAGCCGGTCGATCAGGACGTCCACCGCGCGGCCGCTCGGGGAGGAGAAGAAGAGCTGCTTGTGCCCGTAGAGCGCGTTGAACCGACGGTCCGGCTCGTACCCCCGGGCCACGAGGAACGCGGTGAGGGCGGCCCGGGTCCGGGAGACCGAGGCCAGGTCGAGGTCCTGCCGGTCCCGCAGCCGAGGAGGGAAGTCGGGGCAGAGGACCCGCACGGCGAGGCCCCCGACGAGCCGGAGAGGGATGCCCGCCTCGTCGGCCCCCCGGACGAGGGAGAGCGCCTCGTCGAGGGCGTCGACCTCGGCGTCGTCGCCCACGCCTACCCCTCCACCCGGAACCAGCGCTCGATGCCGTCCGGGCCAACGTCCACCAGGTAGCCACGGAGGATCCCGAACGCGGCCTCGCTCCCCGGGTTCAGGCAGAGCGTCTCGCCCACGCGCGCCTCGCCCCCGGACTCGTGGATGTGCCCGTGGAGCCCGAGGAGCGGCCGGAACTCGAGGATGGCGCGCCGCACGCCGGTGGAGCCCACCGGGCCGCGGAGCAGGTCGCCGGCGGAGACCACCGGCCGGAGCTCCGCGTCGAGGAGCGGGGCGGTGTCGAGCCCCGAGCCGTGCGGCGGGCAGTGCGTGAGGAAGATCGTCCGCCGGGGATCGCGGGCCTCGTCGGCGAGCTTCGTGAGCCGTTCCCGGAAGTCGTCGTCGGAGACCTCCCGGGGGGTCCGCCAGGGGGTCGGGTTGGACTGCCCCGAGCCCACGAGCTGGAGCCCGCCGGGGATCTCGACGACCCGCCCGTCGACGTTCTCGCAGTAGGGGCTCGCGGCGAGGACGTCGTCGATCTCGTAGGGGTCGTCGTTCCCGGGGATCAGGTAGATCGGAACGCCGGTGCCCTCCATCCGGTCCGCCGCGAGGGCCATCCACTCCCCGATCCGTCGCCGGATCTCGGACCGGAACCGCTCCTCGAGCGCCCCCGGGTCCGCCCGGAGCCGCTCGACCTCCTCGGCGGTGGTCCGGAGCGCGTAGAAGCCGAGGTTCGCGATGTCCTGCTCGAGGCGCGCCAGCTCCTCCTCGGTCCGGGCCACCCGCCGCCGCCCCGCGACCTCGGCCTCGAAGCGGTCCCCCGCGTCGACCACCGGGACCATGGCCTTCCCGGTGAGGTCCCCGGCGTAGACCACCGCGTCCGCCCGGTACATCCGGGTCCGGGCGGCGTTCAGCATCTTCCGCCAGACCTTCTCCGAGGCGTGGATGTCGGAGACCACGTAGAGCCGGACCCCGCGCGTCCCCACGGAGCCAGCCTACGACGCCCGCGGGTTCACTCCGGCGGGATCTCCCGGTACATCAGGCCCACGTCCACGCCCTGGGCCCGCCGCCGGACCGCCTGGACGGCGTAGATCGCGACGGCGAGGGCGAAGAAGACGATCGTGAACGTGAGGCCGGTCCGGTTGAAGTACTGGAACGCGGTCTCCCCCGGCGCCCTGCCGAGGAGGTCGACGATGGGCTTGAACCCCGCGTACCAGTACAGGATCCCGACGAACAGCATCCAGACGACGCCCATCGCGGGGAGCCACCGGCGCCACGGCGCCCCGGACAGCAGGTCCCGGCGGGTGAACGGCCCGACCAGCGCGTTCAGGCCCGGCATGAACCAGGTGAGGAAGGCCATCGTGATGCTGAACCAGAGCGTCGCCACCAGGTTCAGCTTCCCCTCGGGCGGGGCGACGGCGTCCGGGAGGATGGGGAAGTTCTGCAGGATGGCGAAGACCACCGCGATCCCGAGCGCGGTGAGGATCGCGTTGAGCGGGGCGCGGAGCCGCTCGTTCACCTCCCCGAACCACTCGGGCACCTGCCGGTCCAGGCTCCAGGCCAGCCCGATCCGGCTGATGAAGTTGATGTAGACCGGGCAGAGCAGGAACGGGAAGATCGCGCCGGCCAGGCTCACGAAGGCCCACAGCGGCCAGAGCCCGGGGCGCGAGATCTCGGCCAGCAGCGGGAGCGAGTTCGGCTGGCCCAGGGGGAGGTTCGGGTCGCCGAACCAGAACATCCCGCCCCAACCGAGCTGGGTGTCGAGGCCGAGGCGGAACGAGAGCAGGTCGGTGTAGATCGAGTTGAACCAGACCGCGATCCCCAGGGCACCGAGGACGGCGATCAGGATCCCCCGCTTCACGTTCCCGGTGACCTCGCCGGCGATGTACGCGCTGTACTGGAACCCGATGTAGTTGAGCAGCAGGATCGCGGCCATGAAGCTGAAGATCGAGAAGGGGATCAGCGCGCCCGTGCCCGGCGGGTCCAGGATCCCCACGCCGGTCCCCACGAAGCCGTTGTCGCGGGCGAACGTGGCCAGGTCCTCCACGGTGACGCCCGCGACCCGTGGGAGGTTCGCCTCGAACGCCCCTCGGTCCACCAGGAGCAGGCCGAACACGAACATCACGACGGCCGAGGCCAGGGAGAGCGCCGCGAGCCCCGTGACGAGCCGGTGGAAGCGCCGGGTGGGCTGGACCACGACCCAGAAGATCAGAGCCAGGACCAGGAGGGCGCCGATGAACCCCGGCCACCCCGTGATGACCCCGCCCTCGGCGAACCACCCGTTCGCCCGCTCGAAGAACCCGATCCCGGTCCCGATCCCCACGATCCGCCCCGTGATCTGGAGGTTCCGGAGCACGATCGGAACCTCGAACGCGATGATCGCGATCGCCGCGAAGACCAGCGTGAACGACTCGACCCAGCCGAGGAACGGTCCGGCCCGCGGGATCAGGCGGCTGGTGAACACGTAGTCGCCGCCCGACCGCGGCATCACGCTCGAGAGCGAGGCGAAGATCAGCCCGAGCAGCACGCAGAAGGCCCCGACGATGATCGCCGCCCATCCGTAGGTGGTGAACCCAGCCGTGCCGACCGGGATGAAGGCGAGCGTGTAGAAGACGGGGTACCAGCCGACCCCGGTCCCGACGAACGCGGCGGTGTTGAAGAAGAGCGCGTTCGTCACGCTCACCTCGCGGACCAGGCCGGAGGCCTGCCGCGTGAACAGCTTCCGGCCGGTGGCGTCCGACGGGGTCCCGCTCACGACCGCCCCCCTTCCGTCCGGGTCCGGGACCGGAGCTTGGCGCGTGCCGTATGTTGGTTCCCCTCCGGAGAGGAGGTCAAGTTGCGCGGGGTCGACACGACGGGCCGGTGAGGGGCGGGTGCGGATCGGCGTCGACGTCGGCGGGACCTTCACGGACGGCGTGGCGGTGGACGAGGGCGGCCGCGTCGTCGGCCACCGGAAGGAGCCGTCCACGCCGCCCGCGATCGAGGAAGGGGCGCTCGTGGTCGTGGCGGCCCTCGCGGGTGGGGCGCGGCCCGACCTCGTGGTCCACGGCACGACGGTGGCGACCAACGCCCTGATCGAGCGGGGATACGCGCGCGTCGGGCTGCTCACGACCGAGGGGTTCCGTGACGTGCTGGCGATCGGGTCGATGCAGCGACCCGACCTCTACGACGTCTGGCAGACGAAGCCGGACCCCATCGTCCCCCGCCGGCTCCGCTTCGAGGTCCCCGAGCGGGTGGCGCCCGACGGTGGCGTCCTTCGGCCCCTGGACGAGGTGGCCGTCGCGCGGGCCGCCCGGAGGCTCGGGCGGGAGCGGGTCGAGGCCGTCGCCGTCTGCTTCCTCTTCTCCTACGCGAACCCGGCCCACGAGCGGCGGGCCGGGGCGATCCTCCGCCAGCTGCTCCCGGGCGTGGAGGTCGCCCTGTCCTCGGAGGTGGCGCCGATCATGCGGGAGTTCCCGAGGACCTCGACCACCGCCGTCAACGCGGCGCTCCGGCCGGTCGTGGCCCGCTACCTGCGGGGGTTCGGCCGCCGGGCCCGGGCCTCGGTCCTAGTGATGCAGTCGAACGGCGGCGTGGTGCCGGCCCGCGAGGCGGCCCGGCGCGCCCACGAGCTCCTCGTGTCCGGTCCCGCCGGCGGCGTGGTGGGGGCGACCGCCTTCGCCGCCGCCCGTGGGGTCCGCGACCTGGTCACGATGGACATGGGCGGGACGAGCTTCGACACCTGCCTCGTGCTCGACGGGCGGCCGCGGGTCCGGGGTGGATCAGAGGTGGCGGGGTGGCCGATCCTGGCGCCCGCGGTCGACCTCGTCACCGTGGGGGCGGGCGGCGGGAGCCTGGCCCGGGTCGACGCGGGGGGCGCGCTCCGGGTCGGCCCGCGGAGCGCGGGCGCGATCCCCGGGCCCGCCTGCTACGGGAGGGGCGGGACGCACCCCACCGTCACCGACGCGAACCTCCTGATCGGCCGCCTCGACCCGGAACGGTTCCTCGAGGGCCGCCTGCCGCTCGACCTCGAGGCGGCAGCCCGAGCGGTCCACGACCACGTGGCGCGTCCGCTGGGGATCCCGCTCGAGGCCGCGGCCCACGCGGTGGTGGAGGTCGCCTCGGCCACGATGGCGCGGGCCCTCCGGGTCGTGACGGTCGGGCGCGGCCGGGACCCCGCGGACCTGCCCCTCGTGGCCTTCGGCGGCGCCGGGCCGCTCCACGCGGCGCGCCTGGCCGAGGAGCTCGGCTCCCCCCGCGTGCTCGTGCCGCCCCTCCCGGGGTTCGTGTCCGCCCTCGGCCTCCTCGCGACGGAGCTCCGAACGGAGGCGGCGGAGACCGTGCTGGCGGCGGGGCGGGGAGCGCCCGGCACCGCCTCCCTGGAGCGGACCGCGGCCCGGCTCTCCCGGATCGCCCGGCGCCGGTTGGGGGAGGACACCGCCGCCGTCGCGCTCGCCGTCGACCTCCGCTACGAGGGGCAGGGCTACGAGCTCACCGTGCCGCTCGAGGACACGACGCCGGCCGCGATCGCCCGGGCGGAGCGCGCGTTCCACGCGCTGCACGACGCCGTGTACGGCCACGCGGCGCCGGAGGAGCCCGTGGAGGTCGTCGCGCTCCGCGCGACGGCCAGCGCCCCGGGGGCGGGCTTCGTCCCCCGGCCGATCCCGGAACGGCCGGCGCCCGCGCCGACGACCGTGACGAAGGTGTGGGACGGAGCGGCCTGGGTCGAGACCCCGGCCTTCGACCGGACCGACCTCCCGCCGGGCTGGGAGACTCGGGGGCCCGTCCTGGTGCTGGAGGGGGAGTGCACGACCTGGGTCCCCGCCGGCTGGGCCGTGGCCGTGGACCCGTGGGGGACGCTGGAGGTGTCCCGTGCCCGCCGCTGACCGGCGGCCGGAGGTCGGCGCGTTCGAGGTCCTGGCCGGGGCCCTGAAGAGCGTGGCCCTCGAGATGAGCGAGGTGCTCCACCGCTCGGCCTACTCGCCCGTGATCCGCGAGATGCTCGATTTCTCCTGCGCGCTCCTGGATGCCCGGGGCCGGGTCGTGGTCCAGGCCGACGACATCCCCGCCCAGCTCGGCGCGATGTCCCACATCGTCGAGCACGTGGAACGGGCGAACCCCCGAAGCACCTGGCGCCCGGGCGACGCCTTCCTCGTGAACCACCCCTACCGGGGCGGCGCGCACACCCCCGACATCTTCGTGTTCGCGCCGATCTTCGTGGACGGCGAGCTCGCGGCCTGGGGCGGCACCTGCGCCCACCACGTCGACGTGGGCGGGCGCAACCCGGGCACGGAGGGCGCCGACAACACCTCGGTCTTCCAGGAGGGGTTGCTCCTCCCGGGGGTCCGGGCGATGCGCGAGGGCCGCCCGGTGGAGGAGGTCTGGCGCGTGATCGAGGCCAACGTCCGAGAGCCGGCCACCACGCTCGGGGACCTCCGCGCCCAGTTCGCCGCGCTCCAGACCGGCGCGCGCCGCCTCGGGGAGCTCGCGGCGCGCTTCGGGCGCGAACGGCTCCTGCGGGGGATGCGCGAGCTGCAGGACTACTCCGAGCGGCTCCTGCGCGCCGAGCTCCGGGCGCTGCCCGACGGGGTGGGCGAGGCCGAGGGGTTCATGGACGACGACGGCGCCGGCGGCCCCCCGGTCCGGATCCACGCCCGGGTCGAGAAGCGGGGGGACCGACTCCGCGTCGACCTCTCCGGCAGCGACGGTCAGCGGGCGGGCGGGATGAACGTGCCGATCGTCTCGACCGAGGCGACGGTGTACTACGCGGTCCGGTGCGCGATCGGCGGCGACGTTCCCGTCAACGATGGGTTCTTCCGGCCCCTGGAGATCGTGGCCCCCGAGGGCTCCTGCCTGAACCCGCGGTTCCCCGCCGCGGTCTCCGTTCGCCACCTCACCTGCCAGCGGCTCGCCGACACCCTGCTCCAGGCCCTCGGCCGGTTGGTCCCGGAGCGGGTGGCGGCCGGGGGTTTCGTCGGGTTCTTCTCGATCATGGCCGCCGGCCCCAGCCCCCGGCACGGGGGCACGGTGGTGCTCCAGGACATCCTGGGCGGCGGGACCGGGGGCCGGCGGGGGCTGGACGGCCTCGACGCCGTCGACACCTACGTCTCGAACTGCGGCCTGCTCTCCGCCGAGGTCTGCGAGACGCTCTACCCCTGGCGGGTGGAGCGCACCGAGCTCATCCCGGACTCCGGCGGGGCCGGGGCCTTCCGGGGCGGCCTCGGCCTCCGCCGGGTCTACCGGGCGCTCGCCGACCAGCAGACCGTCCTGTACATCGACCAGACCAACCCCGCCTTCGCCCCCCACGGCCTGCTCGGCGGGCTCCCGGGCAGGCCCGCGGCCATCCGCCTCCGCGAGGACGGCAGGGTCCGGCGGCTCCCCACGAAGACCACGCTCCTCGTCCGCGCCGGAGCGGAGGTCATCGTCGAGACCGCGGGGGGCGGGGGCTGGGGCCCCCCGGAGGACCGCGACCCTGAGCTCCTCGGGCGGGACCTGGCGGACGGGGTCGTCACCCGGAGGGGCGCCGCGGCGTATGGCGGGGCGGCGGCTACCCCAGGGCGTACCGACGGCCGAGCGGCACGTCGTCGACGGGCTCGGACGCGAGCACCCGGCCGTCGAGCCTGACCGTCCCGTCCGCGGGGTCGACCTCCACCGAGGGCACGGTCCGGTTCGCCACCAGGCGGGGCCGCGTCACGTCCCGGGTGTCCCGGACCGCGACGAACCGGCGGCGGCTCCCGAGGCGCGCCACGATCCCCGCCTCGAGGGCCGCCCGGCAGACGAACGTGAGCGAGAGGCGGGGCGGGGCCTCGCCCACCGCCCCCCAGTGCGGGCCGTACCGGCGCGGCTCCGACCACTCGACGCTGGCGTTCCCCTCGCCGAGCGCCCCCCAGGCCGGGTGGCCGCCCTTGAGCACGAGCTCGGGGCGGACCCCGAAGTGGGTCGGGCGCCACAGCACCACGTCGGCCAGGTGGCCGGGGGCGAGCGAGCCCACCTCGTGCTCGATCCCGTGGGCCCGCGCCGGCTCCGCCGTGTGCTTCGCGAGGTAGCGGAGGACCCGCTCGTTGTCGTCGGGCTCGTCGTCGGGGGCGGGGGGCGGCGGGCGGAGCCTGGGGACCGGGGGCGGCTCCGGCCAGCCCACGCCGGCCTCGGTGGCCCGCCACCGCTTCATCGCGTGCGCGAGCTGCCAGGTCCGGCGGACCGTCTCCCCGATCCGCCCCATCCCCTGCGAGTCGCTGTTCACGATGCTGATCGCGCCGAGCTCGTGGAGCGGCCCCTCGGCGGCCATCGTCGCGGGGTGGATCCGCTCGCGGGCCGCCTCCACGTCCCCCGGGAGGTCCGGCGAGCCGCCGTGGACCGCGAGGATCATCGCGAGGTGCTCGGCCGCCGCCGCCCGCCCGAAGGGGATCGTGGGGGTGGTGGACGAGCAGACCACGTTGGGCTCGCGGACCAGGCCGATCACGTCGGGGACGTGCCCGCCGCCCGCGCCCTCCACGTGGTAGGCGTGGACCGCCCGCCCGCGGATCGCGTCCACCGTCTCCTCGAGCTCGCACGACTCGTTCAGCCCGTCGGTGTGGAGGCAGACCGCAACGTCGTGCGCGTCGGCCACCGCGAGCGCGGCGTCCACGATCTCGGGGTACGCGCCCCAGTCCTCGTGGACCTTGAGCCCGCAGGCCCCGGCCTCGAGCAGGCGCTCCACCGGCTCGCGGAGATCGGTCCGCGCGCTCGCCTGGAGCCCGACGTTCACCGGCCAGCGCTCGCAGGCGAGGAGCGTCCGCTCCATCGTCCAGGCCGGCTCCTCGAACCCCGCGGTGATCAGCGTGGTGACGCCCGCCGAGAGGGCCACCGGCACGAGCCGCGGCGTGATGAGGTGGACGTGGCTGTCGATGGCCCCGGGCGTGGCGATCAGGCCGTAGCCGTTGATCGGGAGCGTGGACGGGCCGACCTGGAGCTCCACGCCGTCGGTGATGTCGGGGTTCCCGGCCCGCCCCAGGCCCACGATCCGCCCGTCCTTGATCCCGAGGTTCGTCTTCACGACGCCGAGGAACGGGTCCACCACGACCACCCCGGCGACGAGGACGTCCAGCTCGCTCTCGGGCGCGGCCCGGTCGTACTGGGCCATCCGCGACCGGAGGTTCTTCGCATAGCCCCAGATCGGCTCGTCGCCGTAGCCGACGTGGTCGTCCTCGACCCGGATCCAGAGGTCGGTGTCGGCGAGGCGGATCCGGTCGCCCACCGTGGGACCGTAGCGGCGCGCGTACTCCTCCCGGGAGATCCTCACGGCACGAACCTCCCCTTGCCCACGCCTCACCTCCCCCCGCCGCCGGGCCGATCCCGCCGGACCGCCGCCGCAGCGAGGCCGCCGTAGGCCACGAGCTCCACCTCGCGGGTCTCCCCCGGCCCGAAGCGGACGGAGTCGCCGGCCGGAAGGTCCAGCCGGTACCCCGTCGCCGCCACCCGGTCGAACGCGAGCCGCCGGTTCGCACGCCAGAACGGGTAGTGGGACGAGACCCGGACCGGGCGATCCGACGTGTTCGTCACCGTGAGACGGATCCGCGGCCTGCCGGCGGCGAGCTCGAGCTCCCCGGGCCGGGGCCGGACCTCCCCGATCCTCCCGCTCATCGCGCCTCCCGCGGCGCGGCGTCCGCCCAGGGCCTGCGGAGCACCACGAGCCGGCTCCCCTCGTCCAGGAGCACCTCCAGTCGGATCTCCTCCACGAGGTCCGGGACCCCGTCGAGGAGCTGGTCGGGGCGGACCGCCCGCCGCCCGGCCTCCACCACCTCCTCGTAGCTCGCCCCGGCCCGGGCCGCGAGGTGCATCTCGTCGCAGGCCAGGGCCACCGCCTCGGGGGCCGAGAGCCTGAGGCCCCGCGCGAGCACCTTCCGCGCCAGGTCGGCCGCGGCCGAGATCCGCAGGCGCTCCTCCTCCGTCGGGGTCAGGTACACGCTCGCTCCTCGCCCCAGGCGGCCGGAGTGTACGGTGGGCCCGTGCGCGCCGTCGAACGCTGGCGGGAGGAGCTCGAGGCCTGGAGGATCCCCGACGAGATCCTCGCGGCGGCGCCCGAGTCCCCCTACGGGTTCCCCGCGGAGCTCTTCCACCGCCGGGCCGAGTCGGTCCGGGCGCGGGAGCCCTCGCCCACCGCCCGGCGGGCCCTGGAGGCGCTCCCCGACGGGGGGACCGTCCTCGACGTCGGTTGCGGCGCCGGCGCGACCTCGGTGCCGCTCGCCGGGCGGGCGTCCCGGATCGTGGGGGTCGACGGCTCGGCGGCGATGCTCGAGCGGTTCGTCGAGGTGCTCCGGCCGACCGGGGTCGAGGCGGTGGCCGTGGAGGGGACCTGGCCGGAGGTCGCGCCGCGGGTGGACCCCGCCGACGTCGTGGTCTGCGGCCACGTGCTCTACAACGTCCAGGAACTCGGGCCGTTCGTCCGGGCCCTCACCGACCACGCCCGCCGCCGCGTGGTCTGCGAGATCACCGAGCGCCACCCCTGGGCCTGGATGGCGGACCTCTGGCTCCGGTTCCACGGGCTCCCCCGCCCCGCCGGCCCGACCGCCGACGACGCCGAGGCCGCCCTCCGCGAGCTCGGGCTCGACGTCCGCCGCGAGGATCACCTCCTCCCGCCCGTCCCGGCCGGCTTCGAGCGGAAGGAGGAGGCGGTCGCCCTCGTCCGCCGCCGCCTCTGCCTCCCCCCGGACCGGGACCCCGAGGTGGAGCGGGCCCTCGGCGATCGCCTCCGGGAACGGGACGGCCTGTGGTCGGCGGGCCCCGACCGGCAGGTCGTGGTGACGCTCTGGTGGGAACCATGAGGCCCGCGGCCGCGTAGCGCTTCCCCGGCCAGGGGCCGTCGGAGCCGTCCCGGGGCCGGGGGTAGCCTTTCCCCGATGGCGGGCGAGGCGGTGGTGGTGGGGGGCGGCGTCGTGGGGGTGTCCTGCGCCCGCTTCCTCGCCGAGGCCGGGTTCCGCGTGGTCCTCCTCGAGCGCGGGGAGCTGGGCCGGGGCTGCTCCTACGCCAACGCCGGGTTCATCGTCCCCAGCCACTCCCAACCCCTCCCGGCGCCGGGGGCCGTGGCCGAGGCCCTCCGGCACCTCCCCCGGCCCGACAGCCCCTTCGCCGTCCGCCCCCGTCCCGACCTCCTCCCCTTCCTCCTCCGGATGCGCCGAGCCTGCACCCGGGAGGCGGCCGAGCGGGGCTACGACGCGATGGCCGCCCTGGGCCGGGCGAGCCTCGACCTGTTCGACGCCCTCGCCGCCGAGGCCGGCTCCCCGTACCGCCGCTCCGACCTCCTCCAGGTCTACCTCACGGCGGCCGGGCTCCGCCGGGCGGAGGAGGAGGCCGAGGCCATCGCCGCCCGGGGCTTCCGGGTGCGGGTCCTCTCCGGCGGGGAGGCCCGCGAGCTCGAACCCGCCCTCTCCCCCGAGGTCCGCGGGGCCCTCCTCGTCGAGGACCAGGCCGTGGGGGACTGCTTCGCCTTCGTCCGGTCCCTCGCGGAGGGGCTGGCACGTCGAGGGGTCCGGGTCCTCCCCGGCCGGCCCGTCCGCCGGGTCCTCGTCCGCGGCGGCGCCGTCCGCGGGGTCGTCGCCTCCGGGCCGGAGGAGGAGTTCGCGGCCGACCTCGTCGTGCTCGCCGCGGGGGCCTGGACGCCGGCCCTCGCCCGCCCCCTCGGGATCCGGCTCCCGCTCGAGCCGGCCAAGGGCTACTCCTGCACGGTGGAGCCCGCCCCGGCGGGGCCCCGGCTCCCCGTCCTCGCCGAGGAGCTCCGGGTCGCCATCACGCCCCTGGACGGCCGCCTCCGGGTCGGCGGGACGCTCGAGCTGGCCGGGTTCGAGGAACGCCTGGACGCCCGGCGGTACGGAGCCGTCCTCCGCTCCGCGGCCCGGGTCCTCCGGGAGCCGCCCGACCTCCGGCGGGGCGAGGCCTGGTACGGGTTCCGCCCCCTCACCGCCGACGGGCTCCCGGTGATCGGCCCCGCCCCCGGCGTCGACGGGCTCATCCTCGCCACCGGCCACGGCACGCTCGGCTTCACCCAGGCCCCGGCGACGGGGAAGGTGGTGGCGGAGCTCGCGGGCGGCGAGCGCCCCTCGGTGCCCATCGAGGCCTTCCGGCCCGACCGGTTCTGACCGGCGTGGGCCAGGCCGGCCCGGTGATGGAGGCCCCTGGTGCGCCTGACCGGAACGTCGGACGGTGGACGTGGCGGCAGGGAGCCGAGGGCGTCTCTGCTCAGGCGCGGAGGGAGTCCAGGGCGGCCTGGACGAGGCGGTCGGCCTCCTCCGCGATCGGCCCCAGGGCCGGGTTGTCCGGGACCCGCGCCATCACCAGCGGGTCGAGGGCGTGCACGAGGGTCCGCCCGCCCTCGCTCCGCACGACCACGTTGCAGGGCAGGAGCGCACCGAGCTCGGGCTCCGCCTCGAGGGCCCGGTGGGCCAGGTTCGGGTTGCAGGTCCCGAGGATCACGTAGGGCTCGACCTCGATGCCGAGCTTCTCCTTCAGCGTGGCCCGGACGTCGATCTCGGTGAGGGTGCCGAAGCCCTGGGCCTTGAAGGCCTCCTTCACCTTCGGGACCGCCTCGTCGTAGGGCGCATCGAGCGCGATCGTCCTGACGTACTCCACCTTCCACACCTCCTCTTCCATCCTTCCTCCCGCGGACCCGACGGGCCGCGGGTTCGAACCACCGCACGGATGCACGTCGCTACCGAGACGGTGCGCGGCGGGCCCGGATGGAGAGCCGGACGTAGTCGATCTCCGAGCCCGGGAGGAGCTCGGCGGCCCGGCGGACGAACCCGTCCCGCCCGGCGGGCGGGAGGCGTTCCACGTGCGCCCGCAGGCAGACCGTGCGGAGGTAGGTCTCGAGCGCCTCCCGCGGCTCGACCCGCGTGGGCTCCTCGTGCGCCCAGACCTCGACGTCCGCGAACCCCGAGCGCTCGAGCCGCGCCCGCGTCTCCTCGACGGTCGGGAACCGCCAGGGGCCCTCCCACCCGACCCCGGCCCGGGCGGCCGCCTCGAGCACTCGGCGGATGTTCCCCGCCCCGCCGCACTGGGCCGCGAGCCGACCGCCCGGGCGGAGCACCGCCGCCAGGTTCCGGAACAGCGCGTCGTGGTCAGGGACCCAGTGGAACGTGGCCGTGGAGAGGACGGCGTCCACGCGGCCGCGGACCGGGAGGGGCCGGGCGAGGTCGGCCAGGACGTACTCCACCCGGTCGCCGAAGCGGGCCAGGCGCCGCTGCGCCTCCTCGAGCATCGCCGGGGAGAGGTCGAGGGCCACCACCGAGCCGCGCGGGAGCCGCTCCAGGAGGACCTCGGTGACCCGCCCGGAGCCGCAGCCCGCGTCGAGGACCCGCTCGTCGCCCCGGAGGTCGAGCCAGCCCACGACCTCCACCCCCCAGCGGAACATCGGGTCGGCGACCAGGTCGTAGGTGGCGGCGTCCCAGTCGGCGGGCACGGGAGGAAGTATCCAAGCGGCACCCGGCCCGGGCGCGACGTCATCGGTCCAGCCCTCGGATGGTGAGGCCAGGCGTCCTACCGCAGCCCCCGCACCGCCGGGTGGGCGCGGCGCCCTCCGGCGGCGGTCGTCCCGATCGCGGGGTCTTCCACGGTCCCCTACGGCCGCGACCGGCGGGCCACGTAGTCCCGGACCACGAAGGCCCCGAGCTCCCGGTCGTCCATCAGGAACACCCGCCCCGCGGTGAGCCGCGCCAGGCGCTCCATGAACCGCACGAGCCCCGGGGAGTCCTCGAGCATGAACACGTTGAGCGTGACGCCCGCCCGGGCCAGGCGCATCGCCTCCTGGAGCGTGAGCCGGATGGTCTCGGGGACCGGGGGCCAGGAGAAGAACACCTCCTCCCCCTCGAGGTGCGCGGTGGGCTCCCCGTCGGTCACCACGATCACCTGCTTCGTGGCCCGGGGGTGCTGGGCGAGGAGGCGCCCGGCGAGGTGGAAGGCGTGCTGCATGTTCGTCCCGTACACCCGCTCCCAGCCGGCGGCCGTGAGGTCGCGGGGCTCCATCCGCCGCGCGTAGTCGCTGAACCCGATCAGGTAGAGCCGGTCGTGGGGGTAGCGGCCCTCGATCAGCGCGTGGAGCGCGAGCGCCATCCGCTTGGCGTGGACGAAGTGCCCGCGGAGCGGCATCGAGAACGAGAGGTCCAGGAGGAGCGCGGTGGCGGCCTCGGTCCGCTGCTCGGCCTCGACCACCTCGAAGTCCTCGGGCGAGAGGCGCGGCGACCGCCCCGGCCCCTCCCGGAGCACGGCGTTGAACACGGTCCGCTGCACCGCGATCCGCCCGGCGTCCCCGAACCGCCAGGGGCGGGTCTGCCCGGTGGGCTCGGCCACCCCGCCGGGGTCGCGGGCCTCGTGCGCCCCCTCCCGGTCCCGCCGGAGGTGCTCGAACACCTTGACCAGCGCCCGCTCGCCGAGGCGGCGGGCCCCCTTCGGGGTCATCTCGAGCCGGCCCTCCCGCCGCTGGACCAGGCCGGCCTGCTCCAGGGCCCGCTCGATCGCCTTCAGGCGGCGGACGTCCCGGACCGCCTCCTCGCCGAGCGTCCGCCGGAGCGCCTCCTCGTCGACGTCCTCGAGGGACGCCCCCGCGTAGTCGCCGGCGAGCGCGCGGTCGAGGTCCTCGTAGTCGTGGAGCCGCTCGAGCGCGTCGACGGTGGCCGCGAGCGGCATCGCCTCCTCCCCCCCGGCGAGGGCCGGCTCGCCCCACGGCATCCCCGGGAACAGCTCCGAGAGGTTCGCGGCCAGCCGGTCCACCTCGAAGGCCAGGTCGAGGTCGGCGAGCACGCCCTCGGCGAGGGCCTGGAGCTCCGCCCGCTGCTCGGGCGTGAGGGAGGCCATGAGCCGCGAGAGCGCCGCCATCCGCCGGGCCATCCCCTCGAGCAGCTCGTCCAGGTTCCGCGGCCGGTCGGGGAACAGGTCCCCGTAGCGCTCCATGAACCGGTCGAAGTCCTCCTGGGTGTGGGCCCCCCGGGCGCGGTCCTCGATCATCCGGTTCAGCTCGGCGAGCATGTCGCGGAACCGCGCGAGCTGCTCGGGACTCAGGTTCCGCAGGCCCTCGGCCAGGTTCCGGAAGTAGGCGCCGAGGACCTGCTCGCGCAGCCGCTCGAGGAGCCGGTCGAAGCGCTCCTGGGCCTCGGGGTCGGCGAACCGGTAGCCCGTGAGCTCGCGGAGCTGGCCCGGCAGGTCCCCCGGCAGCGCGTCGAGGAACGCCTCGCGCGCCCGGGCGTCCTCGTCGGGTCGGAGGGAGAGGGCCGAACGCTCCCGCTCCAGGATCTCCTCGAGCTCCCGGCGGAGCTCCTCCAGGGGCCCCCGGAGGTCGAGCCGTTCCTCCTCCCGCCGTCGGGCCTCCCGGAGCCTGGCCCGCAGCGCGTCGAGCCCGCTGAACCGCCCGCGCATCCCCCGCCGCACGAGGCGGGAGACCGCGGCCTGCACGCCGGCCCCCGAGAGGATGTCCTCGGAGAGCTCGTCGAGGAGGTCGCCGGCGGAGAGGTCCGGCCCGAAGGGGTCCTGGGAGCCGTCCCAGCGGGAGTACCGGATCCGCATCCCCACCAGCCTACGCCACGGGCGCCGAACGGCGGGAGCCGCTGGCGGCCCCGTGGGGCATCGGGGGGCCGGCGGGCGCTGCCCGGACCGCTACTCCTCGGGGCCGGCCAGCCGGAGGAACAGCTCGGCGCCGCCCTCGGTGGCGCGGGCGTCGAGGACCGCGTCCTCGAGTCCCGGGGCGAGCTCGGGCGCGACGTAGACCTCGAGGTCCCTGGACTTCGAGGGGGCGTCGCCCTCCCGCGGCTCTCGCACCGCCGAGAAGCTGATCGCGGTCTCGCCGCCCGGCCCCTCGACCGGCTCGATCCGGATGGCCTGCCCGGCGCCCGCGGGGCCGAGCAGTTCCTTGAACACGGAGACGGCGGCATCGGTGACCTGGAGCATGGGGGACTCCTTACCGCGCCCATGGGGCGCTTCGCTCGGGACCCATCCACCCTACCAGCCCGGCGGCGTGGCGTCCGCCCCGCGTCAGCGGATCCCGAGGCCGGTGAAGAGGGCCATGAACGTGAGCCCGAAGCAGATGAACGAGGCCCACGCGAACGGCACCCACGGCGCCACGGGCTTGCGCGGGTCGAACCCGAGCATCGACGCGTTCCCCTCCCGCGCGATGAGGTGCGCGAACCAGAGCACCACGAGGGGGAGCAGCCCGTACACGTAGTGCCGCACGCCGCCCAGGACCCCGGGGGAGACGACCCGGTGCCCCAGGGCGAAGAGCGCGATGCCGAGGATGGCCTGGCCCCCCGCCGCGACCTGCTGGACGGCGACCAGGCGCCAGAACCACGGCCCGGGCTCGCGGCGCACGAGCTTCGCGGCCAGCCCCCAGAGCCAGCCCAGGGCGAACAGCGCCACCACCCCGAAGCCGACGGCCGCGTGCACCCTCGACACGGCGGTGGGCTAGCGGTCCGCGGGGCCGGCGGCGTACCGGTAGGCGCCGACCCGCCCCGACTCCTCCTTGTTCAGCCGTCGGGAGAGGTGGAGCCCCTCGAGGGCGAACTCCACCGCCGAGGCCGCGACGCCCGGGCTCTCCTCCTCCACCCCCAGCCGCTCGAGCATCCGGGCCAGCCCGGGGAGGTCGCCGAACTGCCGGAGCACCTCGTGGGCCGGGGTGAGGTCGGAGGTCTCGGCCACGAACCCGCCGTCGAAGCGCGAGAGGAGCGGGCCGAAGTCGAACCCCGCGAGCCGGCGGCGGAACACCTCGAGGATCGCCGCCCGGAGCGCGCGGAGGAGGATCTCGCCCTCCCGGCCCTCCTCGATCGTGTCGAACTCGATCCGGCCGAGGGAGGCGTCGAGGACGGCCGGGAGGTCGCAAACCCGGGGCACCGCCTCCGGCTCGCCGGTGCGCGCCGCCCGCCGGACCGCCGCCGCCACGAGCGTCTCCAGGTTCCCGATCGAGTACCGGACCGAGATCCCCGATCGCTGGTTCACGTGGGGGGAGCGACGGAGCTCCGCGGTGAGGGCGGCCAGGACCTCCTTGAGGTAGAGCGGCACCCGGACCGGGACCTCCCCCGCCGGGGGCCGGGCCTCCTGGTCCATGATCCGGATCTCGTCGGCCAGGCTCTCCGGGTAGTGGGTGCGCACCTGGGTCCCGAACCGGTCCTTGAGCGGCGACACGATCCGCCCGCGGTGCGTGTAGTCGTCGGGGTTGGCGGTGGCCACCAGGAGCAGGTCGAGCGGGAGCCGCACCCGGTACCCGCGGATCTGCACGTCGCGCTCCTCGAGGATGTTGAAGAGCGAGACCTGGATCCGCTCGGGGAGGTCGGGGAGCTCGTTGATGGCCACGATCCCCCGGTTCGTCCTCGGGATCAGCCCGTAGTGGATCGTGAGCTCGTCGGCGAGGTACCGCCCCTCCGCCACCCGGATCGGATCCACGTCCCCGATCAGGTCGGCGACGCTCGTGTCGGGGGTCGCGAGCTTCTCCGCGTACCGGTGCTCGCGGCCGATCCAGGCCACGGGCACCGCATCCCCCTCCTCCGCGACGAGGTGCCGGCACCGCGCGCAGATCGGCCGGTAGGGGTGGTCGTTCACCTCGCACCCCGCGATCGCCGGGACCTCCTCGTCCAGGAGGTCCACGATCCGGCGGATCAGCCGGGTCTTGGCCTGGCCGCGCTCCCCCAGCAGGATCAGATCGTGGCCGGCGAGGATCCCCCGCTCCAGGGTCGGGAGGACGGAGTCCTCGAACCCCACGATCCCCGGGAACAGCGTCCCCCCGCGCGACAGGCGCGCCAGGAGGTTCCCCCGGAGCTCCTCCTTCACCGTGCGGTCGGGGTACCCCGCCGCGCGGAGCTCACCGATCGTCGCGGGCCGCCCCATGCCCTCCCAGGGTACCGGGTCGCGACAGGTCGGGCTGGCTCCCTCAGGCCCGGGCCTCGGGGAGGTCGAGGCGGCGCTCGGCCACCCGACGCCCGAGCTCGGCTCCCACGACCACCGCCAGCGTGGCCACGAGCACCACCACGGCCACCGCGAGCATCTGCGGCAGGAGCGTCGGGAAGCGGATCTGCGAGAAGAGGTAGACGGGGTACGTGGTCTCGGTCCCGACGAGGAACGACGCGATCACCACCTCGTCGAACGAGATCGTCACGGCCACGAGGTACGCGGACAGGACGGCGGGGAGGAGCAGCGGGAACGTCACCCGCCGGAACGTCTCCCAGCCGTTCGCCCCGAGGTCCAGGGCGGCCTCCTCGAGCGACACGCTGATCTTCTCGAGCCGCGGGACGAGGATGAGGACCGCGTAGGGCAGCGACACCACCGCGTGCCCCACGACCACGGCGTGCAGGCCCTCGCCCACGAACACCCCGAACGCGTCGATCAGGAACCGGTCGACGGTCTTCAGGAGGATCAGGAGCGAGACGCCGAACACCAGGTAGGGGATCACGAGCGGCGAGAGCACGAGCGCGGCGAAGGCCGACCGACCGCGGAACCGCCGGCGCACGAGCACGACCGAGGCCAGGAGGCCCAGGGCGACGGCCCCGGCCGCCGACGAGGCCGCCACCACCGCGCTCCGCCGCAGCGAGGCCAGGAGCTCGGGGTTCGACAGGAACTGGTGGTACCAGCGGGTCGTGAACCCGCGGAGCGGGAACCTGGGGACCACCGCGTCGTTGAACGAGAAGATCACGAGGATCACGAGCGGCGCGTAGAGGTAGGCGAGCAGGAGCCCGAGGTACCCGCGCAGCCCTCGGAGCGCGCCGCGCGAGGTCGCGAGATCGCTCATCCCGCCGCCACCGTCCGCACCTGGAGGAACCGCCCGAAGGCGGCCATCAGCGCCCCGACCACCGCGAGCAGGAACAGCGCGAGGACCGAGCCCGTCTGCCAGTCGAGCCCCTGCAGGAACGCGTTCGAGACGGCCTGCCCGTACATGTAGCCGCTCGTCCCGCCCACGAGCTGGGGGGTGACGAACTCCCCGATCGTGGGGATGAACACGAAGACGAAGGCCGCCATCACCCCGGGGAGCGAGAGCGGGAGCGTGACCCGGCGGAACGTCGTCCACCTGTCGGCGCCGAGGTCCGCCGCCGCCTCGAGGAGCGACCGGTCGAGGCCCTCGAGCGTCACGAAGATCGGGAGCGCGACGAACGGCACCCAGACGTAGACGAGCACGAGGACCACGGTGAACCAGCTGTAGATCAGCCACGACACGGGGCTCCCCGGGTCGCGGAGCCCCGCCCAGGCGAGGAAGGAGTTCACGACGCCGGTGTCCCCGAGGATCACGCGCCAGGCCACGACCCGGAGGAGGAAGCTGGTGAGGAACGGCGCGATGATCAGGAGCAGCAGCACGTACCGCCGCCTCCCGGCCGCGAGCGCGAGGAAGTAGGCCACGGGGTAGGCGAGGACGACGACCGTCGCGGAGACCCCGAGGGCCATCCAGACGGACTTCCAGAACAGCCTGAGGTAGATCGACTCCGTGGAGAGGAACCGCTCCCACGCGTCGAGGGTGAACCGCGCATCGCCCGGGAACAGCGAGAGGAGCCCGACGCTGTAGAGCGCGATGATCCCGATCGGAGCCAGGAAGAAGAGCCCGAGCAACAGGAGCGGCGGCGCGGACAGCAGCAGCGTTCCGCGGCCCCGCTCCCCGCCCCGGACGACCACGCCCGGGCGATCGGCGGCCAGCTCGCTCACGCCCGTGGCGCGCCGCCTACGCGGCCGCCTTCACCTCTTCCCACAGCTGGTTGTACAGCTCCCGCCGCGGGATGGGCCGCTCGACGTGCGTCCTGGGCTCCTCGAGCACCGCGGGGTCGTCGAGGCTGAAGGCCTCGATCAGCGTGGGATCGACCTTGGAGAGGTCCACCCGGGTGTTCGTGTGCCCGTAGTAGTAGTTGTTCACGAGCCACAGCCCCGAGCGGGCGCTCGCCCACGCGTCGACGTACGCGTGCGCGTGGTGGTAGTTCGACGAGCCGGCGAACAGGCAGAACCCGCAGTACCAGGACGTCCTGCCCTCCTTGGGGTCCATGTAGACCGCGTTCACGCCGTTGCCCCTGGCGATGGCCCAGGAGGCCGGCCAGGCGTAGGCGATCCAGATGTCGCCCGCGGCGAAGGCCTCGTCCACCTCCGTCCCCACCCAGAGGAACCGGACCAGCCCGATCTTGTCGATCAGGAAGTCCTTCATCTCCTGGAGCTCGTCGTCGGTCATGTCCCACGGGTTCGGGACCCCGTGGTAGTAGGCGGCGACGATGAACATGTTGAGGCTGTCCCACCAGGAGATCTTCCCGGCGTAGCGGTCGTCCCAGAGGAGGCCCCAGGAGTCCTCCGCCGGCTCGACCCGGTCCGCGTCGTACATGGGGGCCGCGAAACCCCAGTCCGTGACCACGAAGTACTGGTCCCCGCCGAAGTTCCCCGCCGCCTGCAGCGAGGGGTTGAGGTCCGCGAAGTTCGGGATCAGGGACGTGTCCCAGGGCTGGAGCACGCCGAGGTCGACCCAGTCCTGGAACCGGTACCCGCAGGGGTGGGCGACGTCGAACCGGGCCCCGGCGGCCACCTTCGCGAAGCTCGAGTCGTCGTCCTTGAACACGGTCCAGGTCGGCCGGGCGTCGGGGAAGGCCTTCGCGTAGGGCTTCCAGAGCGGCTCGACCTCGTAACCCGCCCAGTCGAAGATGTGGAGGTTCCCCGGCTCCTCCTCGATCGGCGGGATCGCAGCGCCGGGCGCCTCCGTCGCGCCGCCTCCGGGCTGCGTCGCCCGGCGGCACGCGGCCAGGACCCCCGCGCCCCCGACCACCGCCGCGTACCGAAGGAAGTCGCGCCGCGCGATCCGCGCCGCCCAGGGATCCCGTCGCCGTTCCATGGCCCCCCTCCCTCAGCCAGGTGCGCGGAGGCTAGCACGCCAGCCTCCGCCAGGCCATGGCCGGACGGCACGAACGCCGGGGGGCCCGCTGTGGGTTCCGGACAACCGGATCGGCGGCCATCGCGCCCCGGCGCAGCCGGGGTGGCGTGCCCGGCCGACGCCATCGACCCGCCGGCTCGGGCCCCTCCCCTCGGGGGCGGCGACCTCCTCCTGGGGCCGTCGGGCCGCGGTCCCCGGGAGGCGAGGGCCTGCCTCGGCCTGGCGGCCCGCCCCGTGCAGCGCCTAGGATGCGCGGCGTGCTCGAACGGTTCGCGACGCTCGCCGACGGCCTGGACCACCCGGAGGGGATCGCCTGGGGGCCCGATGGCCGGCTCTACGCAGGGGGCGAGGCCGGCCAGGTCTACCGCGTCTCGCTCGACGGATCGGTGGAGGAGGTGGGATCCACGGGCGGGTTCCTCTACGGCCTGGCGCTGGACGGCCGGGGACGGCTCTACTGCTGCGACATGGCCCGCGGCGAGGTGGTCCGGCTCGACCCGGCGAGCGGGGAGCGGGAGACGTACTCGACGGGGACGCCGGAGAGGCCCCTCCGCGTCCCGAACTTCGCGGCGTTCGACCCGGAGGGCAACCTCTACGTCACCGACTCCGGCGAGTGGGGCCGGGACGACGGGTGCGTGTTCAAGGTCGCCCCGGGCGGCGCGACGGAGGTCTGGACGGCGGCGTTCGGGGCGTTCCCCAACGGCTGCTGCCTCTCGCTCGAGGCCGACGCGCTCCTCCTGGTCGAGTCCCGCGCCCGGCGGGTCCTGCGGATCCCGATCCTCGCCGACGGATCGGCCGGCGCCGCCGAGGTGGCGGCGGACCTCGCGGGATCCCAACCCGACGGGGTAGCCCTGGACCGCGACGGGACGATGTGGGTCGGCTGCTACCGGCCGGATCGGATCTGGCGGATCCCGGCCGGGGGTCGACCGGAGGTGTGGGTGGAGGATCCCGACGGCGTCGTCCTGAACCAGCCGGCGAACGTCGCGTTCGCCGGCCCCCACCTCGACCGGATGGTGGTCTCCTCGCTCGGCGGGTGGGCGTTGGTGGTGACCGAGGCGGAGGTCCCGGGGGCGCCGCTCCACTACCCCGAGGTCCCCTAGCCGCTACGCGCGGGCCAGCACCAGCCCCGCGGCGAGGAGCGGCACCGCCGCCGAGAGCGCCCGCAGCGCTCGCTCGGGCGCGCGCCGGAGCGTGGCGGCCCCGATCTCCTCCCTGCTCCCGTCGTCCAGGACCACCTCGCCCCGGACCAGGACCGCCCGCCGTCGGATCCGCCGGGCCTCGGCGGAGAGCGCCCGCTGGGCCGCCGAGAGCGCCGCGCATCCCGCGGCGGCCGCGAGGGCCGCGGGCGTGATGCGCGCGGTCTGGACGAAGGCCCCCACGAGGGCCGGGAAGGCGCCCCAGGCCGCCGCGAACCAGGCGTCGGTGTGGAACCGCCCGCCGCCGAGCTCCAGGTCGTAGGCGAGGACCAGGAACACCCCGGACGCCACGAAGGCGAGGAGCCAGGGCGAGACCCGGAGGGCGCCGTGGAGCCCGAGGGCGGCCGCGCCGGCCAGGGCGAGGGCCGCCGCGACGAGGAGCACCCGGTCGGGGATCCGGGTCCGGAGCGGCCGCCCGTGGAGCTCGTCCAGGGCGTGGGCGGCCACCCCCACCGCGAGGAAGAAGGCGAGCAGCGTCTCGCCGAGCCAGGGCAGGTCGACCCTCGGCGCGGTCGCCGCCCCGATCGCCACGTATGAGAGGTGCCAGAGCGTGTACGGCGGGTGGAGCACGGTCCACCAGTCCCGCCAGCCCCCCGGGGCGAGCGCGTAGAAGGCGGGGCGCTCGGTCTCCCGAGGGCCCGGGCGCTCGGCGTCCCCCGGGCCCCCGCGTTCGGCGTCCCCCGGGCCCGGGCGATCGGGGTCCCCCGGGCGGCTCCGGCCCTCACCCACCGCCCTTCATCCCCCAGGTCACGAGCGCCGCCCCCAGGCTCAGCGGCCGGGTGCGGACCCGGCGGATCCCCGCCGCCTGCCACCACCGGACCTGCTCGGGCAGGGGGAAGCTCCGGTGGAACGCCGAGATGCTCGGCCCGAGGAACCGCCCCACGCGGTACCACGCCGGCGACACGAGGAGGCCCACGGCGGGCAGCACACCCCGCGTGTACGCGAGCCACCCCAGGCGGAGCGCCGCGTGCTCCGGCACGGAGAACTCGAGCCCGACGAGCCTGCCGCCGGGCCGGAGCACCCGCGCGAGCTCGGCGACGGTCGCCTCCGGGTCGTCCACGTACCGGAGGAGGTAGGTGAACGTGACCGCGTCGAACGCCCCGTCCGGGAACGGCAGGCGCTCCGCCCGGCCCAGGACGAACCGGAGCCGTCCGCTGAACCCCGCCCGGCGCGCACGGCGGACGGCCTCCGCCACCATGGCCTCGCTCTGGTCGAGCCCCACGACGCGGGCGCCCCGGCGGGCCAGCTCCCGCGCGACGAGCCCCGTGCCGGTCGCCACGTCGAGCACGCGGGCGCCGGGCGCCACGCCGGCCCGGGAGACGAGGAACCGGCGCCATCGCGGGTCCTGCCCGAGGGAGAGGAGGGCCCCCATCGCCTCGTACTCCCCGGCGATCCCGGCGAAGAGGCGCGCGGCGAACCGGTTCCTGGGGGAGGCCTCGCCGGCCGCGGCGCGCCCGCTCCGCCTCACGTCAGGGGGAACGGGGGTTGCCACCACCAGGGAGCTCCGTCGGCCTCGATCCGCGTCACCCACTTCACCCACCAGAACCCCCTCCGGCCGGGCGCCACCAACCGGGCCGGTGCACCGTGGCCGGCGGAGAGCGGCCGTCCGCCGACCCGCACCGCGAGCAGGAGCCGCGGGGCGTCCCCGACCGGGAACCGCCGCGCGTATCCAGTGGCCGAGCGCACGACCAGGCTCCGGGCGGCGCCGGGCCGCACGAGCCGTGAGAGCCACGCGCCCTCCCAGTCCTGCACCGCGTACCACCCGCCGGTGCAGTCGAGGACGGCCCGCGCCCGGTCCCGGAACGCCGCGAGCTCCGGGTACCTGATCCCGCGCTCCCCGTCCGCGTCCCGGACCACGAGCCGGTACCCGCCCGGGTCGATCTCGGGTACGGGGTCGTCGAGCCACTGCGTGACCGGCATCGCCGCCGGGTCGAACGAGCCGGCCTCGTGGGAGCCGGTGAACCGCCGGTCCGCCCCCGGGAGCGCGAGGGCCCTCGCCAGGCCCTCCGCCCCCGCCAGCGCGACCCCCGCCCCGCCGAGGAGCAGGCCGGCGCGGAGCACCGCGCGCCGCGAGAGGTCGGTCCGCCGAGGCCGGACCGGGCGCGCGAGGACGTGCCAGGCGGCCAGGGGGACCGAGGCCAGCGCTGCGCCGACGTGGAGCTGCATCGGGGAGAGCCCCCCGATGGAACGCGGGAGCCCGGCGAGGTGCAAGAGGCCTGTGAGGACCACGACGGCGAGGACCGCGGCCAGGGCCACCGAGGCCCAGGCCCCCGGGCGAGCGCGGGCGAGGCCGCGGAGGGCGATGGCCTGTTTCCACGGGGCCAGGAGGACGATGGCGAGGCCGGCGCCGCCGTGCGCGACCAGGACCCACCGGACCCAGGGCTGCCCGACCGCGAACCCCAGGGCGCCGGTCCCGAGGGCGAGCGCCAGCAGCGCGGCGAGGGCGAGGTTCGTCCGCCGTCCGGCCCTCCGCAGGGCCGAGCCCGCCCACCGGATCCCGCCCGGGGTCGCCCCGGGTCCACGGCGACCCGCGAGCATGGGCGACCGGCCCGCCCGGCCGGCTCCTCCCCACGCCCGCATGCCTCGAGCCTACGCCGGGACGGGGCGCGCGGCCGAGCCCCGATCGCCCTCGGCGGCGACCGGGCCGGATCACCCCGGGCTCGCCGTGAGCCGGTCCGGCGCCTCGAGGAGCGACACCACGGTGCGGAGGAAGGCCGCGGCAGGCGCCCCGTCCACGACCCGGTGGTCGAAGGTGAGGGAAAGGACCATCAGCGTGCGCACCTCGACCCGGCCCTCGACCGCCGCCGGGCGCGGCCGCGCGCGGCCGAGCCCCAGGATCGCGGTCTGCGGCGGGTTCAGGAGCGGGGTGAACGCGTCCACGCCGTACGCGCCAAGGTTCGTGACACTGAACACGCCCCCTTCCAGGTCGGTCGGCGCGAGCGCACCCTTGCGGGCCCGCTCGGCGAGCTCGGCCACCTCCCGGCCCAGCTCCCCCAGGTCCTTCGTATCGGCGGCCCGGATCACCGGGACCACGAGGCCATCGTCGAGCGCGACCGCCACCCCCACGTCCAGCCGGTCCGGGAGCACGATCCCCTCCTCGGTCCAACGCCCCCCGAGGCGCGGATGCTCGCGGAGGGCGAGGGCGACGGCCCGCACCGCCGCTTCGGTGTAGGACGCCCGTCGGCCCGACGCCACGGACAACCGTTCCAGCTCCTGGGCCAGCGCCGTGACATCGGCCTCCGCGGTGAGGGTGACCTGCGCGGTGGCGGCGAGGTGGCCGTGGAGCCGCTCGGCGATCGCGCGCCGCATCGGGGTGATGGGCTCGACCCGGGCCGGCGGGCCCGGCGCCGCTGCGCCCGCCGCCCTCCGGACGTCCTCCTCCACGATCCGGCCGCCCGGTCCGGTCCCTCGGACCGTGGAGAGGTCCACCCCGAGCTCCCGGGCCAGCCGTCGGGCGGCTGGGGACGCCGGGATGGTGGACGGGACCACGCCCGGTCCGGCCGGTGCCGCCCGCTCGGCGCCGGCTGCCGGCTCGACCGGAGGTGCCGGCTCCGGTGCGGCCTCCGCGACGACCGCCGGCTGCGCGGCGGCCGCCTCCTCGGGCTCGCGGATCACGGCGATCACCGCCCCCTGCGGCACCACCTCACCCGGCTGGGCCCGGAGCTCGACCGTGCCGCTCACCGGGGCCACGACCTCGGCGCTCACCTTCAGCACCTGCACCTCGGCGAGGAGGTCGCCCTCCCGCACGGTGGCGCCCGGCTGGACGAACCAGGTGACGAGGACCCCTTCCTCCTCCTCGTCCGACAGCCTCGGCATCAAGACCTCGCGCATGGATCCCGGTGCTCCTCGAACGTGGGCCGGCCGCCCGGGGGCGCCGAGCCCGAGCCAGGCACCCCCGGGCGGCCCGTCCTCACTTCCCCAGCAGCCTCCGCGCCGCCTGCGCGATCTTCTCCGCGTTCGGCAGGCAGAACTGCTCCAGCGGCCGGCTGTACGGGATCGGCACGTCGGGGTAGGCGACCCTCGCCGGCGGAGCGTCGAGGTGGTCGAAGGCCCCCTCCACCGCCGTGGTGATGACCTCGCCGGACATCCCGAAGCTCTGGTAGTCCTCGTCGACCACGAGCAGCCGGTGGGTCTTCCGGACCGAGCGCAGGATGGCCTCCCGGTCGAGGGGCACCAGGCTCCGCAGGTCGAGGACCTCGGCCTCGATCCCCTCGGCGGCGAGCTGCTCGGCCGCGTCGAGCGCCCGGTGGACCATCAGGGAGACGGCCACGATCGTGAGGTCGCTCCCCTCCCGCTTGACGTCGGCCACGCCGATGGGGACCGTGTAGGGCTCCTCCGGGACCGGCCCGGTCGCCCGAGGGTTCGGGGTCATCCACCCCAGGCCCATCAGCCCCTTGTGGAACATGTACAGGACCGGGTTGTCGTCCCGGATGGCCGAGATCATCAGCCCCTTGGCGTCGTAGGGGGTGGAGGGCAGCACGACCTTGAGACCCGGCAGGTGGGCGAAGGTACCGTGGAGGGTCTGCGAGTGCTGGCCCCCGTCGCTGTACCCGCCGCCCGTGGCGGTGGTGAGGACCACGGGCACCTTGAGCCTGCCCCCCGAGAAGTAGTGGATCTTCGCCATGTGGTTGTAGATCTGATCCATGCACACGCCGAAGAAGTCCACGAACATCAGCTCCACGATGGGGCGCATGCCTGAGAGCGCGGCCCCCACCGCGGCCCCGATGAACCCGGTCTCCGAGATCGGCGTGTCCATGACCCGCTCCGGCCCGAACCTGGCCAGGAGGCCCTCGGTGGCCCCGAAGATGCCGCCGTAGACGCCCACGTCCTCCCCCATGACGAAGACCGTGGGGTCCCGCTCCATCTCCTGGGCGATGGCCTCCGAGATGGCCTTCGCGGTCGTGAGCAGGCGTTCCGTCTGCGTCGCCATCGCCGCTGCCCTCCTCGTCCTCAGGCGAACACGTGCTCCAGCGCGCTCTCCGGCGCCGGGTAGGGGCTCTCCCTCGCGAAGGCGATCGCCTCATCCACCTCGGCCCGGGCCGCCTCCCAGACCCGCCGGGCCTCGTCCTCGGTGAGGACGCCGGTCTCGACGAGCCGAGCCTCGAACCGACGCACCGCGTCCCGTTCCTTCAGGCGCTCCAGCTCCTCCTTGGTCCGGTAGACCTGCGGGTCGCCCTCGAAGTGGCCGAAGAGGCGGTCGGTCTTCACCTCGATCAGCGTGGGGCCCCCTCCCCTGCGGGCTCGCTCGACGGCCTCCCCCGCCGCCTCGTAGATCGCGACCGGGTCGTTGTCGGGGATCAGGACCCCCGGGATCCCGTAGGCGCTCGCCCGGTCGCTGTTGTTGGGGATGGCCGTGGACTTCTCCTTGGGGACGCTGATGGCCCAGGCGTTGTCCTCGCAGACGAACACCACGGGCAGCGTCCACAGGGCCGCCAGGTTCAGCGACTCGTGGAAGGCACCCTGGTTCGCCGCCCCCTCCCCGAAGAACGAGACCGCGATGGCGTCCTTCCCGAGCTTCTTGAAGGCCAGCGCGTGCCCCACGGCGGTGGGCATCCCCTCCGCGATGATCCCGCTGCAGCCGAAGTTCGTGTCGGGATCGAAGAGGTGCATGTGCCCGCCTTTGCCGTGGCCCAGGCCGGTCTCCTTCCCGAAGATCTCGGCGGCCATGGCCTTCATGTCCATGCCGTGGGCCAGCGCGATGTGGTGCGGGCGGTGCGTCGCGGTCACCGCGTCGGATGGGCGCAGGTGGGCGCACACCCCGACCGCCACCGGCTCCTGCCCGGCGGCGAGGTGCATCTCGCCGGGCACGGGTCCGGCGGCGATGTCGAAGACCGGCGTCTTCCCCTCGAGGTAGACCTGCTGCATGGTCTCCTCGAAGAGCCGGATCCGGACCATCTGCCGGTGCATCTCCCTCAGGACCTCGTTCGGTGGCATCTCGCTCCCTCCATCGCTTCCGTGCGGGGTCCGTCGCAGGGTCCTCCTGGCTCACCCCCCGGGCACCACCTCCTCGCGTCCTCCCTCGTCTCCCGCCCGCTCCGCGGCCGCCCGGAGCACCTCGCGGGCGTCGAGCAGGGACGGGCCGCGCGCGGAGAGCCTCACCCGGACCACCTCACCCGGGCCGAGGACGACCTCGCGCTCCCCGTCGACCGCGACGACGCCCGGCCCCGGCCCCAGGACCGCCTCGTCGCCGGCTCCAAGCACCTCGCAGCTCCGGACGGCGATCGGGACCGGCACGCCGGGACCCAGCGAGGCCAGCACGGGCCGGCCCGGGGGGCCGAACCGCAGGTGGAGGGCGCGCAGGTCCCGACCGTCCGCCGGCGCGAGCGCGCCCGCGAGGCCCGCCAGCCCCGTCACCGCGGGATCGGCCCGGGCCACCACGGCCTGCCGCAGGAGCGCCGGCTCCCACATCGCGCGCGCCCCCGTCCACGCCCCAGCCACCAGGGCCACGTCCACCAGGGCGATGAGCGCGGGTCGGTCCTCGAACAGGATCTCCAGGCACCCCGCGGGCCGGAGGTGCCGGCGCATCCGCCCCGGGGCCGCGGCGTACAGCGCGGCGGCCAGGCCGACGGCCGTCGGCTCGAGGGGGAGGCCGAGGACGTTGTTCGTCCCGCCCGGCAGCGGGAGCAGCACCGCGTCGGGCCACCCCGCCGCCACCGCCCGGTTGGTCCCGTCCCCGCCGAGGGTGATCAGGCAGGCCAGGCCGGCGCGAGCCATGGCGCGGGCGGCCGCCGTGGTGCCCGCCGCGTCCCTCGCCTCCGGGGCTTCCGCGGGCACGAGGGCGAGCGACGCGGCCGCCGCCGGGGCGACCGCCGCGAGGGCCTCGGACGCGCGCGGCACGATCGACGCGGGCTCCCGCATGTAGCGGACCTCGACCGGTCCGAGGGCGGCGAGACCTCCCAGGACGCGCGCCACCGCGTTCACCCGTTCGTGGACGTCCACGGTGCGCGCCAACGACGTCAGCCGGCGCACGTCGTGAGCGGCGACCGGGTTGACCACGATGCCGATCGCAGCCACCGATCACCTCCGGGCCAGGTCGGATGTTACGCCTCCCCGTGTTCCC